>NZ_JBUYWT010000060.1:0-45998 GCF_055264925.1 Bradyrhizobium sp. KZN70725
GGATTCGATAAGGACACTAGCAAACTTATGATTCTAGTGTGCTTTATGAATGCGAAGTTCGTGAAAGTGGCTGCCGCGAAATCGCACGAACTTCGCATTCAGCACACTAGCCGCTGTCGCGCAGCACCAGCTCGAAGCCGAGATCGACGCGGCGCTCGCCGCCGCGCTCCAGCGTCAGCGTCGCCGCGGTACGGCCGATCGCGTCGCCATGCACGCTGATCGTGCTCAGGGTCGGCGAGATCAGCTGGCCCATTTCGAGATCGCCAAGCCCGATCACGGCGACCGGCTGCGCCGATGCAGGCCCGTCGCGCAGCAGCCCGGCCTTGCGCAGCCCGGACATGAAGCCGATCGCATGCGCATCGTTGGCGGCGAACACCGCATCGACACCAGGCAGCCGTGCGTGCGCCGCCACGCTGCCGGAATCCTTGCGGTCCAGGATCAACCGGCGCGGCTCGGCAAGGCCGCCGGCCAGTGCCTCGTCCCTGAAGCCGAACCAGCGGCGCGTGCCGCGTGGATCGTCGCCGCCGATGAAGGCGAGCTGCTTGCGGCCCTGCGCGACCAGATGCTTCGCGACGGCGACACCAGCCTTGTAATTGTCGAAGCCCGCGACCGCGTCGATCGGGTTTGCCGGCAGATCCCAGGTCTCGACGATCGGGATGCGCGCATTGCGCAGCAGGCGGCTGCCCTCCTCGGTCGCCGGCGAGCCGACCATGATGATCGCCTCGGGCCGCCGCGACAGCAGCGCCGCCAGCATGCGGTCCTCGCGCTCCGCGTCATAGCGCGACTGCGCCAGGATCACGGAGAAGCCGAGCGGCTCGAGCTTGTCGGACAGGCCCTGCACCGTGTCGGCGAAGATCGAGTTGGCGATGGTCGGCACCAGCACGCCGACCGAATTGGTCCGTGCGCTCGCCAGCGCGCCCGCCACCAGGTTCGGGATATAGCCGAGGTCGCGCATCGCCCGCTCGACCCGCGCCCGGGTCTCCGGCGCGACCAGGTCGGGCATCCGCACCACCCGGCTCACCGTGATCGAGGAAACGCCGGCGCGCTTGGCCACCTCTGAAAGGGTGGGCGCGGCACCGGCCGGGCCGGTCCCGGGGGCGGTCAGTTCGGAGCTCATGGGCCGGAGCCTGCACGATTCCGGGTTGCCAAGCCATGATGTTAGCGCTAGCATCACCTAATGTTAGCGCTAACATGGAACAGAAAGGGAGAAGCGGCATGATTTCGGACGAACAGGCCCAAGCTTACAAGCGCGACGGGGTGATCGTGGTCCCCGAGGTGCTCAACCAGGAAACCCTGGCGAAGGTGCGCACGGTACTCGCGGAGCTCGTGGCCGGCGCCGCCAGCGTGAGCGAGCACACCGACGTCTACGACCTCGAGCCGGGCCATTCGCCTGACAATCCGCGCGTCCGCCGCATCAAGGCGCCGCACAAGGTGCACCCGATCTTCGACGAGATCGGGCGCAGCCCCGCCGTGATCTCGATCCTCACCAAGCTGATCGGCCCCGGCCTTCGCCTGCACGGCTCCAAGCTCAACATGAAGTCGGCGCAATACGGCTCGCCGGTTGAGTGGCATCAGGACTGGGCATTCTATCCGCACACCAATGACGACATCCTCGCGATCGGCGTGCTGCTCGACGATTGCGATATCGAGAACGGTCCGATGCTGGTGACGCCGAGGTCGCACACCGGCGCCACGATGTGGGATCATCACGGCGAGGACGGCCACTTCGCAGGCCTGATCGATCCCGACCAGATTCAGGACGACATCAAGCGCGCGGTACCCTGCATGGGCAAGGCCGGCAGCATGTCGTTCCATCACGTGCGCGCGCTGCACGGCTCGGCGACCAACACATCGAACCGGCCGCGCAACCTGCTGCTCTATGAAGTGGCCGCCAGCGACGCCTGGCCGCTGATGGGCGTGAAGGACTTCGACGAGTTCAACAGCCGCTTGCTGGCTGGTCCGCCGGTGGTCGCACCGCGGCTCACCGATGTGCCGGTGCGGATGCCACTGCCGCCGGCGAAACGGCAGGGATCGATCTACGAGACACAGTCGGCGTCGAAGAAATCCTACTTCACGCGCGCCGCTTGAGACCTGAGACAATGCCCGCGGCCAGGCCGCGGGCATTGTTGCTTTCACGAGCACGATCCCCCGCGACAACGCAGCACGCGTTTGCGCGGAGATCGTGCCCGATCAAGACGACCATAAAAACAGACATAACGGGGAAACGAATGACCGAGATGGCAAGAGATGGCGCTCGCACATCGCGCCTGCGTGTGATCCTGGCCGCAAGCATCGGCTCCGCGCTCGAATGGTACGACTTCTTCCTCTACGGCACCGCCGCCGCGCTGGTGTTCGGCGAATTGTTCTTTCCGAAGAGCGATCCGGTGGTCGGCACGCTGTTGTCGTTCCTGACCTTCGGCGTCGGCTTCGTGGTGCGGCCGTTCGGCGGCCTTTTGTTCGGCATCCTCGGCGATCGCTATGGCCGCAAGCCGGTGCTGGTCTCCACGCTCCTGATGATCGGCATCGGCACCACCGCGATCGGCTTCCTGCCGACTTATGGGCAGATCGGGATCTGGGCGCCGATCCTCCTGGTCGCGATGCGCGTCATCCAGGGCCTTGGCGCCGGCGCCGAATATGGCGGCGCGGTGATCTATCTGGTCGAGAACGCACCGTCGAAGCATCGCGGCTTCTGGGGCGGCTTCGCGCCGCTCGGCGTCTCCGTCGGCAACCTGCTTGCGGCCGGCGCCTTCGCGCTGGTGACCATGCTGCCGCGCGAGGATTTGATGAGCTGGGGCTGGCGCCTGCCCTTCCTGGCGAGCTTCCTCCTGATCGTGGTCGGCATCTTCGTCCGCATGCGCATCACCGAGACGCCGGTCTACACCGAGGCGGTGGTCGCGCGCGGCAAGGTCGAGAGCAATCCGGCGATGGAAGCGTTGCGCCGACACCCGCGCAACTTCTTCGTCGTGCTCGGCGCCCGCATGGCCGAGAACGGGCTCGGCTATTTCTTCCCGGTGTTTGGGCTGAGCTACGTGATCACCACGCTCGGCGTGCCGAAAGCCGAGGCGCTCAGCGCGCTGATGCTGGCATTCACGGTCGAACTGTTTGCGATCCTCGGCTTCGCGGCATTGTCGGACCGGATCGGACGGCGGCCGGTCTACATGTTCGGCGCGCTGGCCGGCGTGGCGCTCGCCTTCCCGTTCTTCTGGATGGTCGGCACCAAGGAGTGGATCATGATCGCGCTGGCCTTCATCCTGGCGCGCGCCGTGGTGACGGCGGCGATGTTCGGGCCGCAGGCGGCGTATTTCGCCGAGCTGTTCCCGCCGCAACGCCGCTTCGCGGGCTTTGCCTTCGCCCGCGAGCTCGGCTCGCTGCTGTCGGGTGGTCCGGCGCCGTTCGTCGCCACCGCACTGGTGGCGGCCTATGGCACCTGGTGGCCGGTCGCCTGCTACGCGATGTTCCTGTCCGCCTGCACCGTCGTTGCGATCTGGATCGGGCCCGAGACCTACCAGGAGAACATCGCCGCCGACGAAGGCGAACAGGCCGAGCTTCCCGCGGCGATCCCGGCGCGGGCCTGATCGGTGGCGCAGCAACTGCGCGTCCTGCAGTCGCTCTGGGCGATGGAGCGACGGCTGGCCGATGAGGCCGAATGGCCGCTGCAAACCCAGCTCGCGATGATCCGCGATGCCGGGTTTGACGGCGCCGGCGTGCGCTTCATCGATCCTGTCTTTGCGCGCGAGGCGACGAGCTTCCTTCGCGCGCATGGCATGATCTGGCAGGCGCAATGCTACCCGAAGAGCGTCGGCGACCTGAAACCGGTGCTCGAGCTGGTCGCCCGGCTCGGCGCCGATCACGTCAATCTGCAGCCGGACGTTCGGCCGCGCCGGCTCGCGGATTGCATTCCCCTGCTCGAAGGCTGGCGGTGGCTTGCTGCCGAGGCCGGCATCGCCGTGCATGTCGAGACCCATCGCGACCGCATGACGACCGACCTGTTCTTCATGCTCGACCTGCTCGACTGCTTTCCCGATCTGCGGCTCACCGCCGATCTCTCGCATTATCTGGTCGGCCGCGAATTCGCCTGGCCGGTCGATGACGTCAACCACGCGATGATCCATCGCATCCTCGACAATGCCTGGGGCATCCACGGCCGCATCGCGAGCCGCGAGCAGGTGCAGGTCTCGCTCGGCTTTCCGCAGCACCAGGGCTGGGTGTCGCTGTTCATGGGCTGGTGGGACTACGGTATCCGCTCCTGGCGCAAGCGCGCCGGTCCCGACGCGACCCTGACCTTCCTGTGCGAGCTCGGTCCCCCGCCCTATGCCATCACCGGGCCCGACGGCAGGGAACTGTCCGACCGCTGGCAGGATGCGCTGGTCATGAAGGACATGATCCGCGCGCTGTGGGATCGTATCGCGAACGAGCCGCAAGGCGCGCTCCCGCATTGATTCAAGCAAGCCACGGCGGCATCCTGAACGCCACAATCCGGAACGCCGCGAGGACTTGTGCGCGACCGCTGGGCTTATCCGCTTCGATGCCTCGCCGCCGTCTCGGCCATGGCAGCCTTCGCGCATACGAAAGCGGCCGCGGCAGAGCTCGCCCTGAATGTCGCGACCCTGCCGCGCGTCGCGACCATCGACCCGCGTTTTCAGTCCTACAACATCGAGATGGTCGAGGTGACCGGCGGACGGTTCTGGAAGCCCTATGCAACCGCCGCCACGCGTCGGCGTGCAGAGACGGAGCGGTTCGCAGCTCGCACTCCGATCGACCTGCACGATGGCAGGCTGCGCAAGCTCGCCGCCGAGCTCTCCCCTGCCTATCTGCGCGTCAGCGGGACCTGGGCCAACAGCACGTTCTTTGCAGATTCCGAAACGCCACCGGCTGCACCGCCGGCCGGCTTCAACGGCGTGCTGACGCGACGGCAGTGGCGGGACGTGATCGAGTTCTCGCGTGCCGTCGACGCTCCGATCGTCACGTCCTTTGCGATCAGCGCGGGCGCGCGTGACGCCGAGGGGCAATGGAGCCCCGGGCAGGCCCGGCAACTTCTCGCTTTCACGCGATCGGCCGGCGGGCGTATCGCCGCAGCCGAGTTCATGAATGAGCCCGATCTGCCGACCATCGGCAGCGCCCCTAACCGCTACGATGCTGCGGCCTACGGCCGGGATTTTGCAGCGTTCCGCGCCTTCATGAAGGACACCGCGCCCGACGTGACGATCCTCGGCCCCGGCACGATCGGCACCGGCGCTGAGGCCCAAGCGCTTTTCGCCGTATCGGCAGCCGGCGTCGACGCGGTCTCCTATCATCACTATGGCGCGCTTTCGGCGCGATGCGAAGGTGATCGCAGGGCAAGGCATGCATTGTCGGACGAATGGCTGGCGCGAACCGGCGAGAGCCTCGCCCTCTACGAGACGCTGCGCGACCAGCTTGCGCCGGGCAAGCCGATCTGGCTGACCGAGACGGCCGAGACCGCATGCGGCGGCAATCGCCTGGCCGCAACCTTCGCCGACACGTTCCGTTACCTCGATCAACTCGGACGGCTGGCCAAGGCCGGCGTCCAGGTGGTGATGCACAACACGCTTGCGGCGAGCGACTACGGGCTGCTGGACGAGCGAACTCATCTGCCGCGGCCGAACTATTGGGCTGCGCTGCTGTGGCGGCGGTTGATGGGCACCATTGTGCTCGATGCCGGTATCGCGGAGCGTCACGGCTTCCATGTCTATGCGCATTGCGCGCGCGACATGCCTGATGGAATAGCCCTGCTCGTCATCAACAATGACCGGCGGATGCGGCACAAGCTCACGCTCTCAGCCGCCTCGCAACGTTACACGCTCGCGAGCGAAAAGCCTGCCGACGGCAACGTTCAGCTCAATGGCGCGACGCTCTTGCTCGGGACCTCTGACCGTATCCCCGCCCTCAACAGCGACGCGGCTGTCGCCGGAACGATCGTCTTCGCACCCAGAACGATCACGTTCCTGATCGTCGCCGACGCCGGCAACGCCAATTGCCGGTAGCGGCCCGACGTCGCCTTACGCCGCGTCGCGGCTGGCGTTGGAGGATTCCGGCGGGCGCGCCACCAGATGGCCGAGCATGATGGCAGTCATCAGCCGCTCCATCTCGAGCCGCGCGGTGACATGCGACATGGTCGGCCGGCTACCGAGTGCGAGCTGGCTGACGTCGTCGATCGCCGTCAGTCCGCGCGGATAGAATTCGCGGAAGATCACGCGTTCGGCCAGGCCATCGACCAGGCGGAAATTCAGCGTCTTGGCCAATTCGCTCAAGGCTTCGCCGACCAAGCGCTTGTTGCGTGACCCAAGCGTGGAGAGGCGGTTGCGCAGCACCACCCACTCGAATGCCGGCTGATCGTGTGTGCTGCGCTGGCGCCGCGCCTCCTCCACCATCTTCGAATAGTGGCTGATGCCGGTCACCTTGAACTCGTTCGGATCGACGGTGCCGAGCACGTCGAAATCGAGGAAGCTGTCGTTGAGCGGCGTGATCAACG
This sequence comes from Bradyrhizobium sp. KZN70725, assembly GCF_055264925.1. Lineage (NCBI taxonomy): Bacteria > Pseudomonadati > Pseudomonadota > Alphaproteobacteria > Hyphomicrobiales > Nitrobacteraceae > Bradyrhizobium > Bradyrhizobium sp. KZN70725. Next base: position 6,491 of record NZ_JBUYWT010000060.1, read on the forward strand.
TGTTCGCCAGCGAATGCGTGAACGTCGTCAGATAGGTGTCATGGCCGGGACAGTCGATGACGACGAAATCGTGCGACCGGCCGAGCCGCTCGACGATCTCGGCAAGCGCGCTGCGCCCGAGCGTCTCGACCTCGCCGCTCCTGCCGCTCACCGTCTCGAAGCACATATGCGCGGGAACGCCGAGATCCAGCGAGGTTTCCCGCGCCCAGTCCCACCGGTTCTCGACGTAGTGCGTCAGCGACTTCTGCTTGTTATCGAGATCGATGGTAGCGACGCGCTGACCCGCCTTGATCAGCGTGATGGCGATATGCATGGCAATTGTCGACTTGCCCGAGCCGCCCTTGTTATTTCCGACAACTATTACTCGTGCGTTTGTCATGGGAATCCATACCGGACGCTTGAGTGAAAGCAGGACGAAACAGAATTTAATGAATGGATCGAATCTCCCTGATTCGATGAATCTCGACAAGAGTCGCTGCTACATTGTCGTGATCGAAATCAAGAAGCTGCGACATCATTGTCACAGCTTCTTCGAGCGCGTATCGTGAACGCAACTAGCGTCCCTGAAACACCGCGGCGCGGCGCTCAATGAACGACTTGATACCCTCGGCCGCATCTGATGTGTTGAGCACACGTTCGCGGATCTGCGGAATGATCGCGATTGCCGCCTGCTCGCCGGCTTCGATGAACTTGCGGCCCGCCTCCTTGGTCACCTGGATTCCAAGCGGCGCATTGCGCGCGATGATCTCCGCGAGCGCCATCGCGCGCTCGACCTGCTGGCCCGCCGGCACGACTTCCTGCACGAGACCGATCCGATGCGCCTCGGCGGCGGTGAACTCGTCGCACAGCAACAGGTGATACATCGCATCGCCCCACCCGGCGCGGCTGATATAGCGGAAATGCGCGCCCGCCAGCGGCGCGATGCCGCGCTTGGCTTCCATCTGGCAGAAGCGGCTGTCGTCCGCGGCGATCACGATATCGCCGGCCAGCATCATCTCGATGCCGACGGTGAACACGATACCCTGCACCGCCGTGACGATCGGCTTCCGGCAGCGCTTCGACAATCCGAACGGGTCGACGTTGCCCTCCGGCAGCGGCTTGCGCGTCGCCGTCGGACCGAAGAATTTCGGCATGTCGAGACCCGCGGTGAAACTGCCGCCGGCGGCGCAGAGCACCCCGACCCAGAGGCCGTCGTCATTGTCGAGCAGCGTCAGCGCGTCGGAAAGCTCAGCCATCATCTCCGGACTGAAGGCATTCTTCTTCGCGGGATTGTCGATGATGATCTTGAGGATGTGGTCGTGCCGCTCGTGGCGGACCCGCCCTTCGCTCGCGCTGCCGGACATCAGTTCCTCCCTGCTTTGTGACTGGATAATTTCTGAATGATGGTTGTCATCCAGATGCATGATGGTCATAATCCAGAAAGAGAGTCAAACAGGGGCGAGGCGAGATGGGCCATTCCCAGGCCGACAAGGCCAGGAGCCGTGAGCGTATTCTGAACGAGGCTGCGACGCAGATCCGCGACAAGGGCCTCGACGCGCTCAGCATCGGCGGCCTGATGCAGCAGGTGAAGCTGACCCATGGCGGTTTCTATGGGCACTTCGCCTCGCGTTCCGACCTGATCGCCGCGGCTCTGGAACAAGCGCTGCATGCAGGCGAAGCGTCGGCTCACGCGGCGCGCGATCCCGACAAGCCGGGCAATATCAACACACTGGTGCGGAGCTATCTCAGCCGCGCCCATCGCGACTCGCCCAAGTCGGGCTGCGCGATCGGCGCGCTGATCTCGGATGTCGGTCGCGCCGATGCGCAGTGCCGCGCGGTGATAGAGCCGCACATCGAATCCTTCATCGCCAAGGTCGCCGAGACGTTCGGCGACGATGACGACGGCAACGCAATCCTCGCGGTGAGTGCGATGGTCGGGGCGCTGGCGATCTCGCGCGTCCTCACCGACCAGAAGCGGTCCGATGCCGTCCTGCGCACCGTGCGCGACAGCATCATCGCGATGGCGTCCGACGAATGATTTCGCCCGCGCCGCGGGCACCTTGATGGAGCAAGCCATGAACGACCGATCCGCCCTCGAGCCGACCGCCGTACAAGGAAGCGTGCTGATTGCCGGCGTCGGCGCGTCGAACGGCCTCGGCGCCGCGATTGCGCGTCGCTTTGCCGCCGGCGGCTATCCCGTCGCGATCGCCGGCCGCAATGCCGACAAGCTCGCCGCGACCGCGGCCGAGCTGGCCGCAAGCGGCGCAACGGTCGCGCATGTGGTCGGCGACGCCTCCACGGCGGCCGACGTCGCGCGCTTCGTCGCGGCGGCCGAGCGGCTCGCACCGCTCGCGATGGCTGTGCACAATGCAGGCTCCAACCGGCCGGCACCGTTTCTGAAGGTCAGCGAGCAGCGCTTCGAGGAGCACTGGCGCGAACACGCGCTCGGCGGTTTCCAGCTGGCACAGGCCGCGATCCCCGCTTTGCTTGCGCGCGGCGGCGGCACGCTGGTCTTTACGGGCGCCAGCGGTTCGCTGCGCGGCAAGGCCAACTACTCACCGTTCGCCGCCGCCAAGGCCGCGCTGCGCGCGCTGGCGCAGAGCGTGGCGCGGGAATTCGGGCCGCAGGGCATCCATGTCGGCCATGTCGTGGTCGATGGCGGGATCGAGGGCGACCGCCTGCTGAACATGCGTCCGCAATTGAAGGACGAGCGCGGGCCGGACGGCATGCTCAACATCGCGGCCATCGCCGACGCCTATTGGGTGCTGCATCACCAGCATCGCAGCGCCTGGACGCTGGAGCTCGACCTGCGGCCGTGGGCGGAGCAGTTCTGAACGCGCTGCGCCGCCCTCCCGCCCGTGAATATAGGTTGCGATCGGCCGGAATCTTGTCAGCTTATGCGGCAAGGTCCGTCGAGATCGCACCCTGTCCCGGGAGAAGGCCATGTCGCAGCCCACGCCGATCCTGCACCATTTCGATCAATCGCCGTTCTCCGAGAAGATCCGCATCATCTTCGGATTCAAGAAGCTCGCCTGGAGCTCGGTGCGGATCTCGCGGATCATGCCGCGGCCGGACCTGATGCCGATGACCGGCGGCTATCGCCGCACGCCAACGATGCAGATCGGCGCCGACATCTATTGTGACACCCAGATCGTCATCCGCGAGCTGGAGCGGCGCTACCCGACGCCGACGCTGTTTCCGGCCGGCAATGCCGGCATGCCCTGGGCGCTCGGCATGTGGGCCGACCGGCCGTTCTTCCAGAACACGGTCAACCTCGTGTTCGGCTTCATCGGCGACAAGGTCCCGCGGGATTTCATCGAGGATCGCGAGAAGTTGCGCGGCGGCAAGTTCGACGTCGCCGCCATGACCGCGGCGCTGCCGCAGATGCGCGACCAGTTCCGCGCCAATATCGACTGGATCGAGGCGCAACTCGGCGACGGCCGGCCGTGGCTGTTCGGCGAGTTCAGCCTCGCGGACGTCAGCGCCTACATGAACGTGTGGTATGCGCGGCAGAGCCTCGCCACGATGGACGAGATCATGAATTCCTTTCCGCGCGTTGTGGCATGGGAGGAGCGCATCCGCGCCATCGGCCACGGCACGCGCACCGAGATGTCGTCGGCCGACGCGCTCGAGATCGCGGCGAAGGCGCGGCCGGAGTCGCCCGTGTTCGGCGACCCCACCGACCCGAACGGTCGCAAGCCCGGCGACGTCGTTGCCGTGATGCCGGATGACTACGGCAAGATCCCGGTGCGTGGCGAGATCATCTCGCTGTCGGCGCAACACATCGCGATCCGCCGGTCGGATGAGCGCGTCGGCGAGGTTGTGGTGCATTTCCCGCGCGCCGGCTTCCTGGTGGTCCCGGGCTGATTGGCGCAGGCTGCTCCGAAAGCGGGCCTGGAAACGCTGCGTTTCGCGGCGTGACCTTGCCGGCCCGCTGAACCGGCAATAGTTCCCATCTATCTCCAACCCAAGGCTCCACAGCGCAGGCTTGCGGATCGATCCGCAGCAACCCGACCTTTCGGCCTGCGTGCGATGGGTGGCCCGTGGCGGATGCTCCGCCACGCCGACAACCGGACTGACCATGACGACCTCCGTCGAATTCGGGCTTGATACGTTTGGCGACGTCACCAACGACGCCGCCGGCACGCCGCTGCCCCATGCCCAGGTGATCCGCAACGTCGTCGACGAAGCGGTGCTGGCCGATCAGCTCGGGATCGATTTCATCGGGCTCGGCGAGCACCACCGCGCCGATTTTGCGATCTCCTCGCCCGAGACCGTGCTGGCGGCAATCGCGGCACGCACCCAAAACATCCGCCTCGGCTCGGCGGTGACCGTGCTGAGCTCGGACGATCCGATCCGCGTCTTCCAGCGCTTCGCCACGGTCGACGCGGTCTCGAACGGCCGCGCCGAGGTGATCCTCGGCCGGGGCTCCTTCACCGAGTCGTTCCCGCTGTTCGGCTTCGACCTCAGGCAATACAACGAGCTGTTCGAGGAGAAGCTCGATCTGTTCACCGAACTGCTCAAGCAGGAGCCGGTGACCTGGCAGGGCAAGCTGCGGCCACCGCTCAAGAACCAGTCGGTCTATCCGCCGGTCGAGCACGGCCGGCTGAAGACCTGGATCGGCGTCGGCGGCAGTCCCGAATCGGTGGTGCGCGCGGCGCATTACGACCTGCCGCTGATGCTTGCCATCATCGGCGGCGATCCCAAGCGCTTTGCACCTTATGTCGACCTGCACCAGCGGGCCTACCAGCAGTTCGGCCGCGAACCGAAGCCGATCGGCGTGCACTCGCCGGGCTATGTCGCCGAGACGGACGCGCAGGCACGCGAGGAGCTGTGGCCGGACTACAAGGTCATGCGCGACCGTATCGGCAAGGAGCGCGGCTGGCCGCCGATGGGCCGCGACGAGTTCGTGGCCGAGGCCGAGCACGGCTCGCTCTATGTCGGCGCGCCGGAAACCGTTGCTCGCAAGATCGCGGCGACCGTCAAGGCGCTCGGCGCGGCGCGCTTCCAGCTGAAATACTCGGCGGGCCCGCTGCCGCACGACAAACTGATGAAGAGCATCGAGCTCTATGGCCGCGAGGTGGTGCCGATGGTGCGCGACATGCTCGCCGCGTGACGTGCCAGAACCAATATCACAAAGCAAAACCCCCGGCGCTTTCGCGCCGGGGGCTCTGTTAGATCGCAATCAGATCAACCGGTATTACCAGTTGCGCTGAGCGCGGAGCAGCAACATGTAGGTGTTCTGGTCCTTCAGCTCGTAGATTGCGCCGGGCTTGCCGATCGTCGGGCTGCCGGGGAAGGCGACCGTACCGGCGAAGCTCTGGTCCAGACGGGTGTAGGTGAAGTCGGCCGAGAAGGTCAGGTTCTTCACCGGGGTCCACTGGGTCTGCGTGCCGAGCTGCGCGATGCTGTAGTCGGGGTTGCAGGACGTCAGAGCCGAACCAGCACCGAAGAAGTTGCTGAGCGAGCCACCCACGCCGTTGCCGGCCGGACCGCAGATGTAGCCCTTGGCCGTGCTGTTGTAGTTAACCTGGGCCCAGGCACCGTAGATGCTGGTGTTCCAGTTCGGGTTCCAGTTGTGCACGTAGGCACCGCGGAAGCCGTAGGTCGTGATCAGCTGCTGCTGACCGCCGGTCACGAAGATCGAGTCCGGCGCGATGCCGAAGCCGATGCTCTGATAGGCGCCCGGAACGTTGGTTCCGCCGAAGATGGTGTTGCCACCAGCCGAACCGGCGAGGTCCTGGATGTTGTAGCGGGTTGCACCGTTGGTGTAGACACCCTGCAAGTTGATGGTGTCGCCAGGTCCGGTCGGGATGTTCTTGATCGACAAGGCCAACGCACCAGCCCAGCCCCACTTGTCGTCCGGATGACCGGTCAACTCGGTGCCGCCGTAGTAGGCCGCGTGGTTGTTATGCGCGGCGAACGATGCCTGGAACAAACCCCAGGCCTGATCGACGCGCAGCATCGCGACGAGATCCGGAGCGATCGTGCCGGCGTAGTCGCTGATACCGAACACGTTGGTGTTGCCGGGAACGCCGAAGGTGACCGGCGCGCCGAGGTTGACCACGCCAGCCTGATAGTAAGCCGTCTGGTCCTGAGCCGACAAAGACAGCGACACGCCGTTGCCGAACTGCGCGGTGTAGGTGAACTGGTTCACACCAGTGATCGTGCCGCCGCCGCCGACGAGACCGTCGTAGCTGTTGCCCGGGTAGTTGGCCCACGGAGCCGAGAACTGCGAGACCGCCTTACCGATGGTGAAGCCGGCGAACTGAATGAATGCGTAGTAGACACCGACCGTACCAGCGGCGACGTTACCAGAGCCGGCATTGTTCGGAGCCGCAGACGTACCGATCGGCGAGTAAACGGTCGAGCCGTTGCCCAGACCGGCATAGTTGTCTGTCGTCCAGGAGAACGTCGCATCGAAGAAGGTGCGGACCACGCCGTATTCGGTCGCGGTGCGCGTATCGATGTTCAGATCTTCACGCGAACGCCAGGTGTAGCCGTTGGTGAAGCGGTTGTTCGCACCACCAGCACCCGAGGTGTTGCCGGTGTGGTCCGAGTTGGTGTTCGCCAGAACGTCGACGCGCAGGTAGCCGCCCAGCTTGATACAAGTGTCGGTGCCCGGGATGTAGTAGAAACCGGGACCATACAGGGAGCAAACCTTCACGTACTCGACCGCTTTGGCCTTGACGGGAAGATCGGCCGCCTGAGCTCCGCCGACCGCGACGAGAGCCGCCGCCGAGCCGAGGATAAGGCTCTTAACCATCTTCATGTTAAACCTCCAAGTTGCTCTATCTCAGGGAAGGTTCCGGATCCGCCGGGTAAAACACCCTCAGGTTGGTTCCCTTGTCCCTTAAATCCCCGCTTAGTCGCTTCGCGTCTTCGGACACACCCGCATGAACGCGAGGGACTTAAGCGAACCACCTAGAACGGGACGACCTCGGGATGCCCCCCTCCGTCGTAGTTCCATATGAGACAGAAGGCCCCCGATCACGCAACAAAAGACCGCTCGGTTTGGGGCGAGTTGCGGCTGTTTTCGGGCAAATGTTGCACAAATATCACGGACTTTTGAATTGCGGCATTTCCGCAAGCCATTGAAACAAAATACGAATATTTCAGTTACCGCTATCGGGCACAAGATTGGGCAACACCACGCGGAACGGTGTGCAAAACGCGTAGTCCTACTGAGAAAGCGATTGCTGAAGCCGGCTTCGGCAGCGCTGATTCCGGTATCCGGGCACGACGTTTCGGCCCAAAACGCCGCGATTTGAACAACATAACCCGCCCTGAATACCGTCGACTCGCGCCTGGAAGGGCTTTCCGATGGCTCGGAGCAGGCCGAATGACGGCGGGCGGTTCGCCACGCATGTGCAGTAACGATGCTACATGTCACTGGGATGTCAGCGCGCAGAATCGGTCGATTTGTTCTCCGCAGCTCCGGCGCGCTGAAATATCTCTACTGCGCGCGGCGCACCCGCAAGGCTCGTCTCCGACGTAGCCGCGTCGCCCTCACTCGTCCAAAATGTCCAGGAGATCCTCGATCCGCTCGAAAGGCGGCTCGTGTATGTTGTCCGAATAGAACACGCGATCGCCGTCGCGCTGGAGCGAACGTGCTCTGGATTTGGGCAGCCTCCCGGGAAGGAACGTCGCCGCGACGGCCTCCGGACCGACATCGAGCCTCACGATCCCTCGCCGCTTGCAATCGATCCTGAGCCTCGCCGCGGCGAAGAAGTCCCGCCCCGCCGACGGCAGCCTGCCGAAGCGGCGCGAGGTCTCTTCCTCGAGATCCTCCAGATCGTCTTCGCTCCGGCACCTCGCGGCACGGCCATAGATTTCAAGCCGCACGGATTCCGATTGCACATAGCTCCTGGGCAGCAGATCCGCGAGCGGAAGGTTGAGATCGGGCACCCACATATCGGCGGACCGGTCGTTGGTCTTCTCCGAGGCTTGCTTCAGAAGGTGGCTGTAGAGCACCGGACCGAAAACCTGCACGTGGCCGGATTGCCGCTCCGAAAGCAGATCCCCGGCGCCTCTGAGGTCGAGATCCCGCTCGCTGATCGCAAAACCGGCGCCCGGTCTGCTGAACTCCTCCAGAACGGCCAAACGCCTCCCGGATTGTTCCGAACTGGATTCGGTCAGCATGTATGCGAAGGCTCGTGTCCCGCCGCGTCCCACCCGGCCTCTGAGCTGGTGGAGCTGTGCCAGACCGAACTTTTCCGGCCAGCAGACCACGATGGTGTTCGCCCGGGGGATGTCGAGACCGCTTTCCACGATGTTGGTCGCCAGGAGGACGTCCGCCTCGCCTTCGACGAAGCTCATCATTCGATCGTCGATTTCGTCGACGGGTAGCTTGCCATGCAGGCAGACGATGCGGAGCTCCGGGGCCATCGACTGCACGCGCGCCAGCATCGGATCCAGATCCTGGATGCGCGGACAGATCAGAAAGCTTTGCCCGTGACGTCGCTGCTCGCGCAGCAATGCTGCGGCGATGGCGGCGTCCGAGAGCGGAGCGATCTTGGTCGCGACCGGAAGCCGATGAACGGGCGGGGATGCGATCACGCTCAGCTCCCTGAATCCCGCAAGGCCCGCCGCAAGTGTGCGCGGAATCGGCGTGGCACTCATCCACAGCGTATGGGCGCCCTTCGCCAGCCCTGAAAGCTTCGCCTTCTCGGCCGCGCCGAAGTGCTGCTCTTCGTCGACAATGACCAAGCTCAGCTTGGCGAACCTCACGTCCTTCGATGCGATCGCCTGCGTGCCGACCACGACCTTCATCTTGCCGCTTCGCAGGCCCTCCTTGGTCTCCTTCACCTCCGGAGCCGACGTCGCCCGCGACAGGCTTCCCACTTCGATGCCAAGCGGAGCAAACCGTTTGCGGAAGGTTGCAACGTGCTGCCTTGCCAGAACAGTCGTCGGCACGACGACGGCGACCTGCTTGCCCGACAGCGCAACGGCCGCCGCCGCGCGCAATGCCACCTCGGTCTTGCCAAACCCGACGTCGCCGCAGACGACCCGATCCATCGGATGACCGGACGCCAGATCATCGAGGACGTCGCGAATTGCCTTCGCCTGGTCGACGGTCGTGAAATACGGAAAGCGCGCGACGAACCGCTCATAGGCGGGACCGGGAGCGACCAGCTTGGGAGCGCGCCGGCGGCGCCGTTGCGCGATGTGTTTGGCAAGCGCCTTGGCGGCAGTCTGGATTTCCCGCTCCGCCTTGCCACGCCGCGTCCACCACGTACTGCCATCGGCCCTGTCCAATGCCAGCTTGCCGAGCTCCGCGGCATACGGCCAGATCAGCGCAAGATCGGCCGGCGGAACGAGGACGGCATCATCCCCCGCGAATGCCAGCCTGATCATCTCGCGCGATGATCCCTTCCCCATATCGAAGGTCTGCAAGCCATCGAGCACGGCCAGCCCGCGTTGCAGATGCACGACGACCGCGCCGCGCTCCGGCACGTCGGGATGATCGAAAGCCGAGCTCCAGGCTCGCGCCATGGGCTGCGGATGATGCGCCCTGCTGCCGAGCACGTCGGTCGCCGTCACGACGACGAGCGGCTTGCGCCCTGAGCCGATGAAGCCGGTGTCGAAGTCGGCCAGCAGCGCGCCTTCGCCGCCCCGCCCCTTCGCCGCCTCGTTCCAGTCGGCGAAGCGCTCCGCCTTGATCCCGCTCATTCGCTCCATCGCGCGCAGGTCATCTTCGACCGCCGCGACAAACAGCAGCCGCGATCCGGCGCGCTCGGTGTCGGCGACAAATGCGCGAAGAGCCTTCCGCGATGAGGCGACCTTCGAGAAATCAGGCGTGGCGGTGAAAGCTGCCTTTCGGGGCAGCGAGCTCATCCGTTTGGTCAGCCGTTTCCAGTCAGCGGGCCCCAGATACTCGCGCTCCGCCTCCCTGCGGCCGGCCGCCTCCTTGATCGTGCTCAGCCAGCTATCGGCGTGGCCCGAAACGCCGGCGTCCGCGATCCAGCGCGCGCGCTGACAATAATCCGGCAGCGCCGCCCGCTGTGCCCGCTTGCCTCCCAACGCGATCCGTTCGGACATCGGGTCGATGTGCAGTTCCTCCGCGTCGAACACGACGTCGTGCTCGTCTGGATCGACACCGGCGATTCTGCGGATCACGCCACCGGAATGCTCAATTCTGAACGGCCCCAGCGCGCCCGCGGGAAATACCTCGAACGTCATTCCGTGGAACAGAGCGCTGCCGGGATAATCCGCCTCTTCGTCGAGATCGTATCCCAGAGCTTCCAGACGATCCTTGAGTTCCTGCTCGGAATAGCCCGCCCCCACCTTCAGGCTGATGCTGAGGCGCGCCGAGCTGGCGGGCAACGGCAACCGCTCCATGATCGCCTCGGCCGTCGACACCAGGAAGACCGGCTTCTTGCTCCGGGCGAGGCGCCTCAACACCGAACTGCGCCGGCCGGCGATCTCTCGTGACGGCTCCAGCCCGTCAAAGGGCAAGGTATTCAGCCTCGGGAACACCAGCACCTCGAGCGAGGGATCGAGCGAATGCAGCACGCTGCCCAGGCGCTCTGCCCTGTTCTCGCTTTCCGCAAGGAAAACGATGCCGTCCCGCCCGGATTTCTTCCATTGCTCGAGAAGATGAAGCGCCAGCATGCCAAGCGGTGAGGAAGACGAGATCCCGGAACGCGCCGATCCCTTGCTTTTCTTCTTCGCGCCAGCAGCAGCGCGGGCCTTCTTGGTATTCGCCACGTCAGATCCGTCGTTATGTCGTGATTACGATCGCCCGTTGACCTGGATCTCCGGGCGACTCGGGGCTTGTCGCCCGCCGCCATGGAAGCGAAAGCGGCACAGATTTCCAGCCAAGCCGGCCCAATCCGCCCGAAATGGCGGCGGGGGCGGCCGGCAAAAAAAACGATTCCTCTCTTGAAATCAACGGCTTGCTTGCTGGCTGGGGCGGGAGGGATCGAACCTCCGAATGGCGGAATCAAAATCAACTAGATTAATGAACGATATCAAGGCCCTTTTGGAAAAAAATAAGAAAAACACCCGCCAGCGATTTCAATAGCTAGCCAATCGTTTCCAAATGAGGAGCCACTCGAATTCCTCGTCAGCAGATTAGACTGGAATCGGCGCGAGACCCCTCGGGCTCCCTTAACGGTCGGCGCAATGCGGCACTTGAGCTCTCGCGATGTGAGACGTCATGCGTCTGTGCGTCCAGCGGAGCCCTGACACTCACCTGAGACCAGCTTTCCGTCGGCATTAAGGCTTCTGCATTTGAGCCGGCGAGCGAGCGGCTGCCCTCGCGGGCCGAGGCCATCCTCAAGCTCCTACGTTCGTCGGTCAAGCCATTGGCCATAGGACGGTTCAGGGCAGGCCCTGGTAAGGCTTTTTGGCCAATGCCAGGCCCTCGGCACCTCGGCTCGATATCCCTACACCATCTCAAGGCGCGAGCGACTGGGCCGGCGACGACCTCATGCACGAACCCAATTTCGTGGGCTCGCGTCCCGTCAGGGTCAGCCCCGCAGGATTATCTCAAGCGTTTTGGCTTTACCAATGATCTTCGGGAAGCGTTGGGTAGTGCCGTTACCGGGAAAGTTGTCGATGCGCGTCTCCGGCAGACCGATTGCTGTGACGGATTCCCGGCGACGCGCAGATCGCACGCCAGCGCAAGCTCGAAGCCTCCACCCATGCACAGCCAGTTGATCGCTGCGATGACCGGCTTCTCAACTGCTGCAATCATGCCCGTGAGGCCCCGCCGTGTTTTCCGCCCTCAGCAAGCCGCTGCTGTAGATTCCAAGTGAAAATATGGCTCGGCAACGGGCAGCAGTCCAAGCGAACCCAGACGTTCAGAGCGACGAATAAAACCGAGCGACCGCTGCACCGGACTTGCCGCCTGGTCCGTCACAATTGCCTTGCTCAGCTATATCACGGCCCCAGAAGTGCGTGAGGAGGCGCGATCATCGGCCGGCCGGGCCGAACAAGGCGGCTCGATCCAACTTGGAACCTCTACGGGGGCGACTGAAACTGGCAGTTTTCTAGCATACTGACCTGGGTTTATCTCGACGACCTCCAACGGAGAACCTTCATGTACATACCACCCCACTTTCGAGATGACGACCTCGAGAACATTCGAGCGACAATCCGCTGCGCCCGATTGGCCAACCTGATTACGGCCACGTCAGACGGGCCCCTTGCGACGCCTCTTCCGCTCTTTCTCGATGAGAGCGAAGGCGAACACGGCGCGCTGTACGGGCACCTAGCGAGGGGCAATCCGCAATGGCGCAGGCCCGCGATCGGAGAAGCTCTCGCGATCTTTGCTGGCGCAGAGGCTTATGTGACGCCATCCTGGTATCCCAGCAAACGACAAGCTGAACGTGTGGTGCCGACATGGAATTACATCGCGGTCCACGCCCATGGGCCGACCGAGTTCTTCGAGGATCCCGATCGCCTGCTTGAAATCGTGAGGCGCCTGACGAATATCCATGAGACGTCACGTGCGACGCCTTGGGCGGTCAGCGATGCTCCCGCGGATTTCATCGCCGCCCAGTTGCGTGAGATCGTTGGCGTGCGCATCCCCATCACCAGGGTCGAAGGCAAGCGCAAGATGAGTCAAAACCGCCCCGCGCCTGACCGCCTTGGTGTCGCCATCGGCTTGGCGGCGAGCAAACTGCCACGGGATCAGGAAGTTGCAGCTCTTATCCTGGTTCAGGGCTGAGGCGACAATGTGAATGACTGGCGCCAACAGGGCCGGTCGACGGAGAGCGAGCCTACATCTGCAGCTCTCACAGGCTCCAGCGGCATTAGTCCTGCCGTGACGCCGGTCGAGGCATTGAGGATTGGCTGCAGCCGCGTCCTCTCGGTCAAAAGTTGTTCAACACCCCGGAGCTTCGACTTAGTATTCCGAGTACTGAGAACCCAATTTGCCTCGCCAGAGTGAACCGATCTCCGAGAGATCAACCTGGGCCATCGATTAACTCGCAAAATTCACATACGGAATGGTCAGCTCGAACGTACCGCACCGTATAGACTCTTGTCCGTATTCTGACAGAGACGCAATGTCGTGTCAGGTCCAGTACAGCGCGCATAGTAAGCGTTGAGACCCTCCAAAGCCCTTCCGGCCTTATTGCATGCCAACGCTGACTGGCACGGCCGTTGCTTCAACCAAATCGATCCAGAAATAGAGCTACAGAAGCAGCAATGCTCACGCTCTCCACCCGTCTCTCGCCTCGGAAGAACGGTCCGCCCGTTCAGCTCACTGGCACGCGTTGCACCCGTGACGACTCTGTTCGAACCACCACGATCCCCCAGACATGTAGACCAGTAAATATCTAAGTCTCGAACACATTCTATCGTACGATCACATTTGCCTTAGGTTCACGCATGAAATCCGCGATTATTTTCGACTGGAATGGCACGCTGCTCGATGATGCCAACGCGGTGCTGCAAACCATCAATGCAATTTTGAGCCGCTTCGGTCGCGCAGCTGTGGATATGCACAAGCTTCGAGAGAAGTTCGAACTCCCTCCTTCGGTTCTTTTCCGCAACCTGGACATGTCGAAAGATGAAATCGAAGTCGTACAGAGCAACGACAACGCCATTTTTCACGACACTTATGAGTTCCTGGCGCGCAACGCGGCCTTACGTAAAGGGGCTCGAAATGTTTTGCTCGCCGCTGATCAGCGAGCCATCCAAACCGTCATTGTCAGCAACCACATTGTTGGACCAATTCGCACACAAGTGCGAAGACTTGGGATCAAGTCTCACGTCACCGACATTTTGGCATTTGAGAGCCGCGCAACTCAGTTTAGGAGCATGAGCAAGCAAGAACGGCTGCGCTTGTATATGCAGGCCAATGATCTGTCCCCAGAAAGAACTGTCATCGTGGGCGATATGCCAGTTGAGACGGAGATTGCCCGCAATCTTGGCCTTATCAACGTATCAATCGTGGGAGGATATGTTTCCGAAGCGCGCTTACGCGCGGCGGGGCCCGACTACATGATTTATGATCATCATGAATTATTACCAATCTTACAGAAGCATTGCCTTTTTGAGGGCAGTTGAGTGATTGCAATAACATAACTGAATATCTTCCGTCGGCACGCTCCTGCTGCCGCTCTCTTCACGATTGCACCATATTCGGTGGGTGAGGCCGACGATGGAGCTTCTTTGTCACTCGGTCGAATCATCGATTAGTCCGAGAACTCGCGCCAAACAGCGCAATTCGTTGTCATGGGGAGCTACATGTTCTTCTTTCGCTGGCACGATGCTTGCTGAAGATCATCCGCTCCGAGAAGCAGAAACTTCGAGGGCTTGGAAAAACAACATGAGCACAACGGCTTTGATCGGTGACGTCATTCCGGGCGCCGATGTTCTGAAACGTGCAGCGCGCATCGGTGCCGAAGTCAAAAATATCGAGCTATCGGGCGATCTACCGGACCGCACGATCGCTGCGATCAACAGCTTGCTGCTCGAGCACAAGGTGATCTTCTTCCGCAACCAACGACATCTCAATGACGTTGAACAGGAGCGTTTTGCTGCTCGTCTTGGAAAGCTAACGCCGCATCCGATGCTCGGCGCCGCCAGGGGGACGGCCTCGCTCCTCGAACTGGACTCCACTCGCGGCGGCGGTCGCGCCGATGTTTGGCATACGGATGGGACTTTCGCCGACGCCTATCCCAAGATTTTAGTCCTGCGGGCCGTTGTAATGCCAACTTTCGGTGGCGACACCGTGTGGTCGAACACAGCTTCCGCTTATCTCGATCTGCCGCCGCCGCTACAACGGCTTGCCGAGGAGCTATGGGCCGTTCACAGCAACGTTTTCGATTACGCCGGGATCGCGCGTGTCCGCGAGGTGGACAAGAAACACTTTGACGAGGTATTCACCAGAACGGTTTTTGAGACCGAGCATCCCGTCGTGCGCGTCCACCCCGAAACAGGCGAGCGGACGCTAGTGCTCGGTGCTTTGGTGAAGCACTTTGTTGGGATCTCCAAATACGACGGACAAAAGCTCTTCGATCTGTTCCAGTCTCATATCACCGCGCCCGAAAACACTGTGCGCTGGAACTGGTTAGAGGGCGATATCGCGATATGGGATAACCGCGCAACGCAGCATTACGCCGTCAACGATTACGGTGACCGGCATCGCGTCGTACGTCGGGCGACGATCGAGGGGGACGTGCCTATCACCGTCGATGGCCGGAGCAGTGTAACGCGCCTGAAGGTGACCGAATAAATGCCTATCGACGCTCAGCGCTCTTGCATCTGTAAACAGAGAAAGCCTGGCAATCGGAGTTATTTCGGGGCAGACGCAGGAACACGCTTTCCGACACGATATCTTAGCTCTCGGGCCAAACCCGGCAGCGTCTAGGTTGATACATCGTACTATTAGCTTTGACCGGCAGCTTCGAGAAGCCTTGAGCATCACTATCATTCGCCAGCGACCGGTACGTGGCCTTCACGTTTCAATTTAGAAAATCCTCGATCCGTGGCCATAAAGCGCGCCAACATGGGAGCGATGAGCTTAGTCGGTTCGACCACTTGACCACCTTGACGCGTAAGGGCTTCTGCATATGCAATGAGATCGCGATGCACGGCCGCCGGCAGCTCCGCACTCACTTTGACCGGCTTGTCGTCTGGAAGCTCTCCTATTTTGAGCTTTGGCATGTTGTCACCCTCTATACGGCGTAAGTATGAGGTCACGATTGACAAGAACACGAACCGGGAAACCAGGCCGCACGGTCAAAGTAGGCTGGATGTTGAGACTACGTCGAATCACCTGCTGTCCGGTCTGATTCAGTGAATCCGCGGCGCCGTGTCGCAATGCCTGGATGATGGCGCTGTCGTTGCTATTGGTGTCGGAGCCAGCCCCTAGTTCGGTCCCGACCGCTAGAAACGTCGATAGTGCCGCAGCCTTGAACAACTCACCCCAGTGATTGTCGACCTGATCTTCGAGGCCCGCATATCCGGCGGTGTCAGCACCAGGCTGCCGCTCGAGAACGATAGAACTTCCATTCGGCATGATCAGCCGGGTCCAAACGAGCAAGACACGGGACTGGCCGAAAGTCACCTGGCTATCGTAGATGCCGATCAGACGCGCACCCTGAGGCACGAGCAGAAGGCGGCCGGTCGGCGTATCATATACGTTTTCCGTCACCTGCGCCGTGATCTGGCCTGGCAGGTCTGACCTGATCCCGGTGATCAGCGCCCCCGGGATCACCGTTCCAGCCTGCACGATGTAGGGTGACGCGGGCTTGGTAACACGGTCGGGGCTTACCGTGCGACGGTCCACAGAGGCATTGACGAAGGCAAGCTTCCGATCTTGACCGTTCTGCGCGGATCCATCATCGCCGGTGCTCGTTGCGCTCGCAGGCACGACGCGGTCGCCGCCAACCGCCGCAGCGGCGGACGGACGCATTTCTCGTCCACTGGTCGAAGCGAACAGATGGCTGATGCGGGCTGCTTCGGTCTCTTGATCCCGCCGCTGCTGGTCCGCATCAACGCCGTTCGTCGGCAACTGGCCTTGAGCGGCAAGGATCGGTCGGCCGAGGTCGCCGGGAAGCGGCGGACCTAGCTGCGGAACTGGCTGGCGCGGAACGCCAGCATAGTCCTTCGGCAGTGTCGTAATGCCATCAGCAACATTGTGGTGGTCGGTACTGTAAAGCTCGTCGGCCGCCTGATTGCGGGAGCGATTATTTTGCAACGACCATAGCACCGCACCGCCGATGACGAGCAGGGCAACCGCGCTCCCGCCAGCCAGGATCTTTCGCGACAACCTTGTCACGGGCGGATGCTCTGCTCTCAAGCGAAAGCTCCTGGACTGCTCCTCTTGCGTTTGCGGCGGAGCGACTTGGGCCTGGTCGTTCTCGTTCGGCGCAATCATGACGACGGCCTCCCGTCCGTCCTGACAATCCTGACCTTCTGCTGGTGCTCACCGCCGAGCCGGAGTTCGGCGGCAGCAAACAGCCGATCCACGATCAGCACGTTCCCGTAGGCCCGGTAGTTGACGAGTTCGGTCTTGCCATCCGGGCCAATGACAAAGAGCGGAGGCATCTCGCCCTGCACAATGCCGAGCGGGAATTCGACATAGACCTTGCGGCCATCGTCATATGCGGCGAGCGGCCGCCAAGGAGGACTGTCCCCTTCGATGGCGTAGCGGGAGATGCGTTGTGCCGGATCAGGCAGAACGGGTTTCAGAGCGACTGAGCGCGATCGTTCACGCACGGTTTCCGGATAGTACCAGGCAACCGACGGCATATATGGCCGCTCGCGGGAGCGTAGTTCGATCAGGTAGGTACGCCGATCGGTATTGACGACGAGATTGGTCTCAATCGAAGCCCGGGTCGGCTTGACCAGGATATGGACGCGGCGCGTGTCGCCGTTCCCGCTTTCGGTATCGCCCACGACCCATCGTACGGTATCTCCGGCCGCGATCGGCCCCGATCCCGTCAACTGCTCTCCTTCCTCGAGTGCGATATCCGTAATCTGCCCCGGCGCGGCGTAAATCTGATAGAGCGCACCGGGGCTGTAAGCGTAGATCTGCGCCGCATTGAAATATCCGCGCTTGCGCGGTTCGACTCGGGCTGCGCTGTTTGCCGTCTCAACCCGATTCACGGGCTCGGGCTCTTCCTTCCCTCCCGATTTGCCGCCGAGAACCGGCTTCCAGAGCGGCGGAACGTGAAGCGGCTGCGACCTGTCGTCCAACGCCGCTGGCGCCGCCGGCACCGGCGGGACTTCAGCGTCATAGCTGATCTCGGGAGGAATATAGGTCGCGCACCCACCGAGCGCCGACGAACAAAGCAAGAGCGCTGACAGAAGTGCTCGCCTCGAGGTCACGAACCGGGACCAAGCCGAGTTGCGCCTGATCTGTGGGAAAGGACGATTCGAATGAATGTCATGCGGCGTCTTGGTCACTGACTCAACTCCTTTGACCAGTTGATGGCGCGGACGTAGACGCCAAGGGGATTCTTGCGCAGGCGTTCGGCATCGCGGGGTGTCTCGATCACGATCGAGAGAATTGCAGTCCAGCGCTCAGTCGAACTCAACGAGCCGTTGTCGTAGACGCGCTGGGTCCACGCGACCCGAAAGCTTTCCGACGACGCGCGAATGACGCTCGAGACGTCCACGGAGATCTGCGCCTTGCCCAGCCTGGCAAAGGGGTCATTGTTGCGCGCGTAGTCGTTCAGCGCCGCGGCGCCGCGATCGGTCGTAAAATCATAGGCCCTGAGCCAGTTTTGGCGCAGAACGATGCCGTCGGCCGGTAGACCTCTGACATCCTCAATAAAGCGCGCCAGATGGTAGGCAATCTGCGCATCAGTGGGTTGATAGTCGATGTAAGCCGGCGCAACTCTTTGGGCTTGGCCGAGATGATCGACTTCGACCACCCAAGGCGTGATCGAGCCCCGGCTCGATTGCCAGACAAGACTGCCAGCGAGACCGGCTGACAGCATGAGGCAGCCGAACGCCATCAAGCGCCAGTTCTTGGCCTGCACGCGGGCAGATCCAATGCGTTCGTCCCAAACCTGCGCTGCCTTTTGGTAAGGCGTGATCGGCTCGGGCATGCGCCCGTAGTGTACGGAAGGTCGTTTGAACATCGATAGTTGCCCCTGAGATCAAGTAATCGTTTTTCGAGTTGTTCGGTGTCCGCGTTTCAGTCGGCCGCGCAGCGGCTGTCGAAGGCGCAGTGGCTAAGTGTCAGCGCTCTCCTTCAGACAAATCGACGGAAGAGCCGCCGCCACCGTGATCACCTGAGCGGACCGCGTGGCTGACTGCCGACGCACCGTGCCGAACAGCCTCGGCACGCTTCATGCGCCGCGACCAATCGGGCTGCCCTTCGGCCGGAGTGCTCGCGCCCTGCGTGCCGGCTTCCCCACCTCCGCCGAGCGCAGCCGCTGCACGACGCAACGGGCTCATCGCACCGGAAGCGCCGGCCTCCGCGACACCGGCAAGGCCGCCGCTCCGATAGGCCGCTGATGCTACGGTCATGGCAGCGACGCCACTACGCGCGGCGCCCGCGGTCGCGCCACCAGCGAGACCAGAACCGCCGGCGGCAAGACCCGCACCCGCCGCAACAATGCCGCCAGCAGCAAGGCCTGTTCCAATTGCGGCGCCGCCGCCGAGTTGCGGTCCGCCTGACACCAGGCCGTTGGCGATACCCGGACCGAAGATACCGAGACCGAGTAAGGAGAGCGCCGCGAGCACCAACGTCACCGCGTCTTCAATGGTCGGCTGATTGCCGCCAAAGCCAGCGGTGAATTGCGAAAACAAGGTCGAGCCGATGCCGACGATGACGGCAAGGACCAGAACTTTGATCCCCGAAGATATAACGTTGCCCAAAACCCGCTCCGCTGCAAAGGCTGTCTTGCCAAACAACCCAAAGGGAATGAGCACGAAGCCGGCCAGCGTTGTGAGCTTGAACTCGATCAGGGTGACAAAGAGCTGGATCGCCAAAATGAAGAAGGCGAGTAGCACCACGACCCATGCAAACAGGAGAACAACAATCTGTACGAAGTTTTCGAAGAAGCTGATGTAGCCCATCAGGTTCGAGATCGAATCGAGTAGCGGTCGGCCGGCATCGACCCCGACTTGGGCGATTTTTCCCGGTCTCAGGAAATCGGATGCGGATAGGCTTGCGCCGGATGCTTTCAGTCCAAGACCGGCAAAGCTCTCGAAGACGATGCGCGCCAGGCTGTTCCAGTTCCCGATCAGGTAGGCGAAGACCCCCACGAAGAGCGTCTTCTTGACAAGACGTGCGATGATGTCCTCGTCAGTTCCCCAACTCCAGAACAACGCGGCGAGCGTGATGTCGATCGCAGCAAGGGTTGTTGCGAGATATCCGACATCGCTGCCGAGCAGCCCAAAACCGTTGTCGATATAGCGCGTGAACGTTTCCAGAAACTGGTCAATGATCCCCGTACCAGTCATGGCTTGCTCGCCTCAGGCGCCGCCGCGTTCGGATATCCTTGCGGGATCCGGCTTTGATCCTTTGGGACAGGCGTCGAACTGGCCGAGTCATCGTGGCCGGGAGCTACAGCGCCGTCTTTCTTGCCAAGGAAGCGACGCCGGTTTTCGGCCCAAATCTGCTGGCAGCGGCGATAGCCTTCCGTCTCCTCCGGAGTGACGCCGCGGCAGTGTACGAGGTCGGCGTTGGCTGCATCGGTCCTCCGCTCCGCCTTCGGTGCCGACCGAGACTCGTCTCGGCCGCGCAGCTGAATTGTGCAGGCCGCGACGGCCACTAGGCCGATTGTGGTAAGCAGCGACAGCACCTTGAATGCCTTTACGTCGGTCATCAGTGGAACATCTGCACATTGGAGGATTGATAGCCCTGTCCTGGCGTCAGGAACCGCCGAAGCTGTTCTCGTCCTTGATCCTGAGCCGAGGCGCGCTGAGCTGCTTCGAGGCTCTGCGCCCTGCCCTGCGCCGCCGCGGCCGCTGTGAGATCGGCGAGTTGTTGCGCTTGAAGCGCGAGGATCTGGTTGCCGGCCTGAGTTGCCTGCAGGGCGCCACTGGCACTCTGGCTCGAGGTTACGAGGGCAGACGTCTGGATGCGATTGTTGTCGAGGTTGCCAACGATGCCGGCCTGGACACGAAGCGCGTCTTGCGTCGCGGCATAGGAATTCTGCCACCGCGATTGAGCGTTGGAGATCAACAATTGGTTCGACTGGTTACTGGTCGCTGGCGCGTAGCTGGTCGAGAAGGCGCGGTCGATCTGCTGCACGTCGTAGGCAATGCGCTGGGCCTGGGCCAGTAATTGCTGGGTACGCTGGATTGATGATTGCAGTTGCTGCAGCGACGAATACGGCAGGTTTGCCAGATTCCTTGCCTGATTGATCAGCATCTGTGCCTCGTTCTGCAACGAGGTGATCTGATTATTAACCTGCTGGAGCTCCCGCGCGGCCGTCAGGACATTCTGGATGTAGTTGGTGGGATCAAAGACGATCAGCGCCCGTGCGGGCAGCGTAACGCCAAGCAGCAGCGCGAAGGCGGCCGTGGTCGCCAATAGGCCGGAAGGTCTCATAGCGATTTCTCCAGATTGACGAGATTGGGGATCAGACCTGTCGCCCAGGCGACGCCACGGTGCTGGAGCCAGGCAGGCACGAAACCGTCGGGTCCATGTTCGGCGATGAGTTGCGAGATGACAGCCTGGTCTGTCTTGGAAGAGGCTGCGGTGAATGCGAGCGCAACCTCACCAAGGCCAAGTTCGAACATCCGGTGGCCGCGACGGGACTGACAATAGTAGTCGCGCTTTGGCGTTGCCCGGCTCAGAAGCTCGATCTGGCGGTCATTGAGGCCGAAGCGGCGGTAGATGGCAGTGATCTGCGGTTCGATCGCTCGTTCGTTCGGCAGCAACAATCGCGTTGGGCAGCTTTCGATGATGGCCGGCGCAATTGCGGAACCATCAATGTCCGAAAGCGACTGGGTGGCGAAGATGACGGACGCGTTCTTCTTCCGAAGCGTCTTCAGCCATTCCCGGAGTTGCCCCGCAAAATCCTCGTCATCGAGGGCAAGCCAGCCCTCGTCGACAATCAGAAGTGTCGGCCGGCCATCGAGACGATCACCAATACGATGGAAGAGGTACGCCAGCACGGCCGGCGCCGCACTCGTTCCGATCAAGCCTTCGGTCTCAAACACCTGGACCGACGCCTCGCCGAGACGTTCGAATTCGGCATCGAGCAAGCGCCCGGAAGGTCCGCCTAGGCAATAAGGTTGCAAGGCGAGTTTCAGAGAGTTCGATTGGAGCAGGACTGACAGGCCCGTGAGGGTGCGCTCCTCTCGCGGCGCCGAGGCGAGAGATGTCAGCGCAGACCACAGATGATCCTTGACCTCCGGGGTGATCTCGACCTTTTCCCGCGCTAGGATCGCGCCGATCCATTCCGTCGCCCATCCGCGCTCGGAAGGATCATCAATCCAGGCCAGCGGCTGCAGGGCGACGGGTTGTTCACCTCCGTCGGACAATGCGCCGCCGAGATCCTGCCAATCACCGCCCATGGCGAGGGCTGCCGCCCGAATTGAACCGCCGAAATCAAACGCAAAGACCTGTGAGTTCGGATAACGCCTGAACTGTAGCGCCATCAGCGCGAGCAGCACTGATTTGCCAGCGCCCGTCGGCCCCACCACAAGGGTATGACCGACGTCGCCGACGTGGAGCGAGAATCGGAACGGCGTTGATCCCTCGGTCTTGCCGAACAGAAGCGGCGGACCCTTGAAGTGCAGATCCCTCGCCTCGCCGGCCCACACGGCCGACATCGGAATCATATGGGCGAGGTTGAGAGTCGAAACCGGCGGCTGCCGCACATTGGCGTAGACGTGCCCGGGCAGACTGCCGAGCCAGGCTTCAACGGCGTTCACCGTCTCGATCATGCAGGTGAAATCGCGGCCCTGGATGACCTTCTCGACCAGCCTCAGCTTTTCATCGGCAGCGTTGGGATCGCGGTCCCAGACAGTGATGGTCGCCGTAACAAAGGCTTGTCCGATCTGATCCGACCCCAGTTCCTGCAACGCCGCGTCGGCATCGAGCGCCTTGTTGTGCGCGTCGGTATCGAGCAGCGTCGACGCCTCGTTCGTCATGACCTCCTTGAGGATGGCGCCGATGGATTTTCTCTTCGCGAACCACTGGCGGCGGATTTTGGTCAGCAGCTTGGTTGCATCGGTCTTGTCGAGCATGATTGCGCGCGTCGACCAACGATACGAGAATGCCAGGCGATTCAGGTCGTCCAGGATCCCCGGGGTCGTCGCACCCGGAAAGCCAACAATCGTCAAGACCCGCACGTTCGCTGAACCCAGCATCGGCTCAAGCCCGCCGGTCAGCGGCTGGTCGGCCAACAGCGCATCGATGTACATCGGAATTTCTGGCACCCGAACGCGATGTCGCTTGGTCGAGATCGTCGAGTGCAGGTAGGTCAGCGTGTCCTGGTCATCGAGCCAGGCGCATTCCGGCATGAACCCTTCAACAAGCTGCAGCACACGGTTGGTTTGATCGACAAACCCCCGCAGCACCTCGCGCGCGTCGGCTCCAACGGTCCGATCGCGGCCCTCATAGAGTAGTCGCTCCGCTTGGGCAGCCCCCTCCTCTGGCGGCAGATAGAGGAGGGTCAGGAAATAGCTGGACTCATAATGGGTACCGGCCTCCTCGAACTGCGCCCTGCGTTCCGCGTCAACCAGCGCAGACGCGACGTCCGGAAAGGAGCTAGGCGGATAAGTCCCCGCAAAATGACGCTGCGCCTCGACGAATATGGCCCAGCCTGATCCCAGGCGACGCAAAGCGTTATTCAAGCGACCCGCGACGGCGACGAGTTCAGCCGGCACTGCGCTATCTAGGTCGGGTCCTCGGAACTTTGCTGTCCGCTGGAACGAGCCGTCCTTATTCAGGATGATTCCTTCGTCGACAAGGGCTGCCCAGGGCAGGAAGTCGGCGAGACGCGCGTTGGAATGACGATATTCGGCAAGGTTCATCATGACCGAGAGCTCAGAGATTGAGATGACCGGGAATGCGCAGATGTCGGCGCACCACATCAACAAAGGCAGGATCGCGTTTGGCGGCCCAGACGGCGGCCATGTGGCCGATGAACCAGAGGACAAGACCCGCGATCCAGAGCCGCAATCCCAACCCAAGGGCCGCCGCAAGGGTGCCGTTGACAATCGCAACCGACCGCGGCGCGCCGCCCATCAGAATCGGCTCGGTGAGCGCGCGATGAACGGGCACAACAAAGCCTGCGACCTGATCACCCATCAGATCACCACGCCGCCGCCGAAGGAGAAGAACGACAGGAAGAAGCTCGAGGCGGCAAACGCGATCGACAGACCGAACACGATCTGGATCAGCCTGCGGAAACCACCTGACGAGTCCCCGAACGCGAGCGTGAGCCCGGTCACGACGATGATGATGACGGCGATGATCTTGGCGACCGGACCTTCGACCGACTGCAAGATCTGATTGAGTGGCTGTTCCCACGGCATGTTCGAGCCAGCCGCCCATGCCGGCGTCACTCCCAAAACCACCACGCCGAACGCGGCCAACGATACATCTCGAAGAAAACGAAATTGCGGGCGCATGTCAGTCTCCTGCTGATGAAAGGTTGTAGTCACCAGCGGCCCCGAGCCCGGTGACGATGGCGAGTTCAGCGAGGCGACGGTCACCGCCGCGCCCCGCAAGCACAGCAACGAGGTTGATGGTCTCCGCGATCAGGGCGCGCGGAACCGTGATGACGGCTTCCTGGATCAGTTGCTCGAGTCGCCGCAGCGCGCCGAGCGCGCTGCCCGCATGGATAGTCCCGATGCCACCGGGGTGACCGGTGCCCCAGGCCTTGAGCAGGTCGAGCGCTTCGGCACCGCGAACCTCGCCAACCGGAATGCGATCCGGACGCAATCGCAGCGATGAGCGAACCAGGTCGGAAAGCGTGGCCACGCCATCTTTGGTCCGCAAAGCTACGAGATTGGGCGCTTTACATTGGAGTTCGCGCGTATCTTCGATCAGCACGACCCGATCGGAGCTCTTCGCGACCTCGGCCAGCAGCGCGTTCGTCAAGGTTGTCTTGCCGGTCGATGTCCCGCCGGCGACGAGGATGTTCTTCCGTGCGGCGACCGCGTCCCTCAGGTTCCTGGCCTGCTCCGAAGTCATGATCCCCCTGGCGACGTAGTCGTCGAGCGTAAACACCGCCACGGCCGGCTTGCGGATAGCAAAGGCCGGTGCCGCAACGACCGGAGGCAACAGACCTTCGAAGCGCTCGCCGGTCCCAGGCAATTCGGCCGAGACCCGCGGCGAGCCGGCATGCACCTCCGCACCTACGTGGTGCGCTACCAGGCGAACAATGCGCTCGCCGTCCGCCGCCGACAAAGTTTCGCCTGTGTCGATCAGGCCATTCGACAACCGGTCGATCCACAAACGCCCATCCGGATTAAGCATCACCTCGATGATCGCTTCGTCTTCGAGGTAGCCGGCAATCGCAGAGCCAAGCGCACTGCGCAGCATTCGCGCGCCGCGCAAGTTCGCTTCCGATTGAATGGAATGGATCGCCACCGCCGCCCCCACTAAACGAGGCGCCTACGGGGCGCCTCAGATGGGGATGATTAGAAACGGCACCGATGGACTTGGCGCAACAAGCGGCTTCAGCGATCGTAGACTAGCGTAGAAAAAGAAAGTCTGAGAATTGACGCTTGAGGTGTCGGTTCGCTGGGAGTGGCTTGCTCACCACTCCGCATCGTCATTCGCGGGCAAGAGGATGACCGAGTCCTCATACAACCCAACTGACTCGACAGCGCAGCAAATGTCAGCCGGCCTGAAGAAGAGGATTGAACTCATCCACGAAGCGATGGATCGGCGCCAGGGCAGCGCGAACCAGACCAGCGTCGCGATCTGCAGCATCACGTTGAGACCAAAAGCGACTTGATAGGCTTGGACGGGCCTATGGCCATCGTTCGTCGGCCATTGCTCTAGGATCAGGCCTGTTGCGGATTGTGCCAGAAAGGCCCAGCCAAAGTGCAAGACGTTCAAAGCTCCATTGGCACGACCAGCAAGCTCACGAGGAAAGTAATCCGCTATTACCGCAAAACTGACCACGGTCGCTGTTCCGGCAATTGCGACAACCGACCAGGGAAAAATGGACGGCAGAGGCGCTCGCAGGATCAAGGCCAGCTCGGCTGCGATAAGCAAGACTGCAACGATCGTTAATATCGTCTCCGCGCCGATTCCTCTTCGTTTGATGTGATGGACCGTCATGCCGAACAACAAGGCACCACCGCCAAGCATGATCGACATTATGAACAGTTGCCTGACAAGACTTGAACGATCAAACCCCTCGACGTCTGTCAGCCACGACGATGCCCACAATCCCTGCAGGGACCAGGACGATCCGACGCAAGTCGCCGACAATGGGGCCATTCGCCAAAACCGCCGATCGCTGAAGACGGAGCTCAGGGAAGTGGCCGCTGTTGATGGGGCCACTCTTCGTTCAGGCACTACGACGTAGATGAGAATGGCTGTCGTACCGGCCGCGACTGCCATGATGTCAAAGAGCTGCCGCCAGCCCATCCAGGCGAGCAGGTATTCGACGGGAGCCGTGGCGGTCACTGCTCCAAGCGATCCCAACATGATCATGTAGCCATTGAGCAAAGCAACTCGCTCCCTCGGAAACCAAAGGATGATGGACTTCAGTCCTGCCGTGAGCGACGCCGCGACACCAAGCCCGATCATTGCGCGCGCGATCAAGAGCGATAGGAAGCCGGTCGATACCGCGAATAGTCCGGCGCCGACTGCTGCGAGCAACAGCAAAACGCTCTGGACGCGACGCGGACCAAAGCGGTCCAATAGAATACCGATGGGGATCTGAGCCGCTGCGAAAACAAAAAAATAGACTGACGTAAGCAACCCGAGATCAGCAGCCCCAACGCCGGTATCCGAGCTGAGATGGCTGGCGATCAGAGCGTTGATCGTTCGAAACAGATAAGAGAGATAGTACCCAGCTACAAAAGGGAGAAAGACGCGCGCGATTCGACGCCATGCTGTTGAAATTTGCATGCTGGCCCCTTTGCTCTCAGCTCGCTCGAGCCGATAGCGCGTCCAGCTTTTGTCAGTTCGGCTAAATCGCTGCGGTCGTAGGCTGGCGTAGAAAAAGAAGGACCGGCGAAATGGTCTTTCTACATGGTTCAATCAGGTTTCTTCGGCCGGTTGCTGATGTCGGATATCTTCTGGAATCTCGCGCAGAAAGCTTTGTCCCTTTTGCAAACGCCGACCGAGCGCCGCGACAAATCCTTCAAAGCGCTCCCGGCCTTTTGCCTGCGCGGCCGCCTGTGCGTCGTTGGGTAGCGGTGGCGTGATCGTCAGCCAGAAGCGAATGAAGAGGGCCAAGGTCTCTGCTGTCAAACCAACGTCGCGCTCCAACCTCTGCATCTGACGCGACAGTCGATCCAGCCGACGGGTAAACGCTGCCTCCCGCCTGTCTGCGCCGTCCGGTGACAGAAACGAAGCGACAGCCGCCTCCACGATCGCGGACCGAGAAAGCTTCTTGCGATCGGCGAGCTCCGAGATCTGTTTCAGTAGCTCTGGCGGGAAGTAGACGTTCATCCGGTCGCGCATATTGCCTCAGAGCTCCATACCGTCATTCGGGTCCAGGACGACTTGACGGGCAACACCGCGCATCTGTTGGCGTATGAGCCGGGACTGACGGACCGCATCCTCGTCATCATCTAGAACGGCAGCAAATTCCTCTGCCGGTGTCGGTTCGGTCGTCTCCTTGGCGATCGCGACGTGATCGGGGAGTTCGGGCTCACGACGGAGCCCGCTGTTCGCGGTGTCTTCCTCGGCCTCCGCGGCTTTGTCGGTTGGACCAGCCGTCGGCTTCAACGGTCCGAGCGCTGACCATCCGTCCGTTCGCGACGATCGGCCGGCGCTCGCCGGATCGGGCGGCGGCAGAACCCGCTCGGTGAACCGCCGATCCTCGTAGTAGCGGACCTTCTTCGCCCGGATCGGCGGCGTGCCCGCCACCATGACGATCTCGTCCATCGGCGGGAGTTGCATGACTTCGCCCGGGGTAAGTAGTGGCCTCGCGGTCTCCTGGCGCGAGACCATCAGGTGCCCCAGCCAGGGGTTCAGCCGGTGCCCGGCGTAGTTCTTCATGGCCCTCATCTCCGTCGCCGTTCCGAGCGCATCGGAGACCCGCTTCGCGGTCCGCTCGTCATTCGTCGCGAAACTGACCCGGACGTGACAATTGTCGAGGATGGCGTTGTTCGGCCCGTAGGCCTTCTCGATCTGATTGAGCGACTGCGCGATCAAGAAACTCTTGATGCCGTATCCCGCCATGAAGGCGAGTGCAGACTCGAAGAAGTCCAGCCGCCCGAGTGCCGGGAACTCATCGAGCATCATCAGGACTCGATGCCGGCGGTCGCGCGCGTGCAGGTCCTCGGTCAGACGCCGACCAATCTGATTCAGCACGAGGCGGATAAGGGGTTTGGTCCGCGAGATGTCAGAGGGCGGCACCACGAGGTAAAGCGTCGTCGGGCGGCTATCTCCAATCAGATCGGCGATCCGCCAGTCGCAACGGCGGGTTACTTGGGCCACGACGGGATCGCGGTAGAGCCCTAGGAACGACATCGCGGTAGACAGGACTCCGGAGCGTTCATTCTCGGATTTGTTGAGGAGTTCGCGCGCCGTCGAGGCCACCACAGGATGAGCACCCTGCTCGCCAAGGTGCGCGGTGGTCATCATCGCCTTCAGCGTCGCCTCGATCGGGCGCTTCGGGTCGGAGAGGAAAGCTGCGACCCCGGCCAAGGTCTTGTCTGCCTCGGCATAGAGAACATGGAGGATAGCGCCGACCAGGAGCGAATGACTGGTCTTCTCCCAATGGTTCCGCTTATCGAGCGAGCCTTCGGGGTCGACCAGGACATCGGCGACGTTCTGGACGTCGCGAACCTCCCATTCCCCGCGCCTGACCTCGAGCAGCGGATTGTAGGCTGAGGACTTTGGGTTGGTCGGGTCGAACAGCAGGACGCGTCCGTGACGCGAGCGAAAGCCCGCGGTCAGTTGCCAGTTCTCCCCCTTGATGTCGTGAACGATGGCCGAACCCGGCCAGGCGAGCAGCGAGGGAACAACAAGGCCGACACCCTTTCCCGAGCGGGTGGGTGCAAAACACAACACGTGCTCCGGCCCGTCATGGCGGAGGTAGTCGCGATCAAGCTTGCCAAGCACCACACCATCAGGACCGAGAAGTCCGGCCGCTCGAACCTCTTTCACATCTGCCCAGCGTGCCGAACCATAGGTCTCGACGTTCTTGGCTTCACGCGCGCGCCACACCGACATGCCGATCGCCACCGAGATCGACACGAAGGTACCCGACGCAGCGATGAAGGCCCCTTCGACAAAAACTTGCGGCGCATAGGCGTCGTAGACGAACCACCACCAGAAGAAGACGGGCGGGTAATAGATCTTGAAGCCCAACAGTTCGAACCAGGGCCGCCCAAGCTCCGATTGCCAGGCGAGCCGCCAAGCCGTCCACTCGGTTGCTCCCCAGATGGCCAGCAAAACGATTAGACCGACAACGATCACCTGTCCCCAGAGGATTTTGGTTCCAGACATCCCGACGTCCTTCCGCAACTGAATTGGAGAGATTGCTAGAGGCCGAGGTCGCGCTTGCGACCAAAGCCCCATTCGATGCCGCCGCCGTCCTTCACGACACCGGTGACGTGTTGGCCGAGGTTCCTTTCGAGTTCGCGCGACCAGGGCACGAGCTGGAAGCCGAGCCCATTGTCGATCATGGCGAAGCGTCCCGAACTTAGCGTCAGCCGCCGGCGATACGTGCCGGCCACATGCTCCCCAGGGGCGGCGTTCACGTGAGGCAGGCCTGTGCCGGCCGAGACCTTTGCTGCCACCTCGTCCAGCTCGCGCCGGCGCAACGTCTTCAGGAGGTCGCGCTGCAGGATGATGCGCTGGCCCTTCCGCCGCGCCAGGCCCTCCTGGACTAGATGCTCGGTACGGGCCTCCATGGCGTCGCGGGTCTCGCGACCGAATCCACCCATGGCGAGCGGCATGGGGTCACGTTCAACCAGCCGATGGTCGAGCCAGGTTGCCCCTCGTGCCGTGATCTGGCTACCAAGATCGAGATCGGAACGGGTTGCGAGCACCATGGTCGGCCGCGGATCGCCGGCTTGACCGAAGCGTCGGACTTCGACGATGCCGCCGACCGGTGGCGCCTGTTCGAAGGCCTCGACCCCTCGGAAGCGCACGTGGTGCGCGCGTCCGTCGATCCCGTCGAT
Source organism: Bradyrhizobium sp. KZN70725 (assembly GCF_055264925.1). Lineage (NCBI taxonomy): Bacteria > Pseudomonadati > Pseudomonadota > Alphaproteobacteria > Hyphomicrobiales > Nitrobacteraceae > Bradyrhizobium > Bradyrhizobium sp. KZN70725. The sequence continues at coordinate 36,170 of NZ_JBUYWT010000060.1, forward strand.
CAGGGCGTAGGCCTCACCAGTCAGTTCGTCATGCAATCCCCGGTCGACCAGTCGTCCGATGATCTGGGACGTCGGCTGTCCACCTTCGATGACGAAGTCGGCAACGCCGCGCGCTTCGCCACGCTCGGTAAAGGCGCGGTTCATGGTCTTGATGATGTCACCGCGCATGCCAAGGTCGCGCAAGCTCCGCTCGGCCTCGAGCCCGACCATCCATTCCCCCGGTGCGGCGGAGGCGGCAAGGCCCATCTTCTCCAGATGTTGAAGGCGACCGACCATCAGGCGCCGGATCTCGGGATCGGACTTGCCGGGGTTCTCCGGGCGAAGATCGATAGAGCCGGTCTCATCGGCTGCCAGCCGGATTTCCCGATCGAGGCGCGTCCATCGTTCCGCCGTGACCTCCCTCTCCAGCGAATTGCGGATCTCGTGCTCGGGCTTTGGACCCAGTTCGATGGCGACCAGTTCCTCGGCGCGCGAGCGCAGGCCCTGGCTGATGTAGTCGCGGGAGATCACGAGATCCGCCCCTTCCTCATCTACTCCCCGGACGAGAAGGTGGACGTGAGGGTTGTCGGTATTCCAATGATCGACGGCCACCCAATCGAGCCGCGTGCCGAGATCGGTTTCCATCTGCCTGGCGAGGTCGCGGGTGAAGGCCTTCAGGTCGGTCATGTCGCCGGCGTCCTCTGGTGAAACGATGAACCGGAAATGATGCCGGTCGTCCTTGCACCGTTCTGCGAAAGCCAGGCCATCAGCACGGTCGCTGTTGGCATCAAACATCTCGGCCCGCTCACCACTCCGGGTCACGCCGTCGCGCTTCAGATACGAGAGGTGGGCGGTCAGTGGTGCTGAGCGGAAGGCTCGCCCTTTGTGCCGGACCACGCGCGCTTTCACCACAACGCGCCGCGTCGAGCTGAACAATCTGGCGCGGCTAAAGGCGAGGCGACCACGGCCAAACGTCGAGCGTCCATGGGCCGCCGAACGCCTGCCGGCTACGGTCTGACCCGAGGTGTGGCCGGCTTTCTTCGCCGCCCGCAGCACCTGGTTGATGAAGCTCTTGGGCTTTGGCGCGCGTGTACTGCGAATGCGCCCAGGCCGAATTCGCAGGTCGCTGTCGCCTGCGGTCATGACCGGGCCTCGAAGAACGCAGCGACACCTACAGTGCCGAAGACATGTTTGAATGTTCTGGGGAAGGTCTTAGGCGCGGCACGCGCCCCGACCGACCGGCACGCCGGAACCCAAGCCATGTCAATGGCTTGTGGTTCGACCGGCGAGCCCCTTTTATCTCGCCTTCCTAATCGGGCGTTCAAAGTCAACTCATTCCTACGCATTTCTTCGACACTTCGCACATCAGCCATGACAGACTCTCTCCATCGACAACGCACAAACGTCACCGCGCCGCGCTTGTGGTTGCAGTCACCAGGCGGGGTCCATGCGTTCCTTCGCGTTCAGTACTTCGGCCGTCGCATGCTCTTCATCAGGTTCATAAACAGGGCTGTCCAAGCAGTCCGGCTCCCGTCCCGAAGGGCGGCAGCAGGCAAGAGATAGCGGACATTCCCCGTTTCGCGGCCCCGCCAGGTGACGCTCACCGCGCGCGCGGACTCTCTAGTTTCGTTCCTCCTCAACATGCCGGGCACAAACGCAGCGCTAATCCGTCGTCATCTGCACCGCGGCTACCGTGCAGGTTTCACTGCAGCCGCCGCGCGACTTTGGCGCCAAAACCAACGTGGAAATCGGTCTCGCTGACCCACATTCGGTGCAGAATGCTTGCGAGCTTGCGCGCGGCGGCGGTGATCGCGCACAGCATGCTCGACCGTTGGCGATCCGCAGGCCCAACGCTCGCGGTGCCGACCATTTCCTGACCCGCAGCAACAGGCTTGCGGCCGCCTCGCAAAGCGACTCGCGCGCTGCGACGTCGCCCCTGTTTGCTGATGCGCACTTCGTGATCGATCGACGTGCCGGACTGGTGCGGCCTCGGCGCCAAGCCAAAATGCGCGCCTACCGTTCGCGATCGGGCAAAGCGCCGGGAACCATCGAAGCCGACATTAAACGACAGGGTCGCAACGGGGCCGACGCCCGGAACCGCCATCAGGCGCCGGCAAACAGCATCATGCTGGACCACCTGCAGCAGCACACGATGCAGCCGATCATAACGCTCAAGGATGGCGCGGCGCACATCCAACATGGCCCTAATGGTCATTACGAAGATCGGATCGCCGCGCTCGATCAGCTCGCGGACGTGGACCTCCAAGGCGCCACGGGCGACCGCTCCAACGAGCAAACCATAGGCCCGCAGCGCACGAATGTTGTTTTCGAAGTCGATCAGTTTGCGCTTGAGCAGCCTAACCTTGACCTCGCGAACGGCGAGACCCTCGCCGTCGATGATGCAAAGACTGGTTTCTTCAAGGCCGACGTCCAATCCAACGTACAGCTTCATCGAAGCTCTCCTGTGTGGTAACGACCACCTACGTCGTTGCACCGGGCTGGATTCGACCACACGGCGTCTGTCCCCGTGCAACGGTTTCTCGAAGTTCGATTTGAAGGGCCGCTCTGCCGTCGTGTTCCGTAGCCAATTGCAATAGTCATTTATTGCGACGACGTTGCCTAACGGTTCACAATTGCGATGCGGTGAGTCTAAAGAGGTGACGCGATCTTCCCGCGATGAGTTTAACGCCAAGCTGCTCGCCGAAGCCATTGCGGTGCTTCGCGAGTTGGTCTCACCCGCGCAAGACGTCACAGACGAGTCGTAGGATGACGGCCATTCGGTTGATACTTGGAAGAGCGGAGAATTCCGCGCCGCCATAGAGCGCGCCGAAGCAGTGATCGCGAAGGCGGCAGCTGCCATGGCAGGGCCCCGCACGGAGTAGGAGCTCGCCGAGTCGACGCATTGCCGGCCGAGGCCCCTAGTCTCGTCAAGACATGACGTCATGTGCAGCACCCTGGACGCACATGTCGTGCCTGCCCACTGCTCTCGCCGCTCCGCCGATTGCTTGCTGAAGCAAGCCATTGCTGGTCATCGCAACGCCCTCGAGTCCGGTCGAGCTACAAAAACGCCAGTACGCCTGGGGGCCATCTGCGTAACATCGCCCGGCGAGATTGCGATCGTTGCGTAGCGCGAGAGCACAAACGCTGTCGGCCTACCGCGCGCTTCCATCGGGTCAGCTCGCTCAACGAACAGCGTCGCAGCTACTGATGACCTCCGGCTCTCGGCACACGACGGCGGCGGTTGGATGCTAAGCAAATTTGCAAGCTTTGCTACATATGCTCGCGTCTCGTCTGGCAAAGGGGCTCCCGCGAGATGTTCTTCGTAGCGAGTTGGTCCCGCGTTGTACGCAGCAAAAACGCCACGCGGACCGTAGCGGTCGAACAATTCACGGAGATACGCCGTGCCGGCCAGAATGTTGTCACGCGGATCGTATGGATCGTTTCCTAGATCATAGCGTTGGCGCAGTTCCGCCCAAGTTGCCGGCATGATCTGCATCAGTCCCATTGCGCCCTTGGGCGACTTGGCATGCATGTTTCCAGCAGTTTCGACGCTCAAAACCGAGCATATCCACCGCGCTGGGATCGTAAAACGTTGTGAGGCTTCTTCGATGAAGGCCGAAAGCGTGTGGTTGGTTCGACAGATCGCTGGGAGCGCATCGGACCCGTTTTGGGCCAGAGCGGTAGTGTCCGATGCGGTCAGAGCAAGCAGCAGCGACACGACCACCCAAACAGGCACACCTGACCGAGCCAAGTCTGCTATCGTGCTCGCGCCCGTGCAGCGTAAAGCCGCTTCGCGCCGATCATTTGGACCACCGCCGCGCCCGCCAGGCTTGCGAGCGTTGGCTGGGACGGAGGAATGGTCCCGCAACCGATCCAACCGAGGAATGGCGGGATAAACACTTAGAACACGCACGGTCACTCCTCCCAGGTCCAGACCGGGAGCGCACAGCCAATCACCGCCGACGCTGGAAGAAATCCAAAATATCGGCCGTCCATGGAGTCGTCCGACTGCCAATTCATGAGAAAGAGCTCGCCCTCGCCGACGACGCGGCAGCCCTGCCATTTGGGCAGCGGCCGGCCGCGTCCGTCGCGGTCCTTCGCCTCGCCCACCGCAATATCATCCACCGAAATCGTGAGCCCGCTTCTGCAGACCGTCTGCCCGGGCACTGCCAAGACTCGCTTGAGCATGGGGACGCCGACCGGCAGATAGCCGTTCAAATCGAGGAGGGTCGCAAGCGGCTCCGGCGGCTGAACGGCGACCAGCTCGGTGACATGGAAGCGCTTCGTCGGTCGTATGCTGTAGAGACCGATTGGCACGCTTGCCGATGCATTCCAAATGTAGAGTGGAAGCGGTTCCAGGACGATCGTCGCGATGAGCGCGGCAGCCACCGCAGACGTCGTGGTCAGCGTCATCAGGCGGCTCGTCATCGCATCACTCTGCGACGATGGAGCCAGGCCTGGTGGCGTGTTTTCGTGTATGGACGCGGGTTTTCGTTGACGGACAGACGGTTATGAACGTGATGCCAATGATCGGGAGCGACGTCAGCCGGATCGATTCCAAGCGCCTCGACGGCATCGATCATCTGCAACACGCGCTCGACCTTCTGCCAGCCAGAGAGCCGCAGCACGATCTCTCCGCCGGGCCTCACATAGGGTACGGTCGAGCAGCGCTGTCCCGGTGCGACAGCGCGTAAGATGTCAATCCGCGAGATGATCGTGCCAAAGTCGTTGGATGTCCAACGGACGAAGGCAAAGATGCTACCCGGTGCAAATGATAGGACACGCCGGTGACGATCAAGCTTTCGTTCCTTGACAATACGACCGAACCGAATGCGGTTTTCGATACGCTTCTCGAGCCACAAGACTTCCACTTCCGTGAGATCGTTCATGCCGCCGCTCCCTGACGCTCGAATCGGGAACGGTATGCTTTGGGCTCAGCGAAGCGCGTGTGCCTCTTCTGAAGGTGAGCAGGCCTGGCGGCCTGACGTTGCCAGTCAGTTCCCATGAAAGTTGAGGCCTGGTTCGCCAGAAAGAAGCCCAGGTATTTATGGCTAGCAGCACTATCGAGTTGTGCCCCCTTGCATGCCGCGCTACGGCGACGATGCCGCGCAACGATTCGCGGCTGGAGCGAATCGCGCATTCCAGCCGTCGGCGACGAAGTCGAACGATGGACTTGCACGCAGGGTTCGACGTGTCGCTGGATCCGAGACGATTTAGGAAGTCGACCAATGTCCGGGCTCATTTCCGATTGGCGCCACGGCGCCATAAATCCGGGCAAACCGGTCGCATCGGGAGCATCACCAAATGCGGCGACGAACTGACGCGGGCGATGCCGCACAAGGCGGCCATCACGATCCTGACGAGCATTCCCGTCAATTTCAAGCCGCGTCTCGGGGGCCCGCAGCTCGCCGGGAAAAAGGATCTGAAGTGCGCCGCGACGCCGGCGGCGATACGCTGAGGATTTGCTGACGGACATGGCCTAGCGCCGCTCTTTACCCGCATAGGGAATTGGCGCATGCCGTTTTGCGGGCAGTACGGTGCCGACACCAGGATCCGATGTCGACTTCTTCTTGCCGAGCTTGGCCCATGCTGTCAGGTCAGCTACTGAGTAGACCACACGCCCGCCAATCTTGTGATACTCGGGACCGGTTCCGTAGGTTCGGTGTTTCTCCAACGTGCGGCCGGACAAACTCAAGAAGCGCGCGGCTTCGGACGTGCGTAAGTAACGCGGCGGCTTATCCGTGTTCGGATCGGACATTTGAAAAGCTCCGTGCTCCTTTGGAGCGCGTACGAGGTTCGCCGCGCGTCGACTGCCATGATCGCGGAGTAGAGGTGCTTAGGGGGATGCCGAAGATGATGCGGTGATTTTCGATACCCCCATCGACGGCGCTCGCCGCGGAACAATAGCCGCCGATCTATCAGAGCGAGGCTCCGTCCCCTCGGATCGTTCAATTGCGAGGGCCGGTGTCTTCTAAGCGCGGTCGGAATGCATTTTTTGCCGAGCAGCGCTCCGGCGATGATTCGATAGACGCCATCGGCAGCAATGCGCGGCGGGCGCTCGGACATCCGCAACTCGTTGCGGAGGGCGAGCTGCCGCTATGGGAGCGTCGACTGTCTGACACGCTATGTCGGCGAAGTGAGCCTCGGCGCCGGTACGCGCTTCCATAATCGCTGGATATCCGAACGCTTGCGTTCCGCAGCATCCTTGATGCGATGCGCAGAAGCTGGAGCGAAATTCTCACGGCCCACAGAAGCGCTCCGACGGTGCCTGAGATGATCGAGCAATATCTTCCGCTGGTCCGTGGCACGGTCATGCTCGGAATCAAGAGTGAGGCTCCGCGTGCGGTGACGCTCGGCTGCTATTTCTTGCTCAAAATTGAAATGATCCGCCTGGATCGACACCGTGCCCTGGCATCGACTTGTCAATCGATCGAATCCTGACGGAAACAGATGGTCCTTCACTCAGATTGACAGACACTTCAGCGAGTCTGCCGGTGTGAAAGCCAGAGCGCGGGCGGCTGCCCAGGTCCGAAACTCCAGGCCGACACCGGCGTGAATTAGGGAAATAATACCATCTATCGTTCGGCTCGTGGGCCTACCGCATAGGAAAATTGGAGCCTTCGTGCTACATATTTCCCGAATTTGAAGCATGAAGACGTCAATGCCTACTCCCCACAATCCTCCCGGTGCGGTCCGACGCGCGCTACGCAAGCTTGGGGCGGACATCCACGACGCCCGTCGACGCCGACGGCTGCCGATGGCGGTCGTGGCCGAGCGCGCATTCACGTCCCGGTCGACACTGCAAAGAATCGAAGCCGGTGACACCCGCGTCAGCATCGGCATCTACGCAGGCGTGCTGCAGGCACTCGGCCTGCTCGACGGCCTGGGTCAGGTCGCCGACATCAGCAACGACAGCGTCGGCCAGGCCCTCGCCAGCGCGCATCTTCCCAAGCACGTCCACCTCAAGCGGCTAACCGGACCATCCCACGATGGCTGAGTTCGAGGTGCACATCGATCTGGACGGCCGCACGCGCCCGATAGGGTTGGCGAGGAGCAATCGCGTCAGAGGCGCGGAGACCATCCTCTTCGAGTACGACGCTGCATGGCTTGAGGATCCGGACCGCTTCTCGCTGGAGCCGGCGCTTGCACTGACACGCGGCGCATTCGCTCCTTCTGCCCGATTGGCCATCTTTGGCTCCATCGGCGACTCGGCGCCGGACACCTGGGGCCGCCGTCTCATGCAGCGCGCCGAGCGCCGCCTCGCCGAACACGAGGGCCGTGCTGTTGGCACCCCTCGCGGAAAGCGACTATCTGCTGGGCGTCGCCGACGAGAGCCGGCTAGGCGCGCTCCGTTTCCGCTGGATCGGCGACGACGTTTTCCGGGCACCGACCCGGGCCGGCGTTCCTGCCCTGATCGAACTCGGCCGGTTACTCCAAATCACCGAGCGGATTCTCCGGGATGAAGAAACAGATGAGGATCTCCAACTCATCCTTGCCCCCGGCTCTTCCCTCGGCGGCGGGCGCCCGAAGGCCTCAGTCATTGACCAACATGGTCGCCTCTCCATCGCCAAATTCCCGAAGGAGACCGACGACTATAGCATGGAGACCTGGGAAGAGATCGCACTGCGGCTGGCTGGCCAGGCAGGTATCGCTACTCCGCAACACGAACTGATCGACGTCGCCGGCAAGCCGGTCATGCTGTCGCGGCGCTTCGATCGCGACGGTGCGATCCGCATCCCGTTCCTGTCGGCGATGGCCATGATGGGCGCCAAGGACGGTGAGCGCGGCAGCTATCCGGAGGTCGTCGATGCCCTTGCTCAACACGGCGCACAAGGGAAAACGGATGCCCATGGCCTTTATCGGCGTGTCGTCTTCAACGTGCTGATCTCCAATGTCGACGATCACCTCCGCAACCACGGTTTCCTGTGGCTGGGAAAGGCAGGATGGTCTCTCTCGCCGGCATACGACCTCAATCCCGTTCCAACTGATCTCAAGGCCCGGGTGTTATCGACGAACATCGATCTCGACGAGGGCACCTGCTCGCTCGATCTGCTGGAGGCCGCATCGGAGTTCTTCGGTACGCATACGACGCAGACCGCCTGATTGATGCATGCGCGCGGGCACGGCGAGCTCTATGATGGTGTTGCGTGAAGATCAGGCGGCCTGCTGATCGGCAGGCTTGTCGCCTTGGCGCAGGAGCTTCCATTCCCAGGGTAGCAGTTCGTGCAGACGCGAAGCGGGAAGATCGGCGATACGGGCGAGGACGTCGGCGAGCCAGGCCTTGGGATCGACGTCGTTGAGACGACAGGTCGTGATGATCGTCAGCATGATGGCGGCACGGTCGGCACCACGCTGGCTGCCGGCGAAGGTCCAGTTGCGCCTTCCCAGGGCGATGCCTCTCAATGCGCGCTCAGCGCAATTGTTGGTCAAGCAGATCCTGCCATCGTCGAGGAAGCGGGCGAAGTTGTCCCAGCGCCTGAGCATGTAATTCATCGGCTTCAGGACCTCGGACGAGCGAGAGAGGGTTTCGCGCTCACGCAACAACCAGGCGTGCATGTCCCCGAGGAGCGGCTTGCTCTTTTCCTGGCGCACGGCGTGCCGCTCTTCGGCGCCGCAGCCGTTAATGGCGCGCTCGATCTCGAACAACACATCCAGGCGCCTGACCGCCTCCAGCGCGATCGGAGAGACCGGTTTACCTCTCTTGCCTTCCCGGGCATTCTTCTCGATGTCAGCCAGCTCGAAGAAGCCCCGCCGCGCATGGGCGAAGCAAAACGCCGGCGTAATCGGCAGCACCTTCTTTTGCGGGTCGAACAGCGGCTCGAAGCCGTTGTAGCAATCGGCTTGCAGGATACCGGCGAAGGCGGCCAGATGCTTCTGGGGATGCTCGCCTCGTCGGTCGCTCGAGGCGTAATAGACCGCCGCCGGCGGCGCCGGCCCGGCAAAGGGCCGGTCATCCCGCACATAAGTCCAGATCCGCCCGGTCGTGCACTTGCCCTTCGCCAGGATACGGATGGTGGTGTCATCGCCATGAAGGCGCTCGGCAGCGAGCACATGGCGTTCGATCAAGTGGAAGAGCGGCATGACGGCGAAGGTCCCGTGGCCGACCTGGTCGGCCAGCGTCGACAGCGGCAAATCAATCCTCTCGGCCTTGAAGCGCGCACTCTGGCGGTTGAGCGGGATATGCATGCCGAACTTGTCGAACAGGATCGTCGCCAGCAATTGTGGGCCGATGAAGCCGCGCGGCGTGGCATGGAACGGCGCAGGCGGCTGGCTGATCTTCTCGCAATCGCGGCAGGTGAACTTCTCGCGCACTGTCTCTATGACCTTGAAGCGACGCGGGATCTCCTCCAGCGTCTTGGTCACATCCTCGCCGATCTTCGCCAGCCGCGATCCGCCGCAGCAGGCGCAGCTCGTCGGAGCGTCAATGACGACGCGCTCGTGTTCGATGTCGTCCGGCCAGGGCTTGCGCACCGGCCGCTTGCGCGTGAAGGGGCGGACGTTCTGAGTCTTCGCCGCTGCGGCCTGCGCCGCAAGCTCATCCTCGCTCGCCGTGGTGACGAGGTCTTCGAGCTCCAGTTCCAACTGTTCGAGCAGCCGCGCCGTGCGCTCGGAGGTAAGCGGCAAGGAGACCCCGTCTGGCGGAGGAGGTGAACGATCGGCTATCGGCTGCTAAGTTTGTGAGCCGATGTGAGCTTCTATGTCTGCGCCTAGTTCTGGAACTAGAACCTTCCATATGATCGAAGCGGTCGCCGACCGTCTTGAGGGAGCGCCGCGGCAGCTTCGCCGACGCTGGTCGGACGAGTTTAAGGCCCAAGTCGTGATGGAGGCGCTGGAGCCTGGCGCGAGCGTC
>NZ_JBUYWT010000061.1:0-43733 GCF_055264925.1 Bradyrhizobium sp. KZN70725
ACTTCCGACGCTTGGCAACCCGTTATGACAGGCGATCTGACAACTTTACCGGCTTCATCCATCTCGCTGCCGCAATGATCTGGATGCAATGAATGTCGATCGGTCCTAGGCGTGTACTCATAACCGTCGGCTTCCCGTCATAAAGCGGAAGTTGCCCGGTTCGGTAGTTATCGGCGGCTTATGGCCCCTCAGCAGACATTCCGTTCGTGCCGATGCTCCGTTTTGGAGATAATATGCAGCATTGCGACGCGAGGGAAGAGAATGAATGAAGATCAAACCATTCGAGCGGCTTTGGATCATCACTGGGCAGCCTCAGATGCAAATGACTTCGAGGCGGAGCATGAGATTTACCGTGATGATGCCGTGCTTGAGTACCCTCAATCCGGGGAGAGAATCCGCGGTCGACGCAATATTCAAGCGTCTCGTTTTGCGCAGCCGAACAAGAAGCGCTTTACGGTGCGACGCATACTCGGCGCTGCCGACCTTTGGGTTACTGAATTTGTCCTTACATACGACGGCTTGCCATCTTACACGGTGAGCATCATGGAATTCAGAGGCGGGAAGGTCGTTCGTGAAACCCAGTACTTCGGTGATCCCTTTGAGCCGGGGCCGTCGCGCGCCCAATGGATCGAGCCAATACGTTGAGATGTCTTTGCATTCAATCTCACCACCGCAGCGTGCTCCGGCTCATCATTCTCGTGCGTTGCCTGCCAATGCCGACGAGGTGATCGAGTAGGATGGTCATCGCACGCATGAGTCCGGGATGGCCCTAAGCTGATGGTCTGCATGACTCCCGAGAGGTTGGCTCTTCGAGGGTAACCGGAAGTCCCTCGCGCTTTTATCGAAGTTGAGTGCGGCTGCCTCTCACCCTACTCTCGCCCGGCCGGTTATCGGCAAGCTGGAGGAAATCATGAGAACTCAATACTTGATGGCATTGTCACTGCTCAGCGGCATCGCAATCGGCGGGTTCGCGTTCCAAGGTTTGCACGCTCAAACCAAGCTGAAGGCCTACAGTATCGGTGAGATCGAACCAATTGCTGGTGCAACTGTTTCGCCCGCTTATATCGAGGCAGCGAGAAGGGCACTGGCCGAGGCCGGTGGCCGCTCAATGGGGACTTTGAAAGGCAGAGTTTTCCACGCGGAGGGCGGGCCTGCTCCAATCAGTGTGGCCATGACCGAGTGGGATAGCGCAGATGCCGCCATAGCATTTTTCCAGTCCAAGGTCTGGAAGGACCTTGCACCTGAGGGCGCGAAAACCGCGAAAACGATACGGCGATACATCGTGGAAGTTGAGAAGTGACCACCAACTTTGGTCACATGACCAGGCCGCCTCAGTTGGCGGCCTAATTCATTTCGATGTTGCCTGCTAGCCCTAAGCTGACGGTCTGCATGTCTAGCGCTCATTCCCTGCGACGTCGGTATGCGCCTCTTGGCGATGATGTTAAAGAAAGGGTGTTCGCGAAGCCCGCAAATACTCGCATTCTGCGGCATCGTCGGCGCACTGGTAAGGAGCCGCAGGATCACTTCTGCTCCCGCATGGTCGATGCGGCGCGCACACCTGAGGGCGTCTCGCCGAAGTGCCGGCGGAACGTGCGATTGAAATTAGAAACGTCACCAAAGCCGACTGCATACGCGATGTCGATGATGGCCAAATGCAGATGGTGCGGGTCAGTCAACATCGCGAAGGCACGCTCGAGCCGGCGTCCTGCAAGATGCTCGGTGAAAGACTTTCCGGTCCCCTCCTCGAGCAATTTTTGCACGTATCGCCGCGACATGCCGATCGCCCCAGCGACCTTGTTCAAATCGAAATTGGGATCGCTGTAGCGTCTCGCGACTTCCGCTAGGATCGCCTGCAGCCTTGCTGCCTTCACACCGCGCTCCGTAATGATGTCTGTTGCTTGGTCGGTCGGCCCGAGCGTCGCGGCGACAAGATCGAGGAGATGTACGCCGACGGTGGCGGCTAGCTCTGATGACGGAGGTTCTTTGAAGGATGCGAGCGACCGCAGGTAGCGGTTGAGAAGTCTCAGCGCCGGTCCGGAACGCACTGGCCGACCTGATAGGTCTTCCGGGTTGGCCACCAGAGACCTAAGGGCGGCAGCCTGCACGGTTACGAATTTGACGCTCCCCCCACGCGGCCCAAATACTCGCAGCGTCCTTCCCCGATCGACCAAACAAGCGGAGCCGACGTCATAGCCATACTCTTGGCCAGCATTTGCAAATTGGACCGGTCCAGCCTCGACGAGGTTCAGTCCGAATTGCTCACGGCTATCCTTGAGGTGGTGTTTGTGACGAATAAACTCCACCGGCGTCGTGACAAGGCTACAAACGCCAACCGCACCGAGCGACAAGCAGGTGACGTCGATACGTGGGCGGCCACCGCTGTGGTCTATCACGTCCAACGCGAGGTTCAGCCGCGCAAACTCCTCACGGAACGTGGAGAACCGCACGCGCTCCGGCAGCATCTCGGTCGACCATCGCAAAAGGTGAGATGACGTTGGCATCTCGACCTCCCGTTTTGGGGGCAGTCCCTCAAGTAATCATAATGGGCGGCGCTTCGCTACTGTGTGAAATGGCTTACAAAGGGAAGCCGGCTGCGCGACATTCGTCCTGTTGAGGACCGCTTGTGGCCCAAGGCCGACATGCAGCGCGTCGGTTTCGACGTCAGCTTCCGAGACCGAAGCGGACGTGACGAATCTATGAGCACAGGTCCTAATTACGCACGCGACGGCGCATCCGCGAGCGAGCTCAGCGCGATCCCACCGACGATCAGGGCCGCGGCAATCGCCAGCGAGAGATCGATCGGCTCGCCGAGCAAGAGGGCTGCGGTCACGATACCGACGATCGGCGTCGCCGTGGTGCCGAGCGAGGTGGTCAGTGCCGGCAGGCTCTTGTTGACCATGGACATCGCCCAATAGGCCAACGCCGTACCGATGAAGCCGGAATAGAGGAACAGCAGCAGGAGGTGTGGCGACCATTTCACCTCGGGCACGCCTTCGGTGACGAGCGCCGACATCGTCAGCACCAGCGTCGCGACCAGCACCTGCCACAGCAGCAATTGCAGCGGCGTCGCGATCCAGCGGTGCGAGCGGATATAGATGATGTTCGCGGCCCAGCAGATCGCGGCGATGATGATCATGCCGGCGCCGGCGAGGACATGCAGATTGCTCCAGTCCAGCGACGCCGGGTTGAGGATCACGCCGAGCCCGGCGAGTCCCAGCGCGACGCCGACAAGCTTGAGCGTCCCGAGCCGTTCGGTGCGCGCGGCGGCCGCGGCAAGCGCGACCCAGAGCGGCGTGGTGTAGCCGAGCACGACGCCCTTGCTGGCCGGGAGATAGCGCAGGCCGGCGGCGACCAGCGTCGAGAAAAACGTCATGTGCAGCAGCGCCACGCTGAGCACGACCGGGACATCGGCGATCCGCGGAATGATCAAATTGCCGCTGGCGCGCAGGATCACCAGCAGCGCGATCAGGGCGACCCAGCTGCGGATCGATGCGGTCCACAGCGGCGGCACCGCCTCGACCAGCGATTTCGTGACCGACCAGTTGATGCCCCAGGCCAGCACCACGACGATGAACAGGGCGGCGGCCTTGGCGGGGGAGAGTGACTGGTTCACGGCAGGATCCTTGCAGGCAATACCGCTTGTGAATAGGATCATGCTGGCTCTCTCGAAAGAGCCAGATTTGGTAGAATAGTGGAGCCAGATTGATCCTCGCCGAATTGCTCGCGCTGAAGCGATCGGACGATGCCGGGCTGGCCGCGCAGTTGACCCAGCAGCTTCGCGCGCTGATGGCGAGCGGCCGGATCAGGAGCGGCGCCATGCTGCCATCGAGCCGCAGCCTTGCGGCCGAGCTCGACGTGGCGCGCAACACCGTGACGCATGCCTATGAGCAGCTCGTCGCCGAAGGGTATCTGCGGGTCGCGGCGCGGCGGCGGCCGGTTGTGACCGACGATATCGAGGCGCGCTTCGCCAAGGCTCTGCCCGCGCCACGCCGTGATGCCGCCCGCAAGCCGCTGCTGTCGCCTTGGGCGTTGCAGCTCTCCGATACGGATTGGCCGCTGTCCTACCAGGCCGATTTCCGGCCGCTGCGTCCCGGGCTTGCGGATGCACGGGAGTTTCCGCACGAGATCTGGGCGCGCTGCCTGCGTCGCAGCGCATTGCGCCGCCGCTTCAATGACCAGACCGTGGTCAACCGGCCGAGCCTGCGCGAGGCCTTGCGCGATTATCTCGAAGTCAGCCGCGGCGTGCGCGCCGAGGCCGATCAGATCCTGGTGCTGCCGACGGCGCAGGCGGCGCTGACGCTGATCGCCGCGACCACCATCGTCGCCGGCGATGCGGTGTGGACCGAGGATCCCGGCTATCCCGGTGCGGCGGCGGCGTTTCGTGCCGCCGGTGCAAACGTCGTCGGTGTCAGCCTCGATCAATGGGGCATGATGCGGACGCGCGCGACGCGCGCGCCGAAGCTGATCTTCACCACGCCCTCGCATCAGCACCCCACAGGGCGCGTGATGCCGGTCGCGCGCCGCACCGAGCTGTTGGCTTCTGCCGAGCCCGGCAAGACCTGGATCGTCGAGGACGATTACGACGGCGAGTTTCACTATGACAGTCGCCCGATGCCGGCGCTGCAGGGGCTCGATCGCGAGGGACGCGTGCTCTATCTTGGCACCTTCGCCAAGGCGATGACCGCCGATATCCGCATCGGCTATCTGGTGGTGCCGCCATCACTGGCGCGGACGATGGAGATCGCGCAGCGCCATCTCGGGCTGATCGCCTCCGTGCATGTCCAGGAGGCGCTGGCCGGCTTCATGGCCGACGGGTATTTCCTGGCGCATGTCAGGCGGATGCGGCGGATCTATCGCGCGCGCCGCGATCACCTCGCGGCGGCGCTGGCGCGGCAGCTCGGCGAGGTGCTCACCGCCGAGGTGCCGCCGGGCGGCATGCAGCTGATTGCCCGTTTCAAGGATGGCCGTGCGGACCGGGATGCTGTGACGCGCCTGGTGGTCGCCGGCGTCGAGGTGCGCGCACTGTCGAGCCTCGCGCTGGAGCGGCCGCGCGACCACGGCCTGTTGCTCGGCTTCGCCGCCTGGCGCGAGAACGAGATCGGCGCCGCGGTGCGGATCATGGCGAACTGCCTGACCGGCAAGCGCGCGGCGCGCGGGCAAAGGGACGCTCGCACGATTTCGGAATAATGGAAGATATCCCTGAGTTGCCCGACGTGTCAAGTTGCCTTGTCGAGCGCCGGCGGCCGCCGGCACCTTTGCATGGGGTTGTTTTCGATATTTTTTAGCACGCCCCTGCGACGGCCCTCGTGCGGGAGAGGGACGCCGCCCAGATGCTGCTACGGCACGACCCGTCTCGCTGTGTCGCAGGCTTACTCCGCGGCCTTGGTGACGATCCGCACCTCCGACGTCAGCGTCTTGTGCACCGGGCACTTGTCGGCGATCTCCATCAGCCGCTTGCGCTGGTCGGCGTCGAGGTCGCCCTCGATCCTGATGACGCGGTCGATCTGGTCGAGCATGCCCTCGCGCGTCTCGCACTCCTCGCAATCCTTCGCATAGATCTTGCTGTGCGTGAGCGTCACGGTAACGCGATCGAGCGGCAGCGATTTGCGGTCGGCATACATCCGCATCGTCATCGAGGTGCAGGCGCCTAGCCCGGCCAGCACGAAGTCGTACGGCCCGGGGCCGGAATCCTGGCCGCCGACCGCGACCGGCTCGTCGGCCAGCATGCGATGCGGGCCTGCCGTGACAATCTGCTGAAACTTGCCGGCGCGGGTCTCCTGCACCACGACATTGCGCGGCGCACTGCCGGTATCTGCCGCCGGTTGCGGCGCGATATCGATATAGCGTTCGGCCCAGGCGCCGATCACGTCGGCGACGTAGGCGGCATCCTGTTTGCCGCTCAAGAGATGGTCGGCCTCGGCCAGCGAGACGAAGCTCTTGGGGTGCCTGGCGGCGCTGAAGATATGCGTGGCGTTGTCGATGCCGACGGTGTCGTCGGTCGGCGAATGCATGATCAGCAGCGCCTTGTGCAGCTGCTTCACCTGCGCCATCAACTTCTGCTCGGCGACGTCGTCGAGGAATTCGCGCTTGATGCGGAACGGGCGGCCCGCGAGCGAGACTTCGCCTTCGCCCTGCGTGCGAATGTCCTCGATCCGGTCTCTGAAGAAATGCGTGACATGGACGGGATCTGACGGCGCGGCGATGGTCGCGACCGCCTTGGCCTCGGGGATTTGACCCGCGGCGGCGAGGATCGCGGCGCCGCCCAGGCTGTGGCCGATCAGGATCGCGGGTGCTGTGCGCATCTCGCGCAGATGGTCGGCGGCGCGGACGAGATCGGCGACGTTCGACGAGAAGGTCGAGTTGGCGAACTCGCCCTCGCTGGAGCCGAGGCCGGTGAAGTCGAAGCGCAGCGTGGCGATGCCCTTGGCCGCGAGCGCGACCGCGATGCGCTTTGCGGCCAGCACGTCCTTGCCGCAGGTGAAGCAGTGCGCGAACAGCGCATAGGCCTTGATCGGCCCGTCGGGCGTGTCAAGCGCGGCGGCCAGCTGATGGCCGCCAACACCGGTGAATTGAAAGCGTTCGTGCGGCACGGGCAGGCTCCATCATCTTGTTGGTGTGTCAGTCGCCAGAATAGCGCTGTTCGGCCCAGGGATCACCGCGATTGTGATAACCGCGCACCTCCCAGAAGCCGGGCGCGTCCTCGGTGAGGAATTCGATGCGCTGCAGCCACTTCGCGCTCTTCCAGAAATAGAGGTGGGGCACCACGAGCCGCACCGGGCCGCCATGCTCCTGCTCCAGCGGCTTGCCCGACCAGCTATGGGCGAGCAGCGCGTCCTCGGCGGCAAAGTCTTCGAGCGGCAGGTTGGTCGTATAGCCGTCATAGGAATGCAGCGCGACGAAGCGCGCGTCCTCGCGCGGCTGGCAGGCGGCGAGCAGGTCGCTTGTGGCGAGCCCTTCCCACTGGTTGTCGTAGCGCGACCAGGTCGTGACGCAGTGAATGTCGGAGACGAATTGCGTTTGCGGCTGCGCCATGAACTGCTGCCAGGTCCAGTAGATGGTCTGCTCGACCGCGCCGTAGACGTCGAGCCGCCAGCGCTCCTGGGAGATGTTCGGCATCAGCCCGAGATCGAGCACCGGCCAATCCGCCGTCAGATGCTGGCCCGGCGGCAGGCGCTGCTCCTCCGGGCGGGTGACCTTGCCGGTGAGGAATTTGCCTTCGCGTGCCCAGCGCTGCTTGCTGCGCGTCAGCTTGCTCTCGGGCGGTTCGTTATCGTCGGTCATGGCGTCGTGCGATCATTCGTGGCGATGCATCGCGGAGTCGCGCTTGGTATCGCGCATCGTCGAGTAGATCAGCAGCGACAGGAAAATCATGCCGCTGAGATAGTAGTAGAACCAGTCCTCATGCCCGATGCTCTTGAAATAGAGCGCGACCGCCGGCGCGGTGCCGCCGAAGATCGACACCGTGATGGCGTAGGGCAGGCCGACGCCGAGCGCGCGGACGTTGGTTGGAAACAGCTCGGCCTTCACGATCGCGTTGATCGAGGTGTAGCCGGCGACGAAGATCCAGGCGCCGCAGATCAGAAGGAAGGCCATGAACGGCGACTTGGTATCCTTCAGCGCGGTCAGGATCGGGATCGTGCCGAGCGTGCCGGCGATGCCGAAGAAGATCAGCAGCGGCTTGCGGCCGATCTTATCGGAGAGCCCGCCATAGATCGGTTGCAGGATGGTCGCGAAGATCAGCGAGCCGAAGATCACGAAGGTGGTCTGGTCCTCGGTGAGGCCGACCGACAGCTTCACGAAGGTCTGCATGTAGGTGGTGAAGGTATAGAACGCCGCGGTGCCGCCGGCGGTGAGGCCGACCACCAGCAGCAATTCGCGCGGATAGTTCAACAAGCCGACGATCGAGCCGGTCGGTTTGGAAACCTTCTTGGCCTCCTCGAAGGCCTCGGTCTCATGCAGGCTGCGGCGCATCACCGCCGCGACGATCGCGAGCATGGCGCCGATCACGAACGGAATCCGCCAGCCCCAGGCCTTCAGCTCGTCGGGCGTCAGGAACACCTTTTGCAGCAACAGCAGCACGATGATCGCGGTGAGCTGGCCGCCGATCAGCGTGACGTACTGGAAACTGGAATAGAAGCCGCGGTGCTTGGGATCGGCGACCTCGCTGAGATAGGTGGCGCTGGCGCCATATTCGCCGCCGAGGCTCAGGCCCTCGATCACGCGGGCCAGCGCCAGGATCGCCGGGGCGGCGATGCCGATCGAGGCATAGGTCGGCGTCACCGCGATGATCAGCGAGCCGAAGCACATGCAGACCACCGAGAGGGTTAATGACAGCCGCCGGCCATAGCGGTCGGCGATGAAGCCGAACAGCCAGCCGCCGAGCGGGCGCATGAGGAAGGTCGCGGCAAACAGCACGGCCGCATTGAGCTGCTGCACCACCGGGTCGCTGTGCGGGAAGAACGCCGGCGCGAAATACAGCGCAAACGCCGTGTAGGCGTAAAAATCGTACCACTCGACGAGATTGCCGACCGAGCCGATGAAGATCGCCTTCACCCGCCGCTCGACATCGTGGATGTCGAGATGATCGCTCGCGGGCTGAGCGGTTTGTTGGGTCATGGCATTGCTCCCGGACTCGTCGGTTCGATTCCGGGGCAAGCTACCTCATTGGGTGACGCGATGTAACCGCTGTCGGGTTCCTCAGGCGTTGCTGCCGAACAGAACGGGCAGTTGACGCGGGCCGCGCACCGTGCCTTCCGACCAGGTGACCTTGCCGGCCGGATCGAGCCGGAAATCAGGGATTCGCTTCAGCCATTCCTCGATCGCGACCTGCATCTCCATCCGCGCAAGGTTGGAACCGACGCAGCGGTGGATGCCGAGGCCGAAGGCGGCGTGGCGGTTCTCCTTGCGGTCGATCACCACCTTGTCGGCATCGGGGAACATGGCGGGATCGCGATTGGCGGCGGGGAAGGACAGCAGCACCATGTTGCCTGCCTTCACAGGGCAGCCGGAGATCGTGGTCTCCTTCATCACCTCGCGCGCCATCGTCACCGGCGAATAGGCGCGCAGGAATTCCTCGATCGCGGTCGGGATCAGCGCCGGCTCCGCAATCAGGCGCTCGCGATCGGCCGGCGTCTTGGCGAGGTGCCAGAGCGAGGAGCCGATCGCGCTCCAGGTGGTGTCGATGCCGGCGATCAAGAGCAGCCGCAGCGAGCCGAGCACATGCTCGTCGGTGAGCGGCTGGCCGCCGGGGCCCTTGGCCCGCAGCAGCTGCGAGATCAGATCGTCGCCCGGCTCGAGCTTGCGCTGCTCGAGATGGGCCACGAAGTAGCCGGTCATCTCGCGCACGCCGTTCATCAGCTCGTCTTCGTTCTTGATGCCGAGCTCGAGGATCTGGTGGATCCATTTGATGAACAGGTCGCCGTCCTTCTCGGGAATTCCCAGCATATGGGCGATGGCGCGCACCGGGATGTGCTTGGTGTAGCGCGCGGCGGCGTCGCAATGGCCATCGGCGATGAATTCGTCGATCAGCTCGTTGCAGATCGCGCGCACCCGCGGCTCCAGCCGCTTCATCGCGTTCGGCGTGAACGGCGGCAGCAGCACCTGCTTGGCGGGCTTGTGCTCCGGCGGATCGGAGGTGATCGGCGGCGCGCGAGCGGTGATCTCGGGGCGGATGTCGCGCACGATGACGCGGCGCGAGGAGAAGTGCTCGGTGTCGTAGGCGATCTCCTTCACCGCCTGATAGGTGGTCGGCATGTAGCAGCCGAGGAAGCGCTCGGTATGCACGACGGGCGAAGCCGCGCGCAGCGTCTCCCAGATCGGGAACGGGTCGTCGGTCCAGACCGGATCGGTATGGTCGAAATCATGGACCCAGTCGGAGACCGGGGGATGTTCGGGCAGATAGCTTGCGGACGGGGAATCGGACATCAGCTCGTTTCCTTCTCGTTCGATCAAACGCTGGTTGGCTCAACGGGCGGCGCACGGCCGTCCCCGGCTGGCCGTCATTCCTCGGTGACTTCGATCGCGATTTCCGGGCAATTGGTCTGCGCGAGCCAGGCCTTGTCCTCGAGCCCGGCCGGGACCGTCCCGTCGCCGACCTCATGGGCGTTGCCGTAGTCGTCGAGCTCGAACAGTTCGGGGGCGAGTGATTTGCAGCGGGCGTGACCCTGGCACTTGTCCTGGTCGACGCGGATTCTGAGCTTGGACATGCAAGCACCTCCCTCGGCTCTGGCGCATTGTGGGTTGCGCCGGGTTCCTCATTCCGGTTTATGCAAGCCTTGTTTAGGCAAGTTCTTGTTTAGGCAAGCTCTTGGCTTGCTTGGGCGGCCGGCCCTCTTAACCGGATCGCCAAGTTATAGTATATTACATTATCGTCGCGCTTGCGCGTCAAGCGAAAATTCAGCGATCATTGCCGCAATGGGACAAATCGTTCGTAAGCCGTTCAAAACCTACCACCATGGCGACCTCCGCGAAGCCCTGATCCAGGCCGCGTTACGCGAGGTCGAGCTCGGTGGTCCCGAGGCGATCAGCATCAAGGCGCTGGCCAAGCAGCTCGGCGTCTCGCAGCCGGCGCCGTACCGGCATTTCGCCGACCGCGAGGCGCTGCTGGAGGCGGTGACCGCGGAAGCATTCCGGCAGTTCAACGTGATCATGCGCGAGGCGATCGAGCAGTCGAGCAAGGGCTCGAAGCTGTCGCGCTTTGCCCAGGCCGCGCTCGCCTTCGGGCTCGAGCGCCACGGCATCTACCGGCTGATGTTCGCGTCGCGCACCATGGCCTGCGCGCCCAAGGGCAGCGAACTGCACACCGCGGCGATGGAAACGCTGGCACTGCTGATCGAGTCGTTCGAGGCGCCCGCGGTCGGCCTGCTGCGCGAGCGGCAGGCGCTGAAGATCTGGGCCGGGCTGCACGGCATCGTGATGCTCGCCGAGCAGGGACTGCTGACCGGCGAGTCCGCGCAGATCAGCCGCGAGGAGTTGCTGGACGAAATCGTCGAGCAGACCAAGGCGGCACTCACCGTGGCGCTGCAGGCGACGGAGGATAAGGCGTAGGGCAGATCGTCTGCAGCCTATCCCTTCGTCCCATAGAGATAGATAGCCCCTGGATTGCGAGGAGCTCGCGACAAAATTGCAGAGCAATTTTGCGCTGAAACGACGAAGCAATCCATCGTTCTGCGCGCTCGGTGACAGATTGCTTCGCTTCGCTCGCAATGACGAAGTGGAGGGTATCGCCCGCCTCTCCACCATAAGGGTCAGGATCGCGGCGGCCGCGGATCGATCGGCGTGGTGCCGCGCACGCCCAGAATGTCCTCCAGCACTTTCGCGCCGGCCAGCAGCTGCGCCTCGGCGCGCGGCTTTGCGACCATCTGCAGGCCGACCGGCAGGCCCGAGGCGGTGAAGCCGCAGGGCAGCGACAGCGCCGGGCAGCAGGCCAGCGTGATCGCGTAGACGATGCCGAGCCATTCGACGTAGTTGTCGAACTTCTTGCCGTCGCACTCGGCGACATAGCGGTTCTCGACCGGGAACGGCGCCACGATGGTCGCGGGCGCCAGCAGCAGGTCGTACTTGTCGAAGAATTCGAGCGTACGCGCCGTCATCGCGACGCGCTGCGCCTCGGCGCGTTCGAGCTTCTCGACCGTGAGCTTCAACCCTTCCTCGATGTTCCAGATCACCTCGGGCTTCAGCAGATCGCGTTTGGTGCGCAGCAGTTCGGCCTTGCTGATTGCGAAATCGAACGCGCGCAGCACGTGGAAGCATTCATGGGCTTCGCTGAAATCGGGATGCGCCTCCTCGACGATCGCACCGGCTGCCGCGAACCGCTCCGCCGCCTTGCGGGTCACCGCCTTGACCTCGGGATCGACCGGCGTGATGCCGAGATCGGGCGAATAGGCGATGCGCTTCGGCCTGCTGCCTGACCGCGCCGCCGACAGGAACGACGTCGGCAGTGCGGGCAGCGACAGCGGATCGGCGGCATGCTCGCCGCTCATCGCGTCGAGCAGCAGCGCGAGGTCCTCGACATTGCGCGCCATCGGTCCCTGCTGGCCGAGCGTGCGGTCGACGCCGAATTTCGGCGTCTGCGCGACGCGGCCGATCGACGGCCGGAGGCCGACGATGCCGCAGAAGCTCGCCGGGTTGCGCAGGCTGCCGCCCATGTCGGAGCCGTGCGCCAGCCACGCGGTGCCGCTCGCAAGTGCCGCCGCGGCGCCGCCGGAGGAGCCGGCGGCCGAGCGCGATGTGTCCCAGGGATTGCGGGTCGGGCCGAACACCTCGTTGAAGGTGTTGGCGCCGGCGCCGAATTCCGGCGTGTTCGACTTGGCGTAGATCACGCCGCCATTCTCTTCGAGACGCTCGACCAGGATGTCGGACTTCGCCGGGACGTTGTCCTTGAAGATCGGCGAGCCCAGCGTGGTCAGCACGCCGGAGACGGCGGTGAGGTCCTTGATCGGAACCGGAAGGCCCGCGAGCAGGCCGCGCTCGCTGACCGGTTTCTGCATCAGGGCCTTGGCGTGGGTGCGGGCGCGGTCGAAGCACAGCGTCGGCAGTGCGTTGACCTTGCCGTCCACCTCGGCGATGCGCGTCTCCAGCACGTCGAGCAGATCGAGCGGCGTGACGTCGCCGGCCTTCAGCTTCTCGACGACGGCACACGCCGTTTCCTTCACCAAGCCCTGATCAGCCATGCGCCGTTGCTCCTATGCCTTCTGTTTGCTTGTGCTGTAGAACATTTCCTGCCGTCGTGGCAATGCGACGAGAACCGAAGGGGCAGGGATGGCAGCGTTGTTTTCCGCGCTGGACTGGCGCGCGATGAGCCAGCAGGAGCGTGACCTCGGCTTGAACAACGGCGTTGCCGTCAAGGGCAGCGCCGAGATCGCCGCCGGCTGGGAGCAACGCTCGGCGGCACTGCGGCAAAAGCACGCCGGCCGTCTCGACCTCAGATACGGCTCGCGCGAGCGCAACCGGATCGACTTCCTGAAAGTCCGCGACGGCGCACCGACGCTCTTGTTCATCCACGGCGGCTATTGGCAGACCCGTGCCAAGGAAGTGTTCACGATCTTCGCCGAGGGGCCGATGGCCCATGGCATCAATGTCGCGCTGATCGGCTATACGCTCGCGCCGGATGCGACGCTCGATGACATCGTCGCCGAGATCCATGCCGGCATCGACTTTCTGGCCGGGCAGTTGCCCGCGCTCGGGGGCGCTGCCGAGGGCATCGTGGTGTCGGGCTGGTCGGCCGGCGGACATCTGACATCGATGGCGCTGTCGAATGCCCATGTCCGGGCCGGCATGGCGATCTCGGGCATCTACGACCTCGAGCCGATCAGGCATTCCTACCTCAACGAGAAGCTCAAGCTCGACGAAGCGGCGTCGCGGCGCAACTCGCCGATGGTGGCGGAGGGCGGCACGGCAAAGCCGCTGTCGCTGGTGGTCGGCAGCGCCGAATTGCCGCTGCTGCGCAAGCAGACCGCCGATTTCGCCGGCCATCGCGCCCGCTACGGCCTGCCGGTGACCTATGAGGAGATCGCCGGCGCCGATCATTTCTCTATCATGAACCAGATGCTGGCGCCGCAGGGCCGCATCACGACGCTGATCCGGCAGCTGTTCGAGCGGACGGCGTCGTCCTGAGGTGCGAGCCTCTTCGGCGAGCCTCGAAGGATGGCGCAGCCAGTGGCCCATCCTTCGAGACGCCGCGCTACGCGCGGCTCCTCAGGATGACGGCGGTACAAGCGGAGGGGCGATTTCTAACCCCATCCCGACGTCAGCCCGCCATCCACCGTGTAGATCACGCCCGACGTATAGCCCGCGCGGTCGGAGGCGAGGAACGCCATCAGGTCGCCGATCTCGCGTGCATGTGCGGGCCGGCCGAGCGGCAGGCCCTTCTGGAATTCCTTGTAGCGGTTCTCGTCGCCGAACTGGTTCTTGGCGCGGGTCTTGAGCAGCGTGACGTGGCGGTCGGTCCCGACCGGGCCGGGATTGATGCCGACGACGCGGATACTGTCGGCGAGGCTCTTGCCGCCGAGCGCGCGGGTGAACGCCATCAGCGCGGCATTGCCGGCACTGCCGCAGATGTAATTGGCGTCGAACTTCTCGCCGGCCGCGCCGATGTCATTGACGATCACGCCTCCGCCGCGCGCCTTCATCTGGGCGTAGATCGCGCGCGTCAGATTGACGTAACCGAACACCTTGAGCTCCCACGCATGCCGCCAGGTCGCCTCGTCGATCTTGTCGATCGAGCCGCCGGGGATATCGCCAGCATTGTTGACAAGGATATCGATGTCGGCGGCCTCCCCGGCGAGGCGCGCGAGATCCTCGGACTTGCGCAGATCCACCACGCTGGTCGCGGCAGATATCTGGTGCGCGGAGCGCAGCCGCTCGGCGAGCGCCTTGAGCTGGTCGCCGTTGCGGGCGGCGAGCAGGAGGTTGGCGCCTTCCTCGGCAAAGGCTTCGGCGGCGGCCGCGCCAATGCCCTTGGAGGCGCCGGTGATCAGGACACGCTTGCCGCGCAGATGCAGATCCATGGGATGTCTCGCTTGGTATGGGGAGTGGGTGTCGGCGAATTTGGTGGGGCAGGGTCGCGCCGCCTTCAACACTGTACTGCGGCGTTGCGCTCGCGCAAAGTTTGGTCCATTGCAGGACCATCAGAATAGGCGGCATTGCCGGCCGGGCAAATCACAAGGGTGTTCTCGATGAGCAGCGCAAAGAAGCAGTATCGGATTGCGGTCATTCCCGGCGACGGCATCGGCAAGGAAGTGATGCCGGAGGGCCTGCGCGTCATCGAGGCGGCGGCCAAGAAGCACGGCGTCGACGTGAAGTTCGACCATTTCGACTTCGCTTCCTACGACTATTACGAGAAGCACGGCGAGATGATGCCGGCCGACTGGAAGAACCAGATCGGCAAGCATGATGCGATCTATTTCGGCGCGGTCGGCTGGCCGGCGAAAATACCCGACCATATCTCGTTGTGGGGATCGCTCATAAAATTCCGCCGCGAGTTCGACCAGTACGTCAATTTGCGCCCGGTGCGGCTGATGCCCGGCGTGCCGTCGCCGCTGGCGAACCGCAAGCCCGGCGACATCGATTTCTGGGTGGTGCGCGAGAACACCGAGGGCGAATACTCGTCCGTCGGCGGCCGCATGTTCCCGGACACCGACCGCGAATTCGTCACCCAGCAAACCGTGATGACCCGCACCGGCGTCGACCGCATCCTGAAATTTGCGTTCGATCTGGCGCAGTCGCGGCCGAAGAAGCATCTGACCTCGGCGACCAAGTCGAACGGCATCTCCATCACCATGCCCTATTGGGACGAGCGCGTGGAGGCGATGGCCAAGAAATATCCCGGCGTGAAGTGGGACAAGTACCACATCGATATCCTGACCGCGAACTTCGTGCTGCATCCGGACTGGTTCGACGTCGTGGTCGGCTCCAATTTGTTCGGGGACATCCTCTCCGATCTCGGCCCGGCCTGCACCGGCACGATCGGCATCGCGCCGTCGGGCAACATCAATCCGGAAGGCGACTTCCCTTCGGTGTTCGAGCCGGTGCACGGCTCGGCGCCCGACATTGCCGGGCAGGGTATTGCCAACCCGATCGGCATGATCTGGTCGGGCGCGATGATGCTGGAGCATCTCGGCGAGAAGCAGGCGGCGGCTGCGATCGTCGGCGCGATCGAGCGCACGCTCGGCGAACGCACGCTGCGCACGCGCGATCTCGGCGGCAATGCCGACACCACGGCATGCGGCAAGGCCGTCGCGGAGATGGTGGATTAGGCTGCGCCGTCAAGCACGGGGTCGTCCTGGCGAAAGCCAGGACCCATTACCCCGAGTGCTTGTTGTGTTGCTGGGTCTGACCACCGCCCTGCGCGATGACGCAGGCCGGTGGTAATGGGTCCTGGATCGCGCTCGCTACGCTCGCTTGTCCAGGACGACGTCGTTATTGATTGCTTCGCAATCTGCGTAGGGCGGGTTAGCCACCCTACGGCCACTGTCGTCCATGCGAAAGCAGGGACCCATAACCACAGGGTCTCGTTGTTGGGGCTCGCTGTGCCCCAGCCTTCGTGACAATGGGCAGTGATGGTTATGGGTCCCGGCTCGCGCGGAGCCTGTCATCGGGCGGCGCTTTGCGCCGACCCGTTGGCTTGGCCGGGACGACGGTGAAATTACCCCTTCACGATCCTTCGGCAGTGCTCCCACGCCGCGTGGATCAAATTCTCGCTCGCCTCGCGCGTGCGGAAGGCGGAGTGCGCCGACAGCGTCACGTTCGGGATCCTGGTCAGCGGGTGATCCTTCGGCAGCGGCTCGATGTTGTAGACGTCGAGGCCGGCGTGGCGGATGTGGCCCGAATTGAGCGCATCGATCATCGCCTGCTCGTCGACGATCGCGCCGCGCGCGGTGTTGATCAGCACCACACCCTTTTTCATCTTCGCGATCTTGTCGCGCGTGATCAGGCCGCGGGTCTCGTCATTCAGCAGCAGGTGGATCGAAACCACGTCGCTGCTCGCCAGCACGGTGTCGAGATCGACGAATTCGACACCCGGATGGCTCTTGGCCGACCGGTTCCAGGCGATCACCTTCATGCCGCTGCCGAGTGCGATGCGGGCGACCTCGGCGGCGATGCCGCCGAAGCCGACCAGGCCGAGTGTCTTGCCGGTGAGCTGCATGCCGTCCTCGCGCAGCCAGTTGCCGGCGCGCATCTCGCGGTCCATCTGCGCGATCACGCGCGCCGACGACCACATCAGCGCGATCGCCGATTCCGCGACCGCGGTGTCGCCATAGCCCTTGATCAGGTGCACGGAAATGCCGAGCTCGGCAAGCTCTTCCGGGTTCATGTAGCTGCGCGCGCCGGTGCCGAGGAACACGACGTGCTTCAGGCCGGCGCACTTCTTCGCTACATCGGTCGGCAGCGCGGTGTGGTCGACCACCGCGATCTCGGCGCCGTCGAGCACCGCCGGATAGTCCTCGGACTTGATGTCCGGGTTGCGGTTGATCCGCATCCTGGGACCGCCGGGCTTTTCCAGTCGTTCCGTGATGACAGCGAGCGATTCATTGGCGTCGACAAACACTGCGCGCACGAAAGCCTCCATCCGATGAGGAGAAATGATGATCAGGACGCGACGCCGGCGAGCGCCAGCACCGTATGCATCAGGACGTTGGCGCCGGCGGCGCAATCTGTCTGCTTGGCATCTTCCAGCTCATTATGGCTGATGCCGTCCTTGCAGGGCACGAACACCATCGCCGCCGGCATCACCGTGTTGAGGTTGCAGGCGTCGTGGCCGGCGCCCGAGGTGATGCGGCGGTGCGAATAGCCAAGCTGCTTGGCGGCGTTCTCGACCGCGTCGACCAGCTTCGGATCGAAGTGCGTCGGCGCCTTGCGCCAGACGAGATCAAGCTGCACCTCGACCTTGCGCTTTGCTGCGATCTCGCTCACAGCGGCACGCAGGTCGCGATCCAGCGCATCCATGATCCCAGCGTCGGCGCTGCGGCAATCCACCGTGAAGGTGATCTCGCCGGGGATGACGTTGCGCGAGGGCGCGGCGATCACGGCCTCGCCGATGGTGCCGACCGCCTTCGGGCCGTGCTTCTTCGCGATGCTCTCCATCGCCAGAACGATCTCGGACAGCGTCGCCAGCGCATCGCGGCGCAGCGGCATCGGGGTCGAGCCGGCGTGGCTCTCGAAGCCGGTGATCTTGCCGTCGTACCACAACACGCCCTGGCCGGAATCGACCACGCCGATGGTCTTGTTCTCGGCCTCCAGGATCGGACCCTGCTCGATATGCAGCTCGACGAAGCTGGTGAACTTCTGGCGGCCGACGGGGGCGTCGCCGCGATAACCGATCGTGTCCAGCGCCTGCGCCACCGTGACGCCCTCGGCGTCCTTGCGCGACAGGATGTCGTCGGTGGTGAAATCGCCGACATAGGCGGCCGAGGCCATCATCGCCGGCGCAAAGCGCGAGCCTTCCTCATTGGTCCAGTTGCAGATGCAGATCGGAAGCTCGGTCTCGATCCCGGCATCGTTCAGCGTGCGCACCATTTCGAGCGCCGCCAGCGTGCCGAGCACGCCGTCATATTTGCCGCCGGTCGGCTGGGTGTCGAGATGTGAGCCGACGCCGATCGGCGGCTTCGACATGTCCCGTCCTTTCCTCAACCCGAACATCGAGCCGAGTGCGTCGACCTGCACCTCGAGGCCGGCGTCCGCGCATGCCTTGCGGAACCAGTCGCGCACCTGCTTGTCTTCGGCGCTCAAGGTCAGCCGCCGCACACCGCCCTTGGGCGTTGCACCGAACTGCGCGGTTTCGTGGATGGTGCCCCAGAGGCGGGCGGAATCGATCTGCAGGTTGGTGGCGGCTCGGCTCATGCTGACATTCCATTTGTATTCGGTCATTCCGGGATGGTCCGAAGGACCAGACCCGGAATCTCGAGATTCCGGGTTCGATGCTCGCGCATCGCCCCGGAATGACAGTTCATCTCCGGCAATCGTTCAATGACGCGCCACTCTCGCGCCGTCAACCGCCACGCTCGTCTGCGCGATCTGCCTGGCGAGATTGGCGACGCGCTCGATGGCGACCGCATCGGGCGAGGCGAGCCAGCTCGCGGTGAAGGTGAGGGGCGGCAGCTTGAGGTCGGTATCGAGCAGCAGCAAGCGCCCGTCGGCAAGCTCGTTCTCGACGATCGCCGCCGGGATCACCGCGATGCCAAGCCCTTCATTGGCCATGTGGATCACGGTCGCGAGCGAGGTCGAGGCGTGCAGCCGGATCGGCGGCAGATCGGGGGCGTTGAACAGCGCGCGTACGGTCTCGTAGGGCTGGGTCTTGCGCGGAAAGGTGATGATCGGAAACCGCGCCAGGTCCTGCCGCGCCACCGGGCCGTCGCCGAGGCCGAGCGCCGGGCTCGCCAGGAAACCGATCGGGTAATCGCACAGCACGTGGTTGTGCGCGCCGGACGCCGAGACCGGCCCAAGCACGAAGGCGAGCTCGATCTCCTGCGCCAGCAGCCGCTGCGTCAGATTGGGCGTGATGTCGACCTCGATCTCCAGCGACAGGTTCGGGTAGACCTCGTTGACGCTTTTGACGAGGCGCGGCAGCCAGGTGTGCACGATAGTCTCCGCGACACCGAGCCGCAGCGCGCCGCGCATCGCCGAACGGTCGCCGACCTCGGCCATCATCTCCGAACGCAGGCCGATCAGCTTCTCGGCATAGATCATCATCAGCCGCCCGCTCGGGGTGGGCGAGGCCACCCGGTGGTCGCGGTTGAGCAGCTTGACGCCCATTTCGCGCTCGAGCTGGGCAATGCGCTGGGAGATCGCCGGCTGGGTGGTGTTGAGCCGCTGGGCGGCGCCGCGGAAGCTGCCGAGCTTGACGACCCAGAGAAATGTCTCGATCGAGCGGAAGTCCGTCATTGGAAGCATTTTCCCGATCGATAAATCTATTTTATCGATTTTGATTAGAAAGGACGATTAGACATTATATCACGCTTGGTGTTGGTTTGTCCTTGTCGAGATTATGGGCAGGAGAATCCCATGACTGTTTTTGCGGCAGTGCAGCGATCTCAGGGGGAGCCAGTGCTGGCGAGCGGCGAAGCGCGCCGCGCCTGCCGTGACGGCGTGGCCTCGGCCACCACAGCCGGTCTCGCCAACGGTTTCGTCCAGGGCAATCTCGCGATCCTGCCGGAAAAGCTCGCCGGCGCCTTCCACCGCTTCTGCCAGCTCAATCCGAAGCCGTGCCCGATCATAGGCATGTCTGACGTCGGCGATCCCCGCATTCCGGCCCTTGGTCTCGACCTCGACATCCGCACCGACGTGCCGCGCTACCGGGTCTGGCGCGACGGCGAGGTGGCGGACGAGCCGACCGACATCACCAAATACTGGCGCGACGATCTCGTCACCTTCGTGCTCGGCTGCTCCTACTCGTTCGAGGAGGCGCTGCTGGATGAGGGCCTGCCGATCCGTCACATTGAACGCAATCTGCGTGTGCCAATGTACCGCACCAATATCGC
This sequence comes from Bradyrhizobium sp. KZN70725, assembly GCF_055264925.1. Taxonomy (NCBI): domain Bacteria; kingdom Pseudomonadati; phylum Pseudomonadota; class Alphaproteobacteria; order Hyphomicrobiales; family Nitrobacteraceae; genus Bradyrhizobium; species Bradyrhizobium sp. KZN70725. The sequence continues at coordinate 19,977 of NZ_JBUYWT010000061.1, forward strand.
CTGCAGCCCGTCGGGACCGTTCGCGGGACCCATGGTGGTGTCGATGCGCCCGTTCAAGCCGGCGGATGCGATCCGCGCGGTGCAGATCACCTCGCGCTTCCCGTCGGTGCATGGCGCGCCGGTCCATCTCGGCCATCCGCATGCGATCGGCATCAAGGATATCGCCAAGCCCGATTACGGCGATGCGGTACCGGTCGCCGATGACGAGATCCCGGTGTTCTGGGCCTGTGGCGTCACGCCGCAATCGGTGATCGCAAGTGCGAAGCTGCCGTTCGCGATCACGCATTCGCCGGGCCTGATGCTGGTGACCGATCTCAGGAACAAGCAGCTCGCTGTGCTCTGAATAGGCAATTCGTGCAATTCATTGAGGCTTTACTGCGCGCTACAAGCATCACATCGATAATAACAAGCTGACCAAGGGGAAATTTCGATGACGATCTCTCGCCGTAACGTGTTGCTGGGTGCCACTGCTGCTGCCGCGCTCGGTCCGATGGCCGCGCGCGCGCAGACCAGTGAAGTGGCAATCGGCGTGATCTATCCGCTCTCGGGCGCCAGCGCCCAGATCGGCGTCGATGCGCAGCGCGCGTTCGAGACCGCGGCAGACATCATCAACAAGAACTATGACTTCGCATTGCAGCTCGCCAAGGGCGAGGGCCTGTCCGGCCTCGGCGGCGCCAAGGTCAAGCTCGTGTTCGCCGACCACCAGGCCGATCCGCAAAAGGGCCGCGCCGAAGCCGAGCGCCTGATCACGCAGGAGAAGGTCTGCGCCGTGATCGGCACCTATCAGAGCGCGGTCGCCGTCACCGTCAGCCAGATCTGCGAGCGCTACGGCGTTCCGTTCCTCTCGGCCGACAATTCCTCGCCGAGCCTGCATCGCCGCGGCCTGAAATACTATTTCCGCGCCTCGCCGCATGACGAGATGTTCTCGACCGCGATGTTCGACTTCTTCGATGCGATGAAGAAGAAGGGCCAGAAGATCGAGACGCTGGCGCTGTTCCACGAGGACACCATCTTCGGCACCGATTCGGCGAACGCGCAGACCAAGCTCGCCGGCGAGCGCGGCTACAAGATCGTGGCCGACATCAAGTACCGCGCCAACTCGCCGTCGCTGACCGCCGAGGTGCAGCAGCTCAAGGCGGCGAATGCCGACGTGCTGATGCCGTCGAGCTACACCACCGACGCGATCCTCCTGGTGAAGACCATGGCCGAGCTCGGCTACAAGCCGAAGAACATCATGGCGCAGGACGCCGGCTTCTCGGAAAAGGCGACCTATGACGCGGTCGGCGACAAGCTCGAGGGCGTGATCTCGCGCGGCAGCTTCTCGCTCGACCTGGCGCAGAAGCGTCCGATGGTCGGTCTGATCAACGAGATGTACCGCGCGAAGTCCGGCAAGGACTTCAACGACTATTCGTCGCGCCAGTTCATGGGCCTGATCGTGATGGCGGACGCCATCAACCGCGCCAAGTCGACCGACGGCGAGAAGATCCGCGAGGCGCTGGTCGCCACCGACATGCCGGGCGATCAGACCATCATGCCGTGGCGGCGCGTCAAGTTCGACGAGATGGGGCAGAACAACTTCGCCGATCCGGTGCTGTTGCAGTACTCCGCGAAGAACTTCGTGACGATCTTCCCGGAACAGGCCGCCGTCTCCGAGGCGATCTGGCCGATGAACAGCTAATCGGTCGGCGCCAGAGCGTCCGTTCCGATCGTATCGGAACGGAGCTCTGGATTCTTGTTGCGACGCGTTTTCCCAGCGCGAACCGGTATCCACTTCGCTCGAAAACGCTATTGAGGGGGCAGACGGCGGTGACAGCCGAAGACATCATTCAGAGTCTCGCATGTTCCGTCATTGCGAGCGAAGCGAAGCAATCCACGTCTCCGCGAAAAGGAAGCATGGATTGCTTCGTCGCTTCGCTCCTCGCAATGACGGGGGCTAAAGACAATGGTCGGAACATGGAGCGTCGACGGTGACAGCCGAGACCATTATCCAGAGTTTGGCGAGCGGCCTGTTGATGGGGCTGCTCTACGGACTGATCGCCGCAGGCCTCGCATTGATCTTCGGATTGATGGACGTCGTGAATTTCGCGCACGGCGAGTTCCTGATGATCGCGATGTACGCGACCTTCTTCCTGTTCGCGTTCTTCGCGATCGATCCCTTGCTCTCGGCGCCGCTGGTCGCCGCGGCGCTGTTCGTGTTCGGCGCGGTGGTCTATCTGTTGATCGTCCGCTTCGCGATGCGCGCCAAGGCCAATGCTGGCATGGTGCAGATCTTCTCGACCTTCGGCCTCGCGATCGTGATGCGGGGCCTCGCCCAGTTCTTCTTCACGCCCGACTACCGCAGCGTCACCAACTCCTGGGTCGGCGGCAAGACCGTGTCGATCGCCGGCATCTATCTGCCGGAGCCGCAGCTGATCGGCGCGATGCTGTCGATCACGGCCTTCGTCGCGCTCTACTTCTTCATCAATCGCACCGATTTCGGCCGCGCGCTCGAGGCGACGCGCGAAGACGCCGGCGCGGTGGCGCTGGTCGGCATCGACAAGAACCGCGTGTTCGCGCTCGGCTGGGGCCTCGGTGCGGCGCTGGTCGGCCTCGCCGGCGCCATCATGGCGATCTTCTTCTACGTCTACCCCGACGTGGGCGCGTCGTTCGCCCTGATCGCCTACGTCACCGTGGCGCTCGGCGGCTTCGGCAGCGTATTCGGCGCCTTTGCCGGCGGCATCATCGTCGGCCTGGTGGAAGCGACCACCGCGCTGATCCTGCCGCCGTCGCTGAAATCGGTCGGCATCTATGCCGTTTACCTGCTGGTCGTCTTCATCCGCCCGCGTGGCCTGTTCGGATCGATGTGATGGACACCCAGTTCGCCCAACGCCGCAGGCGTGACCTGATCGTGGCGGCCTGCCTCGCGGTGATCGCCGCGCTGGTGCCGCTGTTCGTCAAGGACGTCTACGTCCAGAACATCATGGTGCTGACGCTGATGTATGCGGCGCTGTCGCAGAGCTGGAACATCCTGTCCGGCTATTGCGGCCAGATCTCGCTCGGCCATGCGCTGTATTTCGGGCTCGGCGCCTATACCACCGCGCTGCTGTTCACCAAGTTCGGCGTGCTGCCGTGGTTCGGCATGCTGGCGGGCGGGGCGATCTCCGCATTGATCGCGATGGCGCTCGGCTATCCCTGCTTCCGCCTGCGCGGGCATTACTTCGTGATCGCAACCATCGTGATCGCCGAGATCGCACTGCTGTTGATCCAGAACTGGGATTGGGCCGGCGCCGCGCTCGGCATCGACATCCCGGTGCGCGGCGACAGCTGGCTGAAATTCCAGTTCACCCGCTCGAAGCTGCCTTACTTCTATTTCGCGCTGGCGCTGGCCTGCATCGCCTGGTTCGTCACCTGGTGGCTGGAGGATTCCAAATGGGGCTACTGGTGGCGCGCGGTGAAGGACAATCCCGATGCGGCCGAAAGCCTCGGCGTGGTCGTGTTCAATTCCAAGATGGGCGCGGCGGCGGTCTCGGCCTTCCTCGTTGCGGTCGGCGGCAGCTTCTACGCCCAGTTCGTCTCCTACATCGATCCTGAAAGTGTGATGGGCTTCCAGTTCTCGCTGCTGATGGCGCTGCCTGCGGTGCTTGGCGGCATCGGCACCTTGTGGGGCCCGGTGCTGGGCGCGGTCATCCTGATCCCGCTCACCGAGCTGACGCGCTCGTTCATCGGCGGCTCCGGGCGCGGCGTCGACCTCATCGTCTACGGCACGCTGATCGTCGTGATCTCGCTGGCGCTGCCGCGCGGACTGGTCAGCGTGTTCTCCCTGCGCAAGGGAGCTGCACGATGACGGCGCTGCTGGAAACGCGCGGAGTATGGCAGCGCTTCGGCGGCCTCGTCGCCAACAGCGATGTCTCGATTTCGGTCGGGCGCGGCGAGATCGTCGGCCTGATCGGCCCCAACGGCGCTGGCAAGTCGACGCTGTTCAACCTGATCGCGGGCGTGCTGCCGCCCACCCAGGGCTCGATCATTTTCGACGGCGAGGACGTGACCAAGCTGCCGGCGGCGGAACGCTGCCAGCGCGGCGTCGGGCGCACCTTCCAGGTCGTCAAGAGTTTTGAGACCATGACCGTGATCGACAACGTCATCGTCGGCGCGCTGATCCGCAACACCAAGATGCGCATTGCGCGGCAGAAGGCCTATGAGGTGCTGGAGTTCTGCGGACTTGCGGCGCGCGCCGACAAGCTTGCCGCCGACCTCGTCCCGTCGGAGAAGCGCCGGCTCGAGGTGGCCCGCGCGCTCGCCACCGAGCCGAAGCTGCTGCTGCTTGACGAAGTCCTCACCGGGCTGACGCCGGTCGAGGCGCAGACCGGCGTCGAGCTGGTGCGCAAGGTCCGCGCCGCCGGCATCACCGTGCTGATGGTCGAGCATGTGATGGAGATCGTGATGCCGCTGGTCGATCGCGCCATCGTGCTGAATCTCGGCAAGGTGCTGGTCGAGGGCAAGCCGACTGAGGTCGTCCGCAATCCGGAAGTCATTTCTGCCTATCTCGGGGATCGTCATGCTGTCGGTGCGTGAAGTCACCACCGCCTATCAGGGCCTGGTCGCGATCTCCTCGGTGTCGATCGACGTCACCAAGGGCGAGATCGTCTGCGTCGCCGGCGCCAACGGAGCGGGCAAGTCGACGCTGTTGAAATCGATCGCCGGCGCCGAGCGGCCGCGCGCTGGCACCGTCACCTTCGACGGCAAGCGCATCGACGGCCAGCCGCAGCACGTCATCACGTCAAGCGGCATTGCTTACGTGCCGGAGAACCGCCGGCTGTTTCCGCGGCTCTCGGTGCGCGACAATCTGCGCCTCGGCAGCTATCTCTATCGCAGCCAGTCCGACCGCGACGCGCCGCTCGATCTGGTGTTCAAGCTGTTTCCGCGGCTTGGCGAACGGCTCGACCAGCGCGCCGAGACGCTGTCCGGCGGCGAGCAGCAGATGCTTGCGATCGGCCGCGCGCTGATGACGCGGCCGCGGCTTCTGATGCTCGACGAACCGTCGCAGGGCATCATGCCGAAACTGGTCGACGAGATCTTCCAGGCCGTGAAGCGCATCCGCGACGCCGGCATGACGGTCCTGATCGTCGAGCAGCGCATGGCCGAATGCCTCGAGATCGCCGACCGCGCCTACATCCTGCAGACCGGCCGCGTGCTGATGCAGGGCACCGCCGCCGAGATCAGCGGCAATCCCGACGTGCGCAAGGCGTATCTGGGGCTGTAGCGACGGAATCTCTACGCTCGTAGCTCCAGCGACAAAGGTTTTGCCTTTGCGCGGGGATGACGCCAGTGCATGCGGTGCGCGCAATCCAGCCCGTAGCCCGGATGAGCGCAGCGACATCCGGGGCGTCCCGCATATCGCTGCGCTCATGCGGGCTACTGATCCAGCCCACGCAGCCTACTTGCTCTCGTCGATCTTCTCGACCTTGGCGGCGAGGTCCGGCACGCGGCTGACGCGATAGGTCGCGTTGCTGCAGGTCAGCGTCCAGGCCTCGTTGTCGGGCTTCGAGAGCTTGTCGTCCCGCTCGGCCTTGAGCGGCTTGTCGCAGGCATAGCCTTGCGCGCGCAGCTGGGTTGCCAGCATGCCTTGCAAGGTCTCTTCGGTCCGTCCGTCCGACGCCGCAAGGCCGACGGCGAACGGAATCGCTAACGCCAAGCCTGTGAACCTCATCATGACTGTCTTCCGCATATCGATCCTCCGCTTGATCTAGTGAGGGTGATCCGGCAGCACGAGCCCGAACGTCCTGGTCAAATCCGCCACCTGGTCGGGCGACAAATAGCGCGGGTTCAGGCCGCGCAGCAGCAGATAGAGCTTTGCGGTTTCCTCCAGCTCCTCGGTCGCGAACACCGCCGTTTCCAGCGTATCGCCCGACACGACGGGCCCATGATTGGCGAGCAGCACCGATGAATATTTCCCGGCCAGTCCCCGGATCGCGTCGGCAACGGCCGGATCGCCGGGGCGATAATAGGGCACCAGCGCGGTCTGGCCGCACTTCATGACGTAATAGGCGGTCATCGCCGGCAGCGCGGCGCGCGGGTCGATCTCGGGCAGCATCGAGAGCGCGACCGAATGAGTCGAGTGCAGGTGCACCACGGCGCCGGCGGAGGCGCGCGTCTGGTAGAGCGCGGTGTGCAGCGGCACTTCCTTGGTCGGGGCGTCGCCGGAGACGAGCCGGCCGTTGCCGTCGAGCCGCGACATTTTCGCCGGATCGAGGAAGCCGAGCGAGGCGTTGGTCGGCGTCACCAGCCAGCCGCCGTCCGCGAGCCGGACGCTGATATTGCCCGAGGAGCCCGGCGTCAGGCCGCGCTCGAACAGCGAGCGGCCGAAGCGGCAGATGTCCTCACGAAGCTTTGTTTCGCTCATCCGGTTTCGCTCGCCGCGCCATCTTTGGCGCTATCCGTTTTCCGCTTTGTCTCATGCTTTGGCAGCGCGGCCAAGCCGTGATAGGCAAGCAGCAACGAGCATGAACCGGGCCCGGAAGGCCGCGCTGACGCAAAGTGGCAGCCGGTTTTCCGAAAAGGTCATGCTCAAACAACTAAAAATGTTCAGGGATCGCCAAATGTCCAGTTCCGCAACATCACGTGTCGCCGTCATCGGGCTGGGCTCGATGGGATACGGCATGGCGACCTCACTCAGGCGGGCCGGTTTCGAGGTGACCGGCTGCGACGTCACGGCCGATGCGGTGGCGCGCTTCGTCGCCGACGGCGGCAAGGGCGCCAAGTCGCCGGCCGAGGCGGCCCGGGATGCCGACATTGTCGTCAGCGTCGTCGTCAACGCGGCGCAGACTGAAGGGATCCTGTTCGGCAAGGACGGCGTCGCCGAGACCTTGGCCAAGGACGCGGTCTTCATCTCCTCGGCGACCATGGACCCTGATATCGCGCGGCGCCTCGCAAAGCAGCTCGAGGCGACCGGCCGGCACTATCTCGATGCCCCGATCTCCGGCGGCGCGCAGCGCGCGGCGCAGGGCGAATTGACGATTCTCGCCTCCGGCAGCGCCGCGGCATTTGCGAAGGCGCGGCCGGCGCTGGATGCGATGGCGGCAAAGCTCTACGAGCTCGGCGATGCCGCGGGGCAGGGCGCCGCGTTCAAGATGATCAACCAGCTGCTGGCCGGCGTGCATATCGCGGCCGCCTCCGAGGCGATCGCCTTCGCCGCCAAGCAGGGGCTCGACATCCGCAAGGTCTATGAGGTGATCACCGCCTCCGCGGGCAATTCCTGGATGTTCGAGAACCGCATGCCGCATGTGCTCGACGGCGACTATGCGCCGCGCAGCGCCGTCGAAATTTTTGTGAAGGACCTCGGCATCATCCAGGACATGGCGCGCAATGCACGCTTCCCGGTGCCGGTCTCGGCCGCGGCCTTGCAGATGTTCCTGATGACCGCGGCCGCCGGCATGGGCCGCGACGACGATGCGTCGGTGGCGCGGATGTATGCGCAGGTTACCGGCACCAAGCTTCCAGGCGAGAAATAAGAGGATCCTGCAATGCCCCGTTTTGCCGCCAACCTCACCATGATGTTCAACGAGGTCCCGTTCCTCGACCGCTTCGAGGCGGCCGCGAAGGCGGGCTTCACCGCGGTCGAGTTCCTGTTTCCTTACGACCATTCGGCCGAGGAGGTCGGCAAGCGGCTGAATGGCAATGGGCTGACGCAGGCGCTGTTCAACCTGCCGCCGGGCGACTGGAACGCCGGCGAGAAGGGGTTTGCCGCGCTGCCGGACCGTTTCGCCGACCTCCAGCAAAGCCTGAAGACCGCGCTGCCCTATGTGCAGGCGACCGGCGTCAAGCGGGTGCATCTGATGGCGGGAATAGCCGACCGCAGCGATGCCAGGGCGGTCGCCGCGTTTCGCAAATCGGCCGCCCATGCCGCAGAGTTCTTCGCGCCGCACGGCCTCGACGTCGTGATCGAGCCGATCAATCCGCGCAACGTGCCCGGCTACTTCCTCAACGACTTCATCTTCGCGCGCGATCTGATCAACGAGCTTGGTATCGCGAACCTGAAGCTGCAGTTCGACATCTACCACTGCCAGATCATCCATGGCGACGTCACCATGCGGCTGCGTGAAATGATGCCGATCATCGGCCACGTCCAGATCGCGTCGATCCCCTCGCGCAACGAGCCCGACGGCGAGGAGCTGAACTATCCGTTCCTGTTCGGCGAGCTCGACCGGCTCGGCTACGGCGGCTTCGTCGGCTGCGAGTACAATCCGCGCGGCAAGACCACCGACGGTCTCGCCTGGTTCAAGCCCTATGCCGGAGTGAAGCCGTGACGCGAGCCGGAAAACTGTCTCTCGGTTGCATCGCCGACGACTATACCGGCGCCTCCGACCTCGCCAACACGCTGACCCGCGCCGGCCTGCGCACGGTGCAGACCATCGGCGTGCCCGCGGACGATCTCGCGCTGCCCGAGGTCGACGCCGTCGTGGTGTCGCTGAAGAGCCGTTCGATCGAGGCCGGCCTCGCCGTGACGCGTTCGCGCGCAGCGGAGGCCTGGCTGCGCGGCCGCGGCGCCAAACATATCCTGTTCAAGATCTGCTCGACCTTCGATTCAACCGATGCCGGCAATATCGGCCCCGTAATGGACGCGCTGCGTGCCGATTCCAGGGATGCCATCGTGCTGGTGACGCCGGCGTTCCCGGAGACCGGCCGCACCGTCTACCAGGGCAATCTGTTCGTCGGCTCGGTGCCGCTGAACGAGAGTCCGCTTAAGGACCACCCGCTCAACCCGATGCATGATTCCAATCTGGTTCGTGTGCTGGCGCGGCAAAGCACGACCAAGGTCGGCCTGGTCGATCTGGCGACGCTGAGCCGCGGCGCGGACGCCGTCCGGGCAAAGCTCGCCGAGCTCACGCAAAGCGGCATCGGCGCCACCATCGTCGATGCGGTGTTCGACCGCGACTTCGAGACCATCGGGCAGGTCGCCCTGGATCACCGTCTTTCAGTCGGCGCTTCCGGCATCGGGCTTGGCCTGGCGCGGGCGCTGGTCGCCGCGAGCAAGGCCAAACCGGACAGCGCGGATGCGATGCTGGCGACGCCAGTCGGCGGCCCGGCGGCGTGCCTTGCCGGCAGTTGCTCGCAGGCGACCCTGCGCCAGATCGCAAACGCCGAGAAAGTGATGCCGGTCCTGCACCTCGATCCCGAGCAGGTGGTCGCCGGCAAGGACGAAACGCAGCGTGCGCTCGCCTGGGCCAGAGACCGGCTCGGGGCGGGGCCAATCCTGATTGCGAGCAGCTCGACCCCGGATCAGGTGGCAGCTGTGCAATCCCGTCATGGTCGCGATGCAGCCGGGCATGCCATCGAGCAGGCGATGGCCGACATCGCGGATGGTCTGGTGCAGTCGGGCGTGCACAGGCTGGTGGTCGCCGGTGGTGAAACTTCGGGCGCCGTGGTCGATCGCCTGCGCATTCCTGGATTCCTGGTCGGTGCGGAAATCGCCGCCGGCGTGCCGGTTCTGCGAGCGGTCGGCGCCGGGAGAGGCGAGATGGTGCTTGCCCTGAAATCAGGCAATTTCGGCGGGCCGGAGTTTTTCTCGGATGCGCTCGTGCTGATGCCTTGATGCGGCTGGCGCGCATCATGCCACGGTGTCGAAGAGCGCCTCCGTAGTTCAACGGGGAACCAAATTAACCCTACTTAAGGAGGGGGGCTGGCTTTGATGTCAGCGGCGTCCCGCCACGCCCCCAGCCATTCGATCGGGCTTCGCGAGCCCGATATCAAGAGACCCCCACGATGTTCGCCAAATTCTCGATCCGCGCCAAGATTATTGCCGTGGTTGCGTTCCTGCTTGTCGCGATGACGGGCATGGGCCTGCTCGCGGTCGTGAATTTACGGTCGATCAACGCCAACACTGTCGACATCACGACGAGCTGGCTGCCGAGCGTGCGTGCGCTCGGCGATCTGCGCGCCGGCGTCATCACCTATCGCAACGTGATCCGCGAGCACATGCTGTCCGAGACGCTGGAGGACAAGCTCGCGCAGGAGAAGACCCTGACCTCGGTGGTCGACGCCAACCTCAAGGTCCGCGCGATCTACGAGCCGCTGATCGCGACCCCCGCGGAGCGCGCGCTCTACGATCAATGGGTCGATGCCTGGACCCGTTACAAGAAGGGAACCGAGGAGGTGATGGCGCTGTCGCGCAGGGATGTCGGCAAGGCCCCGCACGATGCGCATGAGCTGAACGCCAAGACCGTCAACAAGATCGGCCTCGAGGCCGACGAGATCCTGCGCAAGGACATCGAGCTCAACAATGCCGGCGCCGACAAGGCGGCGCAGGAGGCGGCAAACAGCTACGCGTCGGCCGTCATGCTGCTTGCGATGATCCTTGGCGCCGCCATCATCGTCGGCGTCGGCGTCAGCTTCCTGATGATCCGCGACGTCTCGGCCGGCATCGCCTCGATCGTGAGCCCGATGCAGGCGCTGGGCCGCGGCGACCTGACCGCAAACGTCCCGCATCAGGGCGAGAAGACCGAGATCGGCGCGATGGCCGATACGCTGCAGGTGTTCAAGGAAGCCCTGGTCGCCAAGAAGGCGGCCGATGAAGCCGCGGCTGCCGACGCCGAAGCCAAGATCGAGCGCGGCCGCCGGGTCGACACCATCACCCGCAATTTCGAACAGATGATCGGCGAGATCGTGCAGACCGTGTCGTCGGCCTCGACCCAGCTGGAAGCCTCCGCCGGCACGCTGTCGTCGACCGCCCGGCGTTCGCAGGAGCTGACCACCTCGGTTGCCGCGGCGTCCGAGGAGGCCTCGACCAATGTCCAGTCGGTGGCGTCGGCGACCGAGGAGCTGTCGTCGTCGGTGACCGAGATCAGCCGCCAGGTGCAGGAGTCGGCACGGATGGCCGGCGATGCCGTCGGCCAGGCGCGCACCACCAACGATCGCGTCAGCGAGCTGTCGAAGGCCGCCGCGCGGATCGGCGACGTCGTCGAGCTGATCAACACCATTGCCGGCCAAACCAATTTGCTGGCGCTGAACGCCACCATCGAGGCGGCACGCGCCGGCGACGCCGGCCGCGGCTTCGCCGTGGTGGCGTCCGAGGTGAAGGCGCTGGCCGAGCAGACCGCCAAGGCGACCGGCGAGATCGGCCAGCAGATCGCCGGCATCCAGACCGCGACCCAGGAGTCGGTCGGCGCGATCAAGGAAATCTCCTCGACCATCGAACGGCTGTCGGAAATCTCGTCCACCATTGCGGCCGCGGTCGAAGAGCAGGGCGCGGCGACGCAGGAAATCTCCCGCAACGTGCAGCAGGCGGCGCAGGGCACCCAGCAGGTCTCGGCCAACATCACCGACGTCCAGCATGGCGCCAACGAGACCGGCTCGGCGTCGAGCCAGGTGCTGTCGGCGGCCCAATCGCTCTCGGGCGACAGCAGCCGCCTCAAGCTCGAGGTCAGCAAGTTCCTCGACGCCGTCCGCGCCGCCTGATCCGGCGGCGGCGCTCGGGCGGCCGCCATCCTTCGCCTAACCGATGCCGACGTGGTGGGCTGACCCGGCCCGTCACGTTTTACATTTTCGCAGAGCAGCGATGCGTTAACCTCGCGTCGGCCGAAATAGCATCCTCGGCCGGCTCGCATTCTCAGCAGAGCCGTCTCTTTTTGACGATGATCCGCACGCGATCGGCGGCACTGCGCCCGGCATGGTCGCTCGGAGCGCGCAGCCTCACGCACTATGCCGAGGAAGTGAAAGCCGCCGCGGCTCCGCGGGTTGGCGTTTTGCCCGGCATCGGGTAAATCGGCCGCTACGGAACGGCTTTTGCAATGTCGATTCCTCTGCCTGGGCGGGCTTCATTTCGGGAACGCTAGTTTTATGATCGCACTGGTCCGTATCGCGCTGAGCCGGCCATATACTTTCGTCGTGCTCGCGATCCTGCTGTTGATTATCGGACCGCTGGCGGCGTTGCGCACGCCGACCGACATCTTCCCAGACATCCGCATCCCCGTGATCGGCGTGGTCTGGCAGTACACCGGCCTGCCGCCGGACCAGATGTCCGGCCGCATCACCACGCCGTTCCAGCGCGCGCTGACCACGACCGTCAACGACATCGAGCACATCGTCGCCAATTCCTATAACGGCGTCGGCATCATCAAGATCTTCTTCCAGCCCAACGTCGACATCCGCACCGCCAATGCGCAGGTCACCGCGATCTCGCAAACCCTGCTCAAGCAGATGCCGCCGGGCGCGACGCCGCCGCTGATCCTGAACTACAGCGCCTCGACGGTTCCGATCATCCAGGTCGCGCTGTCGGGCGAGGGACTGACCGAGCAGAACCTCGCCGATATCGGCATCAACCAGCTGCGCACGCCGCTGGTCACGGTGCCTGGTGCGGCGATCCCGTATCCGTTCGGCGGCAAGCAGCGCCAGGTCCAGATCGATCTCAATTCGACCGCGCTGCAGGCGCGCGGCCTGTCGGGTCAGGACGTCGCCAATGCGCTCGCCGCGCAGAACCTGATCACGCCGGTCGGCACGCAGAAGATCGGCAATTTCGAATACACCATCAACCTCAACAACTCGCCGCTGCGGCTCGAGGAGCTCGGCGACCTGCCGATCAAGCAGGTCAACGGCGCGATGGTCTATGTGCGTGACGTCGCGTCGGTCCGCGACGGCAATCCGCCGCAAACCAACATCGTCCATGTCGACGGCAACCGCTCGGTCTTGATGATGGTGCTGAAGGCCGGCGCCACCTCGACGCTCGATATCATCTCCGGCATCAAGCAGAAGGTGATCGAGGTCAAGGACCAGATGCCGGACGCGCTGAAGATCGGCTTCATCGGCGACCAGTCGGTGTTCGTCCGCGGCGCGATCACCGGCGTCGCGTTCGAGGGCGTGATCGCCGCGCTGCTCACCAGCATCATGATCCTCTTGTTCCTCGGCAGCTGGCGCTCGACCGTCATCATCGCGGTGTCGATCCCGCTGTCAGTGCTCGGCGCCATCATCATGCTGTCCCTGATCGGCGAGACGCTGAACATCATGACGCTCGGCGGCCTCGCGCTCGCGGTCGGCATCCTGGTCGACGACGCCACGGTGACGATCGAGAACATCAATTATCACCTCGAGCAGGGCAAACCCGTCGAGCAGTCGATCCTCGATGGCGCCAACCAGATCGTGACGCCGGCCTTCGTCTCCTTGCTCTGTATCTGCATCGTGTTCGTGCCGATGTTCTTCCTCACCGGCGTGGCGCGCTTCCTGTTCGTGCCGATGGCCGAAGCGGTGATGTTCGCGATGATCTGGTCGTTCATCCTGTCGCGCACCCTGGTGCCGACCATGGCGAACTATCTGCTGCAGGCGCATGTGCATCATGAGGGCGCGCCGCCGAAGTCGCGCAATCCCCTGGTCTGGTTCCAGCGCGGCTTCGAGGCGCGGTTCGAGCGCATCCGCAGCGGCTATCGTGGCCTGCTCGCGATGGCGCTCGGTCATCGCACGGTGTTCGTGAGCTGCTTTCTCGCAGTCGTCGCCGCGTCGTTCCTCTTGGTGCCGTTCCTCGGGCGCAACTTCTTCCCGTCGGTCGACGCCGGCAACATCCTGATGCATGTCCGCACCCAGGTCGGCACCCGCGTCGAGGAGACCGCCAACCAGCTCGCCGACATCCAGAAGGCGATCCGCAAGCTGGTGCCCGGCGAGATCGAGACCATGACCGACAACATCGGCATGCCGATCTCCGGCATCAACATGACCTACAACAACACCGGCGTGATCGGTCCGCAGGACGGCGACATCCAGATACGCCTCAAGGAAGGCCACAAGCCGACCGAACAGCATGTCCGCGCACTGCGTGAGCAATTGCCGCGGCTGTTCCCGGGCACCAACTTCGCGTTCCTGCCGGCCGACATCGTCAGCCAGATCCTGAACTTCGGCGCGCCGGCGCCGATCGACCTGCAGATCCGCGGCGCCAATCTCGAGGCCAACTTCGCCTATGCCAACAAGCTGCTGGCCGGGATCAAGCGCATCCCCGGCATCGCCGATGCGCGGATCCAGCAGTCGCCGAACAACCCGACCTTCAACATCGATGTCGACCGCACCCGCGCGCAATATGTCGGCCTGACCGAGCGCGACGTCACCAACTCGCTGGTGGTCAACCTCGCCGGCTCCTCGCAGGTGGCGCCGACGTATTACCTCAATCCCGATAACGGCGTGTCGTACTCGATCGTGATGCAGACGCCGCAATACCAGATCGACTCGCTGAGCGCGCTGCAGACCCTGCCGATCACCGCGACCGGCAACACCCAGGCGCCGATCCTCGGCGGCATCGCCGACATCAAGCGCGCGACCTCGAGTGCGGTGGTGTCGCAATATGACATCCAGTCGCTGGTGCAGATCTACGCCACGACGCAAGGCCGCGATCTCGGCGGCGTCGCGACCGACGTGCGCAAGCTGATCGCCGACACCGCCAAGGAGGTGCCGAAGGGCTCGTCCGTGGTGCTGCTCGGCCAGGTGCAGACCATGAACTCGGCCTTCACCGGCCTCTTGTTCGGCCTGCTCGGCGCCGTCGTGCTGATCTACTTCCTGATCGTCGTGAACTTCCAGTCCTGGTCGGACCCGTTCGTGATCATCACGGCGCTGCCCGCTGCGCTCGCCGGCATTGTCTGGATGCTGTTCACGACGGAGACCACGCTGTCGGTTCCGGCGCTCACCGGCGCCATCATGTGCATGGGTGTGGCGACGGCCAACAGCGTGCTCGTGATCAGCTTCGCCCGCGAGCGCTATGAGGAACTCGGCGATCCCGTCGCGGCCGCCCTGGAAGCCGGCTTCGTCCGGTTCCGCCCGGTGCTGATGACCGCGCTTGCCATGATCATCGGCATGGCGCCGATGGCGCTGGGGCTGGGCGAGGGCGGCGAGCAGAACGCGCCGTTGGGCCGGGCCGTGATCGGCGGCCTGATCTTCGCCACCTTCGCGACGCTGATGTTTGTTCCCGTGGTATTCAGTATGGTACACAAGAAGCAAGGCGCCAAAGCCGCCGCCTCATCGGAGATTCCGCATGCCGCCCACTGAAAAGCGCCCCCCGGTCTCACGCCGGAAGCTGGGCATCTTCGGCGTGGTGGCCCTGGTCGGGGCGGGCCTGATCGTCGGCACCGGGATCCGCGCCCGTGAGGAACAGGACACGCGGCTGAAGGAATGGACCGACGACCAGGCCATTCCGACCGTCGCGGTGGCGCTGCCCAATGCCAAGGCGCTGAGCCCCACGATCGACCTGCCGGGCCGGCTCGAGGCCTATTCCCGCGCGCCGATCTATGCCCGGGTGTCCGGCTATCTCAAGAACTGGGACGCCGACATCGGCGCCCGCGTCAAGGCCGGCCAGGTGATCGCCGAGATCGAGGCGCCCGACCTCGACCAGCAATTGCTGCAGGCGCGCGCCGATCTCGCCAGCGCCCAGGCCTCGGCCAAGCTCTCCGAGGCCACGTTGAACCGGCGCAAGACGCTGGTGGCCTCGAACTTCGTCTCCGCCCAGGAGATCGACGAGCGCACCGCCGACCTTTCCAACAAGAACGGTGCGGTCAAGGCCGGCCAGGCCAATGTCGAGCGGCTGGAAGCGCTCGCCGGATACAAGAAGATCACGGCGCCGTTCGACGGCGTGGTGACCTCGCGCGACACCGACGTCGGCGCGCTGATCAACGCCGGCGGCAACTCGGGCCCGGCGATGTTCACGATCTCGGACATCACCAAGCTGCGCGTCTATGTCAACGTGCCGCAGAACTACGTCCCGGCGATCAAGATCGGCGCCAAGGCGACGCTGGCGCTGCCGGATTACCCGAACCGCACCTTCCAGGCGACGGTGGAAGCCTCCTCGCAGGCGGTCGATGTCGCCTCCGGCACGACGCGGATGCAACTCGGGCTCGACAACTCCTCTGGCGAATTGATGCCGGGCAGCTATGCCAGCGTGAAGCTCAATCTGCAGCGCGAATCCACGCCGCTCAGCATTCCCGCCAGCGCGCTGATCTTCAACAGCAGTGGCCTGCGGGTCGCAACCGTCGGTCCTGACGACAAGGTGCTGTTCAAGACCGTGAAGATCGGCCGCGACCTCGGCAAGGAGATCGAGATCGCCACCGGCCTCGCGCCCGACGATCGCATCATCACCGCCCCGCCGGACGGCCTCGCCGACGGCGACCATGTCCGCGTCACCGGTGCCGGCGCCAAGGGCAAGCCGACCACGGCATCCGAAAAGCAGGACGTGAAGGGGTAGGGGAGAAGCCGCCCCTTTACTTCGTCATGCCCGGGCTTGGCCCGGGCATCCACGTATTACTTTCTTTCACGAGGCAAAGACGTGGATGGCCGCGACAAGCCCGGCCATGACAGCGTCGGTAGGTCAGCCCACTCGCCATTCCAGCATGCCATCGCCGGCGGTGGCGATATTGCCCGTGGTACCGACCGGCGTGCGGTCCATGTCCTGCAGATAGGCCAGCGTCGCCGTGTCGCTCGCCGGGATGCGGCCGAGCGTGCGCCGGCCGTCCTCGGTGCGCAGCATGGTGACGCCATGCTCGACTTCGCCATTGGCGCGATAGATCACGGTGAAGGCCTCGACCTTGCCCTTTCCCGCAGCCTCGGCGGTGAAGTCGGGCACGTTGCGCCTGTTGCGGTCGGCCTCCGCCTGCACGGACGTGTCCTGCTTGAGCGCGACGTTCGGCGCCGCGCGCGACAGCACGAGGCCATGATGCTTGGTGACGAAGCCGCCCTGGCCATAGAGCAGGCCGAGCGTGCCGCCGCTTCGGAGCTTGCGCACCATCGCGCAGGCCGAGTGCGTCATGTAGGTGTTGAGCGGCGCGCCGAAGAACGTCAGACCACCCGTCACGGTCGGCTGCACGTCGGCACCGAGGCCGAGCGTCCGGCGTGCCATCTTGGGTACGCAGGGGAAGCAGCTATAGAGCTCGATCGCGTCGAACTTCTTGCCATCGCCGCCGACGAGATCCATCACCGCCTTCAGCACCGCGGTCTGCGCGTGGCTTTCGACGAACTGATCGCGGATCAGATAGTCGCGCGGCTCTTCCGCCGAGGCGCCGCCGAGCGGATAGATCAGCTTGTCCTCCGGCACGCCGGCCGCGCGCGCCTTCGCGAGGCTGGTCAGGATCAGCGCGCCGCCCATGTTCACCGTCGGGTTCGCCACCATCAGCTTTGTATACGGCCAGGCGATCATCCGGTTGTCGGGCGTGGCCGTGGTGATCTCGTCGCCGGTGAACGTCTTCTTCAGCCACGAGTTCGGATTGTCGGCCGCGACGCGCGCATAGGTCGACCATAGCTCGCCCGATTCCTTCAGCGCGTCGCGCGGCGTCTGGCCCCAATGCGCCGATGTTGCGGATTCATAGAGCGGATAGACCGTGATCGGCCTGAACACGCCGAGGCTCACGGCCATCGGCTTCTGGAACGCGGCGCCGCGCTTCGGCTCCTCCACGTCGTGCGCGAACGGCGTCCACGGCAGCTCCACGCCGGCACGCTGCGCCTTGGTCGCCGTCGACTGCGCCTCCGCGCCACAGACCGCGGCGACGCTGCATTCGCCGCGCGCAATGCGTTGCGCAGCCTCGTGCAGATAGCGGATCGGACTCTCGCCGCCGACCGGGCCGTAATAGAGATGCGAAGGCTGAATGCCGAGCCGTGCGGCGAGCTGCTTCTCGGGATCGCGGTAGCGCCAGCTCAGGAAGTTGACGACGTCGAGCGACTGCACGTCGGACAGCAGCCTGGCGCCGCTGTCCGCCTCGGCGCGCTTCAGCGCCTCCTCAAGCAGCGTGAGCGGCTCGAGGCCGGCGGCGATGTCCTTCGGACGATCGACAATTTCGCCGACGCCGACGATGACGGGAATGCGGTCTTCGGGGATGCTGTTCGACATTCTTGTTGGTTCACTCTGCGGTCTTGGGCTCGATGGTTGTTATGGGCGTCATTGCGAGCGAAGCGAAGCAATCCATGTTCCGACACGGGGAAAGGTGGATTGCTTCGTCGCTTCGCTCCTCGCAATGACGGCGGGGAGGGATCGTCACTCCGCCACCAGCGCGTTCATGTGCTCGACAGCTTCGACGAACTCTTCCTTGAACTCCTGCACCACGGCGCCGGCGGATTTGACGCTGTCGATCAGGCCGACGCCTTGGCCGACGAAATAGCTGACGAGGTCGCGGGCCTTCTCGTTACCACCAGCTGCGGCGCGGTCGATCGCGTTGAAGGCGTCGCGGCTGATGATGCTTTGCAGCGGCATCGGCAGCGCGCCGGGGCTTTCCGGCGAGCGGTCCCAGGCATCGGTCCAGACCGAGCGGAGCTGCCGCGCCGGCTTGCCGGTGCGGCCCTTGGAGCGCACCGCGTCGCGCGAGGAGGCCGCGATCATCTTCTCGCGGAAGATCTCCGACGTCTCCGATTCCACCGTGGCCAGCCACACCGAGCCGGTCCAGGCGCCGGCCGCGCCCATCGCCATGCAGGCCGCCATCTGGCTGCCGGTCATGATGCCGCCGGCGGCGAGCACCGGCACGTCGCGGATCTTTTTGACCGCCTTGATCACCTCCGGCACCAGCACCATGGTCGAGACCTCGCCGCAATGGCCGCCGGCTTCGGTGCCCTGCGCGACCAGGATATCGACACCGGCCGCGACCTGGCGCAGCGCGTGCTCCTTGGAGCCGACCAACGCCGCCACCGGCACGCCGTGCTTGCGCCCCATCTCGATCATCGCCTTCGGCGGCACGCCGAGCGCATTCGCGATCAGCCGGATCGGATGCCGGAACGAGACTTCGAGCAGTTGCAGCGCGGTCTCGGCGTCGAACGGCTGCGGCTGGTTGTCGGCGACGTTGCGGCCGGTCAGCTCGATGTCGTATTTCTTCAAGAGATTGCGGGTGAAGTCGCGATGCTCCTGCGAGACCCGCGCCTCGAGGCTTTTCCAGGTGACGTTCTTCTCGCCGGCGGTCGAGATGTTTTCCGGGATCAGCACGTCGATGCCATAAGGCTTGCCGTCGACATGCGCGTCGATCCACTTCAACTCCTGCTCCAGCGTCTCCGGCGAATGCGCGGTCGCGCCGAGCACGCCGAAGCCGCCGGCGCGGCTGACCGCCGCCACCACGTCGCGGCAATGGCTGAAAGCGAGCAGGGGGAAGTCTATCCCCAGCATATCGCAGATCGGTGATTTCATGGACTGGTTCTCTCCCGGCGGCTGCTTCTTGTGCTTGTTGGCGTCAGCCGCTGCAACGCTATCGCATCACGGTCCGCGAAGCCAAGCGGGTTTCGGCCACGGCGATCTTGCGTGCAGGCGCTGCTCCGGCTGCATCCCTCGCAGCGCATTCCGCTGGATAGAAAATGCGATCCGCGGGGTGGGCAAAGCGCAGCCCGCGCACCATCTAGTGCGGACATGGGGATGGGCACGGCGCCGCCGCGCCACCTGGCAAGAACATGAATCGGGAGCCAACGACGTGAATGACATTCCTGCCTACGAGCCGCCGAAAGTCTGGACCTGGAACAAGGAGAGCGGTGGGCGCTTCGCCAGCATCAACCGGCCGATCGCCGGTCCCACCCACGACAAGGAACTGCCGGTCGGCCGCCATCCGCTGCAACTCTACTCGCTGGCGACGCCGAACGGCGTCAAGGTCACCGTGATGCTGGAAGAGCTGCTGGCGGCGGGTCACAAGGGCGCGGAATACGACGCCTGGCTGATCAAGATCGACGGCAACCAGTTCGGCAGCGGCTTCGTCGCGGTCAATCCGAACTCGAAGATTCCGGCGCTGATGGACCGCAGCGGAAAGGAGCCGATCAGGGTGTTCGAATCGGGCTCGATCCTGGTGTACCTCGCGGAAAAGTTCGGCGCGTTCCTGCCGACCGACGTCAAGACCCGCGCCGAAACCTTCTCCTGGCTGTTCTGGCAGATGGGCGCCGCGCCCTATCTCGGCGGCGGCTTCGGCCATTTCTACGCCTATGCGCCGACCAAGATCGAATACGCCATCGACCGCTTCGCGATGGAGGTGAAGCGCCAGCTCGACGTGCTCGACCGCCGGCTCGCCGACAACGAGTATCTCGCGGGCGATGTCTACACCATCGCCGACATGGCGGTGTGGCCCTGGTACGGCAGCCTCGCCAAGGGTCTGCTTTACGGCGGCGGCGAATTCCTCTCGGTGCAGGACTACAAGAACGTGCAGCGCTGGACCGATGCGATCGCGGCACGGCCCGCGGTGAAGCGCGGACGCATGGTCAACCGCACCTGGGGCGAGCCGTCGAGCCAGCTCCATGAGCGCCACGACGCCAGCGATTTCGAAACGAAGACGCAGGACAAGATCGGCGAGCCGGTGGCGTCGTGACGAAACGCGTCATGGCCGGGACAAGCCCGGCCATGACGAAATGACAGCTTTGCCAACCCGCCCTGCGATCACCCCAACAGATCGTCATACTCCGGATGCTTCTTCATGAAGCCCTGGATGAATTCGCATTTCACGACGAGCTTGATGCCCTGCGCGCGGACGGCGTCGAGCGTGGCGCGTGCGAGCTTGGAGCCGATCCCGCGGCCGCCAAGCTCCGGCGGCACCTCGGTGTGCACAAGCGTGATCGTGTCCGGCGTCTTTCGGTAGACCACGAAAGCGGTTGAGCCGTCGACGGCGAGCTCGAACCGGCTCTGCGCTTCGTTGTCGCGGAATGTTTCGCTCATTGTCTGATCCTCTATTTCTTTGTGCCCTCGGCCGCGGGAAACACCACGCGGTCGTCGGTGCGGCAGTAGCGGTCGGCGAACATGCGGCCGATCGGGTGGTAGCGCTCCATGTGGACGCGCATCGCCTCGCGGTCCCACAATTCGTCGCGGATGTGGAAATGGATGCCTTCGCCCATGATCAGCTGGCGGTCGCCATTGACGTCGATCAGCTTCCAGGTCTTGCACTCCATCGCGAACGGCGCCTGGGCGAGGCGAGGGACTGCGATCTTGCTTGAGGGCGCGAGCTTGAGGCCGAGATAATCGGGCTCGCCGATCTCGGGCGGGAAGTCGCCGGAGGTCTCATGCATCGCTTGCGCCAGGGGCTCGTCGGTCAGGTTGACCACGAATTCGCCGAGACGCTGGATGTTGACCAACGTGTCCTTCTCGCGGCCGTCGGGCCTGCGGTTGACCGCGAACATGCAGAGCGGCGGATCCTCGCAGAACACATTGAAGAACGAGAACGGCGCCGCATTGACCACGCCGTCCGCGCTCGTGCTCGTCACCCAGGCGATCGGCCGCGGCAGCACGAAGGAGGTCAGCACCTTGTAGCGTTCGCGCTGGGTGAGGTCGCTTGGGGAATATTCCATGGGATGTCCGGAAGTTCGTAGGGCGGGTTAGCGAAGGGTAACCCGCCGCGAGCGGACCGCAAAGCAAAAGGCGGGACACGCTCGCGCGAACCCGCCTTGCAGACTTGCTTGTTTGTTCCTTGGAGCGCTCTTCCCTTACCTCGCCCCGCCTGCGGGGAGAGGTCGGATCGCATCGTCAGATGTGATCCGGGTGAGGGGGATTCTCCGCGAGACTATCTCTCACCGTGCTTGCGGAGGCAGCCCCTCATCCCGGCCTTCTCCCCGCAAGAGCGGGGAGAAGGAGAAGAAGCGACTACGGCATGCTCAGTTCGTGGCGGCCGACCACCATCCAGTGCACCTCGTCCGGACCGTCGGCGAAGCGGAGATGGCGGACGTCCTGGTACATTTCGCCGAGCGGCGACCACTGCGAGATGCCGGTGGCGCCGTGCATCTGGATCGCCTGGTCGATCAGCTTGCAGGCGCGTTCGGGCACCATGGCCTTGACCATCGAGACCCAGACGCGGGCTTCCTTGTTGCCGAGCACGTCCATCGCCTTGGCCGCCTTCAGCACCATCAGCCGCATCGCTTCGATCTCGCAACGCGCCTGGGCGATGATCTGCATGTTGCCGCCGAGATGGGCGATCTTCTTGCCGAAGGCCTCGCGGGTCAGGCCACGCTGCACCATCATGTCGAGCGCCTTCTCGGCCTTGCCGATGGTGCGCATGCAGTGATGGATGCGGCCCGGTCCGAGGCGGACCTGCGAAATCTCGAAGCCGCGGCCTTCGCCGAGCAGCATGTTTTCCTTCGGCACCTTGCAATTGTTGAAGCGCAGATGCATGTGGCCGCGCGGCGCGTGGTCGTGGCCGAACACGTGCATGGGCCCGAGGATCTCGACGCCGGGGGTGTCGATCGGCACCAGGATCTGCGACTGTTGCTTGCTCGGCGCGGCGTCGGGATTGGTCTTCACCATCACGATCATGATCTTGCAGCGCGGATCGCCGGCGCCGGAGATGTAATACTTCTCGCCGTTGATCACCCACTCGTCGCCGACGAGCTTTGCGGTGGTCGAGATGTTCTTGGCGTCGGAGGAGGCGACGTTCGGCTCGGTCATCGCATAGGCCGAGCGGATCTCGCCATTGAGCAGCGGCTTCAGCCACTTCTCCTTCTGCGCCTTGGTGCCGACGCGCTCCAGCACCTCCATGTTGCCGGTGTCGGGCGCCGAGCAGTTCATGGTCTCGGAGGCCAGCGGGCTCTTCCCGAGCTCGGCGGCGATGTAGGCGTAGTCGAGGTTGTTGAGGCCTTCGCCGGTTTCTGCATCGGGCAGGAAGAAGTTCCAGAGGCCGACTTCCTTGGCCTTGTCCTTGGCCTTCTGCAGGATCGCGAGCTGCTCGTCCGTGAAGCTCCAGCGGTTGGTCTTCTTCTCGCCGGCGCGATAGAACTCGACCGACATCGGGTCGACCGTGTCGCGGATGAACTGCTTCACATGGTCGTAGAGCGGGCGGACCTTGTCCGACATGCGCAGGTCATTGAGCTCGTCGCCTGGACTGAGCGTGTAGTTCGTGGTGCGCGGCACATAGGCATGTTTCACTGTCTTTTCTCCCTCGCGAAGGCGCGTTTCGCGGCGGACAATAGACGCGTGCGACGCGAAGCGCGAGTACCGATTTTCCGATCACCTCTACCGCATCGCGGAATTTCGCGACGGCGTTTCAAACGTTGTTTGAACGCCGCCGCGTACAGCGTGAAAAGAGTCCGGCGGACGCCGGTTAGCTCATCCGATGCATCGCGCAGATCTTGTTGCCGTCGAGGTCGCGCAGATAGGCGAGATAGAGCTTCACGCCAGAACCTTCCCGTACGCCCGGCGGGTCCTCGCAAGGCTTGCCGCCATTGGCGACGCCGGCCGCGTGCCAGGCATGGACCTGCTTCGGCGAAGAGCAGGCAAAGCCGATCGTGCCGCCATTGGCATGCGTCGCCGGTTCGCCGTTGATCGGCTTGGACACCATGAAAATGCCGGCCTTGGTGAGGTACATGATGCGGTGACCGTCAACCCGGGCCGGCCGGACATCAAGCGTGCCAAGCAGCGCATCATAAAATGCCTTGGCCTTGTCGAGATCGTTGGTGCCAACCATCACGTGTGAAAACATCTGAAATATCCTCCCTGCTTGTTAAAAGCCGCCTCATTGCGTCCCTTGCGGCCCAAACGCTAGCAGCAGTTTTGCCACGACGGAAGCGACGCTGCGTCGCGCGTTGTTCTATCCGTCACTCTCCGGCCGTCATTCCACGTCACGCAACTGCGCCGCGAGGGTGCGGATGTATGACTCAACCGAGCGCCACATATTCAGCGTCGTCGCGTTGAAGGCCGGGACCCATAACCACCGATGTCATTTGTGGTGCGATGCTGGTACGACGAGTCCCGTTCACAACATCCGCCGCGGCGTATGGGTCCCGGCCTTCGCCCATAGGCGCTAAAATAGTTTGATCATAGTCTGATAGTGGCGCTTATGTCTGGGTGGCTCGCGTAGATGTCGCCGGAGAGCGTGACTGGCTCTGCAGAGTAGAGCG
>NZ_JBUYWT010000062.1:0-42573 GCF_055264925.1 Bradyrhizobium sp. KZN70725
AGTCGGGCGACAACGCGCGCCCAATCTTTGTTCACAAGCGATTCGTGTGCCATTCCATCTTGGAATCACAAGCGAAGCCAAGGCGCAAATCCTATTTTAGCGCCTATGGGCTTTCGCCAGGACGACGATCGTGTGTGTGTGTGGAATCCGCTCTGTCATCACCCGGCTCGCCGCCTCCGCTGAAGCTTCGGCGCGCCAAGGATGCACGGCCTCGTCGAAGCCTTGGCGAAGACGGGACCGGGCGATCCAGTACGCCGCGGCCGCTCGGCTCAAGCACAGCCGTCTCTGCAATACTGGATCACCCGCTTTCGCTTTAGCGGGTCATCACACCGCGCTGTTTGACATCTTGAATTGCGACTCGTCCTCACCGTCATCCCTGCCTTGTGCGCAATTGCACATGGGAGCAGGGACCGAGCATGAAACCGTGTCGTTGCGGTGGCACTGCGCATGATCTACAACCTTTGCACGGACACGATTGCTAGTCTCGGATAATTTTACGGAGATTTTTGATGTGCCAGCTTTGCGAAATCCCAGCTCCCACCCAGACCTCCCGGCGCCGCTTCCTCGCTGCCGCGGCCTGCACCGCCGCCAGCCTCGCCCTTGCCCCGCCGGTTTCCGCCAGGGAAACCAAATCGCCGCCGAAGCCGCAGAATGTGCTGGCGCCGGACGCGGCGCTGGAGCGGCTGGTGAAGGGCAATCTGCGCTATGTCGAAGGCGTCTCGCGGCGGCATGATTTCAAGCACGAGCGCGAGGCGCTGGCCGGCGGACAGAATCCGTTCGCCGGCATCCTGAGTTGCGCGGACTCCCGCATCGCACCGGAATACGCCTTCGACACCGGCCGCGGCGATCTGTTCGTCTGCCGCATCGCGGGCAATTTTGCCAGCGACGAGACCATCGCGAGCCTGGAATATGCATCGGCCGTGCTCAACGTGCCGCTGTTCATGGTGCTCGGCCACGACAGCTGCGGGGCAGTCGACGCCGCCATCAAGTCGCTGAAGGACAACACCACCCTGCCCGGTCATCTGCCCTCGCTGGTCAATGCGATCGCACCGGCGGTGAAGGCGACCGAAGGCAAGGGAGGCGACCGGCTCGCCAACGCCATCAGGCAGAACGTCATCGACAACGTCGCGAAGCTGAAATCGGCAACGCCGATCCTCAGCGCCGCGGTCGATCAGGGCAAGCTCAAGGTGGTCGGCGCGGTCTACCGGCTGACCGACGGCAAGGTCGAACTGGTCACGGACGCCAAGCGCCCGGCGACTTGAAAGTCAGGTGAATTCAGTAAAGTCAGGTCAAGGTCGCGCAACACACTCGGTGTCGTCCCTGCTTTCGCAGGGACGACGTCCTTATGTGGAGGCAGGCTCGCACAACGTCACCTCACGTAAAGGCCGCTTCCACCTTGCCGAGGCCGTCGAGCTCCATCACGACCGTGTCGCCCGCGTTCAGCCACACCGTCTTGACCAGGCTGCCGGTCAGTACGATCTGGCCGGCATGCAAGCCACGGCCTTCAGTGGCGAGATGATTGGCGAGCCAGGCGAGCGCGTTGTGGGGATGCCCGAGCACGTCGGCGCCGGTGCCGCGGCCTTCTTCCTTGCCGTTGACGATCGCGCGTCCCGCGACCGCGCGCAAATCGGGCACGGTGATGCGCGGCACCTCCTCCCCGAGCACGCAACCGGCGGCGAAGAAGTCGTCGGCAATCAGCGTCGGCGCGCCCAATGTCTCCCATTTGACGTAGCGGTCGTCGACGATCTCGATCGCGGGATAGTAGGCATCGATCGCTTCCGCGACCCATTCGGCGGTGAACGGCGCCTCGCTGGGAGCGAGATTGCGGGCGAGCCGCACCGCGATCTCGCACTCGACGCCGACATGGACGAACTCGGCCGCCGGCAGCCGCACGCCGCTGTCATGCACGACCTTCTCGAACACGCCACCGACGCAGGGGTGCGGGATGTTGATATATTCCTGCATCACCGCGCTGGTGCAGCCGATCTTGTAGCCGACGAGGCTGCCGACGTGTGGCTGCATCAGAGCGTGCAACGCGTACTGCACCTGATAGCCTTCGGCCTCGTCGCGCGGCACCACGTCCTTCGGAAGCGCCTTGAGCGGCGCCCGGCTGCGGCGCGCGCTGGCGATCGCCTTTGCGGCCGCGAGGACCCGATCCATCTGCGCAGCCTCCCTGGTGTTCTCGGCGGCGCGGTGGCGCCTCCGTCTGCTCGCTGCAATTCAGCACTCGCCGACGCGTCTGGCAAGCACGCTGCACGGGAGCTGCCGTCAGGCCTTGACGAGGCCGAGCCGGATCAGGCTCTCGGCGGTCGCGACGATCATCTCCTCATTGCCGCGCGGGCGCCAGCCGAGCAGGTGCTGCGCCTTGGCGCTGGTCGCGCGGCGCACCTTGCCGAGCAGCGGCAGCGCGGCACGGGCCATCGGGTTGCGCCGTGCGGCGAGCCGCATCATCCAGTCCGGCGCCTGGAACCGCGGCACGCGCCGCGCCTTGCTGCCGAGTTTTGCGCGCAGCACTCGGGCGACCCCGAGGATCGACATGGTCTCGCCGGCGACCGCCAGGAAGCGCTCACCGCTGGCCTCGGGCGACATCATGGCGCGCAGATGCAGGTCGGCGACATCGCGGACGTCGACGAGGCCGAAATGGATCCGCGGCACCGCCGGCATCGCGCCGTCGAGCAGCGCCTTGATGATGCCGATCGACTCGGAGAAATCGGCACCGAGCGCCGGGCCGAACACCGCGGTGGGGTTGACCACGGCAAGCTCGAGGCCATTGCCTTGGCGCGCCACGAAATCCCAGGCGGCGCGCTCGGCCAGCGTCTTGGATTTCGGATAGGCCTGCACGCCCTCGCCATCGAGATTGGACCATACTGTCTCGTTGAACGGCGCCGCCTGCGGCGGATGGCCGTAACCGATTGCCGCGAACGACGATGTCACGACCACGCGCTTGACGCCGGCGTCGCGCGCGGCGCGCAACACCCGCAGCGTGCCTTCCCGCGCCGGGACGATCAGCTCGTTCTCGTCCTCGGGCACATAGGCGCCGAGCGGTGATGCGACATGCAGCACGTAGTCGCACCCGGTGGCCGCCTCGCGCCAGCCATCGTCGCGCAGCAGGTCGGCGGTGACGAAGCCGACCTGGTCGGGCGCCAGCGCGCCACCCTCGCGCAGCATCGCGATCACGTCGTTGCTGCGACCCGGATTGCGCACCGTCGTTCGCACCGCGTGCCCGTCGGCGAGCAGCTGCAGAATCGTATGCACGCCGATGAATCCCGATCCGCCTGTGACCAAAACCGTGCTCATGTCCCTGCCCTCTTCATGGTTCGGCGGATGGGCCCAACATTGCACTGCCCGCCCTGCACAGGCCGCATCTGGTCACTATCTGATCTTGGACAAGTAGGCTGAAATTCGAGACCGCTATGGAAAACAATACCAGCGATATGTGTGACGGCGGTGAATGCGAGAGCTGCCCCAGCGACCCCAATGTGCTGATCGAATTCAAGCACGCGATCCATGCGCTCGGGGGGAAATGGAAGCTCGAGATCCTGTTCACGCTGATGAATGGCGGTGTGCGGTTCGGCGCGCTGCGCCGCGCGCTCGCGCCGATCACCCAGCACATGCTGACTGCGCAGCTGCGCGAGCTCGAGCGCGACGGCCTGGTGGCGCGCAGGGTGCTCGCCGAGAAGCCGCTGCAGGTCGAATACTGACGGATTCGGCCTGGAGCCTGACGCCGGCTTTCCGCGAATTGCTGGCATGGTCGAAGACGTTCGGCCCGCGCCGTCAGGCGGAGGCAAGCGAGGCGATACTCGGAGCCGGGTTGGCCTGAATATCGCCTCGCCTTCAGATCGGCGTCCGATCACTCCATGCCAAGCGCCTTTCGGATCGCGATCTCGACCGGCGAATACGCGCCATCCGCGCGTTCCAGCCGGTATGGTTCGCCGGCAGCGAGCGACGGCTGGGCCATGAAGCGCGGCGTCGTGCCCCGATGCTTCTGCGCGGCATGCACCAGCAACGGATGACACAGATAGACCGTGCCGGCCTCGCCGGTCGCGAGCGCGACCTCGCAGTCGGCGCCGACATCGTCGAGCACCATGCGTGCGCGCCCGGCCTCGCCCGCCGGCGCGAGGTGGCGCGCCATCGGCCAATGCGAGCCGACCCTGATCCGGGTCGGCGCGTCGTCCTCGCCGACGTCGGAGAACAGGAACAGCATCAGCAGCGCCCGGCCGCGCGAGACGACATTGGCCCGCCAGGCGGAGAAGTCGCTGCGCTCGTTCGGGTCGCAATCCTCGCCGGGGAAGCTGACGTCGATGTGCCAGCCAGCATCGCCGGGATCGTCCGGATGCGGGAAGCGCACCGGAAAGGTTCCGATGTCGTCGCGCGGACGCCAGCGGCCGGGACCGGCGATCTGATCGAACGCCCGGTGCAGTAGCGGCGTGTTGATCGCTTCGCGAAACGGCGTACCGCCGTACCCCGGCAACCGGATCACCGGTTGGGTCCAAGTCAAAGGGTCGTGCTCGCTGCATGGCAGGTCGCGCCACATGATGGCGCGTCCCCGGTCGGCGAGTTCCCGGGGAAAGGCGCTGTCGATCCGGACAAAGCCCTGTTGGATGAATTGCTCGATCTGCGCGCCGTCAAGCGCACGCGCGTCGTTTCGATGGGTCATGATTGTCTCTCAAACTGTCGCCAGCCATCGATGCTCCGCGATGCGCGGAACCTGACCGGCTCATTCGGTTTCACTGGAATCCCAGGAGCGAAAGCTCGTGGGGCCGCTCAGCGCTTCCAGGAGGAAGCGGGATCAGCCCAGCAAAAACACCGAAGCGATGCTGAGAGTGCGTGTCATCATGGCGGCGCGAACGTACAACCGGTACGCGCCGGCAGCAATCCGTGGCGATCCGTCGCCACTATTCGTCGCGATAGACCTTCTCGCGCTTCTCGTGGCGTTCCTGCGCCTCCACCGACAGCGTTGCGATCGGGCGGGCTTCGAGCCGCTTCAGCGAGATCGGTTCACCGGTCTCTTCGCAATAGCCGTAGGTGTTGTCTTCGATGCGCTGGAGCGCCGCGTCGATCTTGGAGATCAGCTTGCGCTGACGGTCGCGGGCACGAAGTTCGATCGCGCGGTCGGTTTCCGAGGACGCTCGGTCCGCGAGGTCGGGATGATTGACGTTCTCTTCCTGCAACGTCTGCAACGTGACCTTCGATTCGCGGAGGATTTCATCCTTCCAGGCCAGCAGCTTAGCGCGGAAATAATCGCGCTGCCGCTCATTCATGAAAGGCTCTTTTTCAGTCGGCCGGTAGTTCTTCAGCTTTTCCAAAGGCAGCCATGTCCCTGTCAGGCGGAGGGAACACAACTCCTCCGCGCGGCGCCTTATATAGCCACGTCATGTGACAGACAATATCTGCCACCGCGAAAGGCGGGCCGCCCCCAAGGCCTTGCACAGGCAAACTTATCCGCCCTGCCCGGGGACGGCCCCTGCCCCTCAATAGCCGACCGTGAAACGCCGGCGAATATGGGCCGGGCGCTCGATTTCGTCGGCGAGTGCAACTGCGAAATCCTCGAAGGAGATCGAGCTTTTGCCGTCGGCGGCGGTCAGGAGCTGGTCGGTTCCGAGGCGGAACTTGCCGGTCCGCTCGCCGGCCACGAACAGCGCCGAGGGCGACAAGAAGGTCCAGTTCAGGTCCTTCTCCTGGCGCAGCAGGTCCAGGAATTCAGCCCCCTTGGAGGCCTCGGCCTTGTATTGGGGCGGAAAGTTGGGGGTGGTCACCAGGCGGACGCCCGGCGCCACCTCAAGGCTGCCGGCGCCGCCGACCACGAGATAGCGGCCGACCCCGGATGCCTTGGCCGCCCCGATCAGCTTGGCGGGGTCGCTGACCAGGAAATGGATCGAGCTGATCGCGGCATCGTGGCCGGCCCACAGCGCGGCCAGGGCGGCCTGGTCGTTCGCGTCACCCTTGCGGGCGGCGACATTGGGCAGGCTGGCGATCTTCTCAGGGTTGCGGGCGATGGCGGTGACGGCGTGGCCGCGGCGGGAGAGTTCCGCGGTGATGCGCGAGCCGGCCTGGCCGGACGCGCCGGCGATGGCGATCTTCATCTCAAGTCTCCAATTGATGGTTTCCAATGGTGACTAGATAGCGAAAAGGATGTAGGTGTGAAGAAGGCACTCTCGCCTCACCTGATCACGCCGGAGTAACCGCGATGAAAGCCACGAGCCTCAAGCCGGACGCCTATGCCGCCAATTGCCCGACGCGCCAGATCCTCGACCGGGTCGGCGACAAATGGGCGGTGCTGATCCTGCTGCTGCTACGCAGCGAGCCGATGCGCTTCAACCAGCTCCGACGCGCCATCGAAGGCATCTCGCAGAAGATGCTGTCGCAGGTGCTGAAAAGCCTGGAGCGCGACGGGCTGCTGCGCCGCCGGGCAATCGCAACGGTGCCGGTGACGGTGGAGTATTCAATCACGCCGCTCGGATCGACGCTCGCCGAAGCCGTCGACCCGCTGCGCGACTGGGCCGAACGGAATCTGAAGGACGTGCTGGCCGCGCAGCGCCGCTACGACGCGCAGCGCAAGACGCTGGCGGCCTGAGGCACCTGCAGGCACCAGCGGCGTCGGACAGGTGAGTTGATCGGGAGGAGCCTAGTATTGCCCGGCCTTGGCGAGCTCGACCTCGACGCGCAGTTCGATCTCACCGAGCACGGCATCGAGACCGGGATCGCCGGAAGATTCCTTCAGGCTCGCCGCGGCGTCACGCAGCCGGTTCACCGTGGAGGAATCGAAATTGCCGGACAGCAGACCGAGCTTGAGCGCATCGAGCACGTCGAGCGCGCCCTTGCCGCGGGCCACCGAGCGCTTGCGGCGCTCGGTCGGGTCCTCGACGCCCTGCAGCGCGAGCAGCGCATCGAGGCTGGCGGCGGCCTTCGGCGCCGCGGTGGAGCGGACCTCCTCCTGCGCGGTCGTCGCAACCGGCAGCGAGAAGCCGCTCGACGAGGTGCGCCGCGAGGCGCTGGTGGACGTGCCAAGCGTGGTGCCGTTCGGTCCGTAGATGCGCATCGTCGTGATGATCCCGCAGGCCTGAATGGGCCGAGCATCGCTGTTTTATGGTTAACGGCGCGTAAACGACCCGGCAATTTCTGCCGCCGCGCGGCAGTTTCGCGCTCCCTGGCGAACCGGAGCAAAATGACGACCCGACAATTTCGATAAATATATCAACACATTGCCCAAGCGAAGCAGAGTGGCACGCAGCTCGCATGGTTAATGGCGGATCGCCGTCATGGGAGTGTCGCGCGATCCGCGAGTTCAGTTCGAGGGGAGCATCGGGATGCCCGGCATCCGCATCGCAAATCTGTTCGGAGTGGCCTGCGCCGCGCTGCTGGCGCTGGCGACCTCCGTCATGCCGGCGGCCGCGACGTCGCGGATCAAGGATCTCGCCAATATCGAGGGCGTGCGCCAGAACCAGCTGATCGGCTACGGCCTCGTGGTCGGCCTCAACGGCACCGGCGATACGCTCAACAACATCCCCTTCACCAAGCAATCGCTGCAAGCGATGCTCGAGCGCATGGGCGTCAACATCCGCGGCGCCACCATCCGCACCGGCAACGTCGCCGCGGTGATGGTGACCGGCAATCTGCCGGCGTTCGGCACCCAGGGCACGCGCATGGACGTCACCGTCTCGGCGCTCGGCGATGCCAAGAACCTGCAGGGCGGCACCCTGCTCGTCACCCCCCTGCTCGGCGCCGACGGCAATGTCTATGCGGTGGCGCAGGGATCGGTGGCGGTCGCCGGCTTCGCGGCCGAAGGTGCCGCCGCCAGCGTCGTGCGCGGCGTGCCGACCGTCGGCCGGATCGCCAACGGCGCCATCATCGAGCGCGAGATCGAATTCGCGCTCAACCGCCTGCCCAATGTGCGCCTCGCGCTGCGCAACGCCGATTTCACCACCGCCAAGCGAATCGCCGCCGCCGTCAACGACTATCTCGGCGTCAAGACCGCCGAGCCGATCGATCCCTCCACGGTGCAGCTTTCGATCCCGACGGAGTTCAAGGGCAACGTCGTCGCCTTCCTGACCGAGATCGAGCAGCTGCAGGTCGATCCCGATCTGGTGGCGAAGATCGTGATCGACGAGCGTTCCGGCATCATCGTGATGGGCCGCGACGTCCGCGTCGCCACCGTCGCGGTCGCGCAGGGCAATCTCACCGTCTCGATCTCCGAGAGTCCGCAGGTCAGCCAGCCCAATCCGCTGTCGCGCGGCCGAACAGTCGTGACACCGCGCACCAGCGTCGGCGTCAGCGAGGACGGCAAGAAGTTCGCCGTGGTCAAGGACGGCGTCTCGCTGCAGCAGCTGGTCGACGGCCTCAATGGCCTCGGCATCGGACCGCGCGACCTCATCAGTATCCTGCAGGCGATCAAGGCCGCCGGCGCGATCGAAGCCGACATCGAGGTGATGTGATGGCGAGCCTGATCAACAGCACCACCGGCAGCATGCCGAACAAGGCGTTGATGCCGATGTTCAACGGCCGCCCCGATCCCGTACTGCAGGACGCGCTGAAGAAGGTGACGCCGCAGCAGGCCGCCAAGGCGAAGGCGACCGCGACCGATTTCGAATCGATGTTCCTGAATTCGATGTTCTCGCAGATGACGACCGGCCTGAAGGGCGATGGCCCGTACGGCGACACCGTCGGCACCGGCGCGTGGCGGTCGATGCTGACCGACGAATACTCGAAGAATTTCGCCAAGGCCGGCGGCGTCGGCATTTCCAACGAAGTGTTCCGCTCGCTGATCCTGCAGCAGGCGAACAAGAGCTAGGGTTTCAAGGAGCAGCGCGATGAACCAGCGTCCACAGCAGCCGCGGCCAGTAGCATCCGCCTCCGCCGCGCGGTCCGCGACGTCGACGCCGCCGGACGTCGCGCGTCTCGCCAACGAGCTGACCGAAGTGATGAGCGGCCTGCTTGCCGTGATCGAGCAGGAGACCGAGTTCGTCCGCGCCGGCAAGATCCGCGAGAGCATGCGGCTCGAGCCGCAGAAGTCCGAGCTGTCGCGGCGCTACATGCTCGCGGTGGAGCATCTGAAATCGATGCAGAAGATGCTGTCGCAGACCGATCCCGAGCTGCTCGCGACACTGCGCCGTCATCACGAGACATTCCGCGCCATGCTGCAGGTCAATTTGACCGTGCTCGCAACGGCGCACGCCGTCTCCGAAGGCATCGTGCGCGGCGTCAATGCCGAGGTGCAGCGCCGCAACATTCCGAACACCTATACCGCGAGCGGACAGCGCGCCACGCCGGGCCCCCGCAACATGACGCCGATCGCGGTCAGCCGCACGCTCTGACGCCTACGCTTACAATTTAGCTCAATTCGACGCCGCCCAGGCAGCGCGGCATTCAGCGTGTTTTCTAACAGCCTGTTGAGAGGTTCCCCGTAGAGTTGCGGACCGTGAGGGGTTGGGATTTGACTCAAGCAAACTAGTGCCTGTGCACTACGAGGCTGCCATGAGTACAGATTTCAACATCAAGCCGGTGGGGGCACCGGTCGCGGCGCCGATGGTCTCTCCCACGAGCGATACGGCGCAGAAGGCGGTCAAGACTGAACTGCCGGCGAGCCAGACCGTCACCGCTCCGGAGCCGAGCGTGCGCGTCACCATCGATCCCGACGCCGTCAACGCATCGATTTCAAATCAGGCTCCGTCGGTCAGCGACCAGGTCATCATCGACCGCGACGCGCGCGCCGTGGTCTATCAGGTGGTCGACAATCGCACGAATTTGGTGGTGAGGCAGTTTCCGGAAGAAGCCGTATTGCGCCGCCGCGCCTATTTCCACGCGCTCGATCTCAGCAAGGACGCGCCGACGCGGGTGCGTGCCACCGATCGCCGCGCCTAGGCGCGGACCAACGACCGCTCAGGTCTTCTGCGTGGCGTAGGCCTTGTCGAGATAGGTCGCCCCGGTGGCCGGATCGGTGACGACATTGGCGATCAACGCCGTCCCCTGCTGCACCAGCGCGAACTTGGTATCGCCGATCCGGAACCCACCATCCTTGATCAGCACGTCCTGATACTTGCTGGTGCCGTCGCTCTGGTAGTGGACCTTGGCGCGGAAGCCATCGACGTTCGACACCGAGATGTTGAACGACTTGTTGTTGGCGTACTTGCCGCTCCAGCTGCCCTCATAGAGGTTCGGATCGACGGCCACATAGGGCGTCTTCGACGGGACCGTCAGGCCGGCGGCCTTGTAGTTGGCCGATAGGATGCTCAACACGTCGGCCATGCCGAGGGCTCCGTCAGGAATCGATCGATCAGCCGCGACCCGAGAGGCCGGCGGCGATATTGCAATTGATATCGATCAGCGACTTCAGTTTCGCCGGATCCGGATTCATCTGGATGTCGACGGTCTGCTTCATCACGAACACGCCGATATTGGCGATGTTCTGGCGAATCTCGAGCGGCTGCGGATTGTCGTCGCCCTGCGCGGCACTGAGAAAGATCGACCACAGCCGGCGGTTGAACAGCAACGCGTGATCGAGCGCCTTGTCGGGACCGTTCCAGTTCGTCTGGACTTCCTGCAGCTGCCGCGCGGCCTTCAACAGCGCCTGCGCTTCGATTTCACGTGGGGACGCCGTCGTCGTGGAGGTACGAGCGTAGGCCTGGGCTGCATTCGACATTCAATGACCTCGATGGGATGCGGATTTCTCGAGCCGCGAAGACGCAATTCTAGCGCCCGATATTTATGCATCCGGCGCCTTTAAATATGGTTAGCAGGCGTTACGAAATGCGTCATTCTGACGGCATGGACAGACACCGTAATATCCCGGAGACAAAAGAAAACGGCGGGGTTTCCCCCGCCGTTCTCGAAGCACTTGCCGGCGCGCTTAGCGGAGCAGCTGCAGCACGCTCTGCTGGCTCTGGTTGGCGAGCGCCAGCGCGGAGACCGCGATCGACTGGCGGGTCGACAGCGCCTGGCTGTTGGCCGCTTCCTCGTTGGTGTCGGCCAGCGTCAGGTTGGACGAACCGGTCTGCAGCACGTTGATCAGGTTCTTCGAGAAGTCCTGACGGATCTGCACGATCGACAGGTTCGAACCCAGCGTCGAGGCTTCGCTGCGCAACGCGGAGCTCGCCGAGCTCAGCGACGAGATGACGCTGTTCGCCGAGTTGTTGTCGAGGAAGTCGGTGCCGGCGGTCAGCGCCTTCAGTCCGAGGCCGCTGGCATTGAAGGTGACGCCGGTGATGCTGAGCGTCGACTTTCCGGTCTCGTTGAAGGTCAGCTTCAGGCTGTCGCCGTTCAACAGGTTGATGCCGTTGAACGAGGCGTCCTGCGCCGTGGTCGTGATCTGCGCGATGGTGTTGTTGTACTGCGTCACCAGAGCGGCACGCGCCGACTGCGAGGCCTGGTCGGCGACCGGGGCCGTGCCGGCCGCGCTGAACGTCGCGGTGCCGCCGCCGGTGTTGGTGAAGGTCACCGCACCGATCGTCGAGGACGCCGCGTCATTGGTCGTGGTGATGACAAGCTTGTTGGAGCTGTCGAGGCTCGCCGTCAGGTTGCTGGCCGCCAGCGACGTGTTCAGCTGCGCCAGTGACGTGCTGGCCCCGAAGGTGAAGCTGAAGGCGGGTTGGCCGGCCGAAGCCGCGATCGCCAGCACGTCACCGCTCTTGATCGTGGTGCCGTCGACGAGGTTGGCAGACGTGCCGCCGAGCGCCGCAGTCGAAGCGACCTGCGACCTGGTGGTGTAGCCGGTCGGGCTCTGCAGCACCTGGTTGGCGATCGACTTCGCGGTATCGACCAGCTTCTGTAGCGAGGTGATGCCGGTGTTGGCGGCCTGCAGCACCTGCACGCCGTTGCCGATGCCATCGAGCAGGTTGTTGATGTCGCTGGCGCGGTTGTCGAGCGATTGCGCGGTGAAGAAGTTGGTCGGGTTGTCGAGCGCCGTGTTGACCTTCTTGCCGGTGGCAAGGCGGTTCTGCGTCGTGGAGAGCAGATCGGCGGTGGACTGGAGGGAGAGGAGGTTCTGGCGAACGGAGGAGGAGAGAATGATATCGGACATTTTCATACCTTTCTGGTGTGAAACTGAGGAAAAAGCCGCTCCAATCCTTTCTGATCGGGCGGATGGCCGATCCTGCGGTCTGGCCGCGAAGGAAAAAGAAATCTCCGGCACGGTATTTGAGACAAAGGCCGAAGAATAAAATTGTCGCCATTGGGCGAGGTTCGCCCCGAAAACTACTGAGACGACTGACAATTCCGGCTAGATAACGACGCTAGCGCCCGCCCCTCGTTCACCAAGCATTAACCATCATGGGAAAGGATCGCTGTCGCATCGGCCCCTGCCCGCAACGGCGGCTGCTAAGCAGTGCCGAACCACTTCGCTCCGCCAGCGAAGACATCGCGCGACTGCAGGCAAAGGAGAACGGTCATGGCCCTGAAGGTCGAACTCAAACCGAACGAACGCATCATCGTCGGCAATTGCGTGATCACCAACACCGACCAGCGTGCCCGCCTGCTGATCGACGGCGACCGCATCCCGATCCTGCGCGAGAAGGATATCCTGACGCCCGAGACCGCGGACACGCCGGCGAAGCTGATCTATCTCGCCGTGCAGCTGATGTATCTATCGCCGGACCCGATGGCGCACCACCCGACCTATTTCAGTCTGGTGCGCGACATCATCACCGCGATGCCGAGCGCATGGCCCTTCATCGAAAACGTCAACAACTTCATCCTCAACGGCGACCTCTATCACGCGCTGAAGGAATCCAAGAAGCTGATCGCACACGAAGAGAAGCTGCTGGAAACCGCGCGCGACCAGCAGAACGCCGAGCAGGACGACACACGCAAGAGCGCATAGAGCTTCTTGTTTTGACGCGTTTTCTTTTGCGCGAACCGGCGTCCGCTTCGCTTGAAAACGCTCCAGCCCCACTCGCCTCAACGAAAAAGTCCTCCGCGCGGAGGCCTTTTTGCTGGCTGGAGATGAGGAGCGCGCGATCAGCTGATCGGTAGGTATTTCAGGAGCGTCGTCTGATACAGCATCGACGTGGTCTGGTACGACGCCTGCAAGCTGGTTTGCAGCGCCAGGATCTTGGTCGCGACCTCGTCCTGATTGACGCCCTCGACCGAGTCGAGCATCGTTTCCGCCATCCCCTTCAGCTGGGTCTGCCGATCGGTGGCCGCCTTGGTCGCGGTCTGGGCACCGGCGAACTCGGCCTGCACGTCCTGGATCTGCTGCTGACCGTTTTGCGGGGCGAGGTTGCCGCTCACGCGCTGCGCGAGCGCCGTCACCTGCGCGCTCGCATTCGGGTTGCTGGCATTGGTGGTGACGGCTGCGTACACCGCGACGTTCTGCAGCAAATAGCGGAAGGCCTGCTCGTTGGCGCGCGCGCCATACTGCACGGTGATCGACTGATCGACCTGGGCGACCGCGGTGCCGCGCGCCGACCCCGGGCCATTCTCGCCGGTGTACCAGTAGACGGTGTTGCCGGGCGTGCCCGCGACCAGGTTGGTCGCGGTGTCGAACGGCGGTCCTCCTACCCTGAGCGGCGCCGGCGCTGCGGTGGTGTTGTTGGCGATGCCGAGCGCGCCGAGCGCGGCGGTGTTGTAGCTCGAGATCGACAGGCTCTCGCCGTCGGCGCCGTGCAGGGTGATCGCGCCGTTGCTGATGGTCGACGGGTTCTTGGTGCCGCTGATCTGGTCGATCTTGGCCATCAGCGTCTGCACGCTGTCGGTGACGTTGACCTGGTTGCCGGTGGCGCCCGAGGCCACGAAGGTGATCGGCGTGCCGTTCACCGTGATGGTATCGCCGGCGGCAAAGCTCGTCGACAGCGAGTCGGTGCCCGCCGTCCCCGACAGCGCCGTGGCGCCGCTGATCGGCGCCGGCGGCGTGTTCTGGTTGTTGACCGCCGCACCCGAGACGGTTGCGACCGGATTGAAGAAATTGTTCGACGCCGCCACCGCGGACGCCGCGACCAGCGACGTGTCGCTCAACGTCTTGATCGACGAGGTCAGCGTCGATTGCAGGTTGGCCGTCGTCGCCGCGGTGTCGGCGCCGATCAGGAACGAGCCGGCGGGCGGCGGGTTCGTCGTCGTCGCCGTGAGTTCGATCGCTTCGGTGGTGCCGTCGGGCAGCGTGAAGTTGAACTTGATCTTGTCGCCGTCCTTCGGATTGACGGCGCCGAGATCAGCCGACGCGGTCTTCGGCGTGCCGGCCGGCTGCGTCACCGTGGCGCCACCCGTCAGCGACGACTGCACCGACAAGAGCTTCAGGCCGAACGGCGAGCCGTCCTCGGCGATACTCGTGACCGTCGTGGTCGCCGGCGGCGACGAGACGCTCAGGCGTCCCATCATGCCGGCGCCCTGATCGGCCTGCTTGCGCTCATTGATGAGCTGCGTCAGGCCGGCCTGGGTTGCCGTGCCCTTGAGCATGGTATCGGCGGACACCGTGGCCGGCGTATCCATCGCGCGGCCGGAGAACAGATAGCGGTCGCCCGACTGGCTGTTCAGCATCGCGACCGCGTTGGCGAAGGCCGCCTGCGCCGTGATCTGGCCCGAGGTCTGGCCGCTGTCGTTGAGCGTCAGCGTCGCCGTCGTCGCGGCGTTCTTCACCTGGGTCCCGACGTCGGACAGGCCCTGCAGGGTGAGGTTAGCGACACTCAGGCGCGTGTTGAGGTTGGTGGCGGTATCGGAGAATGCGTTGATGCCGCTGATCTGCGCGCGCAGGCTGAGCGCGAAACCGCGATCGAGCCCCTGCCCCGCATAGGTCGTCGATACCTTGCCGGTCGCAAGCTGCGTGGTCAGGTCATTGAGCTGATTCCGCAGGTTGAGGATCGTGGTGCCGATATAGGAAGTTCTGCCGCTTACGCCGTCGATCGACATGTTACCCTCACGTGAGCTGCAGCAGCGCGTCGTACATCTGCTTGATCGACGACATCACGCGCGCATTGGCGGAATAGGCGTTCTGCAGCGAAAGCAGATGCGCCATCTCCTCGTCCATGTTGACGCCGGAGGTCGAGTCCATCTTGGTCTGCAGCGTGTTCAGCACGACGTCCTGGCCGTCAGCCAGTTGCTTGGCGGCGGTCGCCGACTCGCCCTGCTGGCTGATGAACTGCTTGGCAAAGTTGAGCAGCGTACCGGTGAACGGCGCGCCTGACGTGCCAAGGCCGGTCTGCGGCGAATAGCTGTACGAGGCGTTCGACAGCTGGTTCAGGACGAGGTTGGCGCGCGTGGTGTCGCCGGCCGGCGTCTGCGGATTGGTCGAGTACACGACCATGCGCGAGGGATCGCCGATCAGGGCGGTGTTGACGCTGATGCGCGCGGCAAGGCCGGTGGTCTGCGAGCCGTTCGCGGTGGTCGCGCCGGTGTAGAGCCCGCCATTGTCGGTGAACAGCGGAAGGTGCGGATCGCCCGAGGTCAGCGACGAAACCGTCGTGGTGACCGACGCCGCGGTCACATCGGCCTTGTTGGCGGCGCCGTCGTCGAGCACGCGCAGCGTCGATCCGGATGGGTTGGAGAATTGCAGGCCGGTTCCGCCGAGCGCGCCGTTGAGCTGCGACAGCACCGAGCTCATGCCACCTGAGAAATCGATGCCCAGCACCTCGTCGTTCGGATCGACGGTCGCGGTATTGCTCAGCGGCAGCACGCTCGGATCGTCGACGCGCATGATCGACAGATTATGCGTGAGGCCGGTGGTGTTGTCCTTGTAGGAGACGTGGATGGTGTTGCCGTTCTGCAGCCCCGAGAGATCGAGGTCGAAGCCGGACTGCGCCCCCGCCGTCGCCGCGGTGCCCGCGGTCGTCTTGTCCGACAACGCGCTCGACATCGCGGCCGCGAACTGATCGATCTGTGTCTGGGCCTGCGCCAGCGTGTTGTCGCGCAACTCGAGATAGGCGGCGATCTTGCCGGAGCGAATCGAGTTGGTCGACACCATGTCATAGGTGCCGCCATGCGGGAACGTGATGGTGATGGTGCCGACCGTGCTCTTGGTCGGGTCGGTATTGTACAACGTGTTGGGCGTCATCGTGCCCTGGGCGTTGAAGCTGAGCGTCGCGGCCTCGGTGCCGACCAGCTGCACGCCGGAATTGGTGAACACGCTCACCTGGTTCTGGCTGTTGGTGACGGTACGGATGTCCATCAGCTGCGAGAGCTGCGTGACGTAGCGGTCGCGCTGATCGAGCAATGCTGCGGTCGAGGCATCGGTCGTGCCGCCATTGGCCGCCAGCTGGACATTGAGGCGCGCAATCTGCTGCAACGCATTGTTGGCGCTGTTGATGGAGTCGCTGATGCCGGCCTCGGCGTTGGCGCGCAGCGTCTGGATTCCCTGCGAAGTCGCGTTGAGCTGCTGCGCCATCGATTGCGCGGCATTGATCACGCCGATGCGGGCCGACTGCGATTCCGGGCTGGTCGACAGCCCCTGCAGCGCGGTCAGGAACTTGTTGTAGGCGTCCTCGATCGTGCCGGTGGAGTCGGGATTGCCGTACACGCCCTGCAGATTGGCCAGGAAATCCGAGCGGACGTCGGCATAGGCCGCGCCCGACGTCTCGGTGCGAAGCTGGGTCTGCAGGAATTCGTCGAGCTGGCGGTTGACACCGGTGATGAGGACGCTCGATCCGTACTGGCCGGTGGTGCCGGTGACCTGATTGAGCGTCTTCCTGACGTAGCCGGGCGTCTCCGCGTTGGCGACATTCGACGACACGAGCGAGAGCGAGGCCTGCGTGGCGCGCAGGCCCGACATCGCGGTGGAAAGGGCTTGGCTCAAACCCATGATGTGTACTCGCCTTTACTTCTTCACACGTGCAGCAACGATGCGATCAGCGCACCACGTTCAGGAGATCCTGCACCATCGAATTGGTTGTGGTGATCACCTTGGTGTTTGCCGAATAGGCCTGCTGGGTCACGATCAGCTTGGTGAATTCGTCGGCGATATCGGTGTTCGAGCTCTCGAGCGAGGAACCGACGATGGTGCCGGCCTTGCCGAACAGCGCCGCACCGGACTCGTCGGTCGCCTCGAACGCACCGCCGTCGATGCGCTTGAGGAAGTTAGTGCCGTTGAAGGTCGCCACCGAGATTTCGGCGAGGTCGATGTTGCGGCCGTTGGTGTAGTTGCCGACGATACGGCCGTTGGTGGAGACGCTGACCGACTGCAGCTGGCCGGCGGGGAAACCGTCCTGCTGGATCTGGTTGACCTGAACGTTGCCGTTGGCGTCGGCGAACTGGGTCACGCCGCCGGAGCCGAAATTGATCACGGGGCTGCCGAGCGACACGCCGTTGACGACGGCATTGGTGAGCGCCACCGAGGAGATCGCCGGCGACATCTGGCCGTTCGAGGCGAAGGTGAAGTTGACGTTGACGTTCTGCCAGGAGACCTGCGTGCCGGTCGCATTGGGATTGACCTGATAGAACAGGTTCCAGGTGTCGGTATGTCCGCTGCCCAGCGAGGAGCTGTCGGTCTTGGCCCAGCGGAATTGCAGGTTCACCGGCGCACCCGAGACGTCGTAGGCCGTGACGGCGCCGCCCGAGACGGATTCGTTCAGGAAGGTCGAGTTGTCGTTGCCGATAACCTGGCCGGTGCCGACCGTGCCGCCGCCGCCGCGAACCGCGACCGCCGACCCGGTGAAGCCGAGCGCCGCAAAGGCGGTCGCGTTCGAGCTCGTCACGTTGAGATCGGCCAATTTGCCGGAGTGCAGGGTGATCTTGCCGCCGCTGATCGTCGATGGCGTCGTGGTACCGGTAATCGCGTCGATCTTCGCAAGCAGCGTTCCGATGCTATCGGTGACGTTGAGTTGGTTGCCGGTCGCCCCCGACGCCACAAAGGTGATGACGGTGCCGTTGACCGTGATCGTGTCGGCGGGCACGACGGGCGGGCCCGCAGAGCCGGCGCTGAAGTTGGTATTGATCGAATCGGTGCCGGCTGCGCCCGAAAGCAGGGTCGCGGCGGTAATGGCCACCGACGGCGTCGCCTTGTTGTTTTGCGCGGTGCCGGTGATGGCGGAATCGGTATACGGCGCAGCCGGCGTGCCCAGCACCAACGGATTGTTTCCACTGCTGAACGCGCCCGGCCGGATCAGCTCGGAACCGGGAACCGAGGTGTCGTGCGCCGTGGTCAAGGGATAGGACGCGAGGTTGGCGCGATAGTCGATCTTGGTGGTCTGCTGCGCCGGCAGGAAGTCGTTCTTGAATTGCAGCACCTGCGGCGATGAGCCTGCCGGGTTGCCGGTGGTCGGGTCGATCGGCACGCCCTCGAGATAGTAGCCGGCGCCGTTGACGAGATAGCCGTCCTTGTTGAGCTGGAAATCGCCGCGGCGGGTATAGCGGTCGACGCCGTCGAACACCGGGGCGCCGTCGGTGAAGCTGCCGGGCTTCTGCACCGCGAAGAAACCGTTGCCGTTGATCGCCATGAAGGTCGCGACCGATGCCGACTGGACGTCGCCCTGGACCGAGTTGGTCGAACGGGACTGCGCGGTGACGCCGCCGGCAAGTTGCGCGGTCAGCGCGGTCTGCGGCACGAGGTCAAGGAATGAGGTATCGATGCGCTTGAAGGCGGTGGTCTGCGAGTTGGCGATGTTGCCGGAGATGTTCTCGAGCGCGTACGACCCTGCGCGCAAGCCACCGACAGCCGTCGTGAGAGCGCCGAAGATACCCATGACATGTTCTCCAATTCGATTCCCGGCGGCTGGCAATCACAGGAATGGCCGCATCGGCGCAGCATGTCGCAAAGGTCGTGCCACGAAACAAAACGTAACAAAATCATCCGCTTGAAAAAAATGCCCCGGTCGTTCGACCGGGGCACATTTGCCGGGAGCGGCAACAATTGCCGGGAAGGAATGTCAGGTCGCCGATGGCGCCGCCGGGTGAAACACCAGCGCGAAACCGTCCATGCAGTAGCGCAGCCCGGTCGGTTTCGGGCCGTCGTCGAAGACGTGGCCGAGATGGCCGCCGCAGCGGCGGCAATGCACCTCGGTGCGCACCATGCCGAAGGTGCGGTCCGACGTCGTGCCGACCGCATTCTCCAGCGGCTTGTAGAAGCTCGGCCAGCCGGTGCCGCTCTCATACTTGGTCTCGGACGAGAACAGCAGCAGGTCGCAACCGGCGCAGGCGAAGGTGCCCTTGCGGTGCTCCTTGAGCAGCGGGCTCGATCCCGGCCGCTCGGTGCCCTGGTTGCGCAGGATCTCGTATTGCTGCGGCGTCAGCTGGGCGCGCCATTCGGCGTCGGTCTTCTCGATCTCGAATTTCTCGGCGGCCTGCGCCGGCGAGGCGCGCAGCCAGCGGAAGGCGGCGAAGCCGAACAGACCGGCGACGGAAGCAAGCAGGATGCGGCGATCGATCATCAATCATCTCCGGTGCGGACGGCTCAGGGGGCGCGCCCGAGGTTCGTCAAGAGATACGAACCCCGCCGGCGGACGTTACATCCGTCCGTCGGAGATCCGCTCACTTTCTTGCGAGGCATCCGGATACGGCGCCTCACCGTCGTCAATCTGCCTGGGCGCGGGCGGCCGCGCCGGCCGCACGGCCGACGGGGGTGGACGGCGGGGTGCAGGTCCCCTGGTTCCCGCCCTGAGATTGGCCTCGGCGAGCCGCGCCTCGCGCAGGCGCTCCTTCGCACGCGCACCCTCGCGGTAGCGCGCCAGAACACCCGCCACGGACGAGGCCCCCCTCGCCCACAGGCTGACGAAATGACCGGCGACGCGGCCGGTGGCGCCGCCGGCCCAGACCAGCTCGAACGGCGAAAACAGCCGCCAGCGATCGTCGCCCCACAGGATGCTGCGCGCGATCAGCTGCCCGGCGAGCGCCGAGGTGTTGAGTCCCTGCCGGCCGAAGCCGCTCGCCACCCACAGGCCTCGGCGCAACTGGCCGATCTGCGGCATGCCGTGCACGGTAACGCCGACCGCGCCGCCGAACATCTCCGCGACCGGAACCTTGCCGAGTTGCGGAAACACCGTGGCGACGCGACGCTGCACTGCGGCGCCGAGGCGCTCCGGCCGTGCGTTCCAGGTGGTTTCGGGGCTGGCCCACAACAGCCGATCGCCATCGACGACACGGAAATGGTCGATGCCGTCGCTGTCGACGACCGAGCCGGGAAAGGCGATGGACTCCGCCAGCCGCTCCCCGAGCGGCTCGGTCAACGCCGCGTAGCGCCACACCGGCAGCAGCGTATCGGACAGCCGCTTCAACGGCGC
This sequence comes from Bradyrhizobium sp. KZN70725, assembly GCF_055264925.1. Classification (NCBI taxonomy): domain Bacteria; kingdom Pseudomonadati; phylum Pseudomonadota; class Alphaproteobacteria; order Hyphomicrobiales; family Nitrobacteraceae; genus Bradyrhizobium; species Bradyrhizobium sp. KZN70725. The sequence goes on from NZ_JBUYWT010000062.1 coordinate 20,130, forward strand.
ACCGAGATGGATATTGCCGGCGAGGACAATATGGTTGGCCCGCAGCCGCGCCGTCGGCGTCACGATGCGCTTGCGGATGCCCGAAAAATCGATGCTGACGACCGGCGTCTCCTCGAAGATCCGCACGCCTGCCCGCGTCGCCAGCGCGGCGAGGCCGTGCACATATTTGCGGCCATCGATCTGGAGCGCCTTCGGATAATAGATGCCGTGGAAATAGCGGCCGGTCCTGAGCACGCTGCGCACGCGATCGACCTGCCAGCCCTCGACCTCGGTCGCGAAATCCTCGCCCAGCGTCTGCAGACGGCCGATCAGCGCCTCGCCGACATCGACATTGGAGACTTCCAGCGCGCCGTCGCTCGGCTTGATGCCCGGGATCAAATCCTCGGTAGCGGTGGCGCGGACATAATCGGCGCCCTCCTTCGATAGCGCCCACAATTCGCGGGCATCGTCGAGGCCGACGCGCTCGATCACATCTGATATCGGCAGGCCGAATCCCGGCATCACGGTGCCGAGATGATGACCGGAGGCGTTCCAGCCGATCTGGCGGCCCTCGAGCACCGCAACGCTCGCACCGAGCCGCGCCGCCTCACGCGCCACGGTCAGCCCGGCCAGCCCGGCCCCGACCACGCAAATGTCGACGTCGAGGTCGAACGCCAGACGGTCGCGGAACGGCGAGGCCGCCTGATCGGGGCCGTCCGCCGCACTTGTGGAACTCTCGCTCATGGCGTTTCTTACGGACCGCTGCGGCGCTTGTCACCTTGTCCAGGGCATGAGCCTGTAGAATTAATTCGACCTGACCGAATCGAGAATGGAAGTCCATGCGCCGTTTGCTGCTGCTGCGTCACGCCAAAACCGAACACGACGCGCCTTCGGGGCACGACCAGGACCGCCGTCTCGACGAGCGCGGCCACCGCGACGCGGCGGAGATCGGCGGCTGGATCGCCCGTCATCCACCCCTGCCCAATCTGGCGCTGGTCTCGCCGGCGGTCCGCACCAGGCAGACCTGGGAGATCGTGCGCGAGGTGCTGAAGGGCGCCGGGCATGCGCCGAAAGTCGAATTCGTGCCGGACCTCTACGGCGCCGATCCGGCGCAATTGCTGACCGCGATCCGGATGGCTTCGGTCACCGATCCGAAGCGGCTGATGCTGATCGGCCATAACCCCGGCATGCACGAGCTCGCGCTGACCTTGACCGGCAGCGGCGACGAGGCCGCAAAGCGCGCGCTCGGCGACAATCTGCCGACCTCGGGGCTCGCCGTTTTCGACTTCGCGACCGACGACTGGAACGACGTCTCGTTCCGGCGCGGCAAGCTCGTCCTGTTCGTCAGCCCTAAACTGTTGAAGCAGGCCTCGCGCAGCTGACGCAAGCGGACAGCGCCGCGCCGCCATGCTATATTGACGTCTGCGCGACAGGGGGACCGGTTCGCGTCGATACCAGACCGACTTCAAGAAAAAGAAGGCGCGCGTCCCGGGCACAGGGACCAAACGGCTCCAGACCAATCGCGGACAGGAGGCGCAGATGTACAAGTCCATTCTCGTTCCGATCGACCTCGCCGATACCGACCTGGCGAAACCGGCGATCGCAACAGCTGCAACATTGTCGCAAACATGGAACGGGACGGTGCGTCTGCTCAACGTGCTGCCGATGACGCCAGTGATGCTCGCCGAATACGTGCCGGCGGATTTCGACAGCCAGCAGCGTGAGACGTCGGAAGAGGCGCTTGCGATCGTCGCGCGCGAATCCGGCATCGCACCCTCCCGCATCTCGGGCGTGGTCCGCCAGGGCGGCATCTATCACGAGATCCTCGAAGAGGCCGCGACCATGAAGGCCGACCTGATCGTGATGACCTCGCACCGGCCGGCGATGCGCACCTACTTCCTCGGCTCGAATGCCGGGCACGTGGTGCGCTACGCCAAATGCTCGGTGCTGGTGGTGCGGCACTAAAGCGGGATGAGTTACGGGGCCGCCGCAGGCGGCGCTGCCAAAATATCGAAAACAACCCCATGCAAAGTAGCCGGCGGCGGCCGACGTTCGACCAGGTAACGTTCGACCAGGCACGCCCGACCAGACACGCCCGACCAGACAACTTGACACGTCGGGCAACTCAGGGATATTCTTCTAGTATTCCGAAATCGCTCCCGCGTCCCCCTCGCCGCCAGGCGGGAGACGGGACGCGCCCTATTTGCGGTCGCAGCCTAATCTAATCTCAGCCTGCTTTAATCCAACCAGGGCCCCAACCCGGACATGTCCGCACGCTCGCGGAGTATCCATTGGCTGATTGCGTCGCTACCGCCGCGCCAGATTGAGCCTTCAGCACGGCACCGGTGGCAGCGTCACCGCTATTGCTATTTCGTGAATCTCGGCCTTGTGGATGTCGGCGGCGTTGGCGCCGCGGGCTGAAGATTGAACGTCAGCCAGACGTTCCAGCCTGCTGGCCGATTTTCATTGGCGAATTCGCCATAGCCCTTCAGGTTCAGGTATCCCTGCATGTCTCCGACCGGGAAAATGTAGCCGACCTGCGGGCCGACGCCGGCCACGCGCGACCGGAAGCAGCCGACGCGATCGCCGGAGCCGCTGTCGCAGCCGAGCTGCTGATAGAGATAACCGACGAGGCCGACCTGCCACTGCTTGGTCAGGAACTGCGATGCGCCCCAGTCGAGGTGCATGTCGACGCCGCTTTGATATTGGGTGGAGGGGTTGACGAAGTTGTAGGTGAATCCCAGCACCGTCGAAAATTCATGCCCGGTCTTTGGATCGAAATAGGTGTAGCCGCCGCCCGCGTCGACCGCCCAGTGCCCAATCCCCAAATTCGCCAGGCGGCCCGACTGATAGGCGCCGACCGGAAGGTCGGCGGTAACGTACGTCATGTAATTGTTGACACCGGCATTCCAGCGCAGCGCGAACTGCGGGATCAGGTCGCCGAATGCAATGAGCGAGCTGTCGATGCTGTCAAACCGGGAGAAGGGGAACGTGCCGCCGCCCGGTCCCGTCAATGTCCCGACGAGCGATCCCGCCAGCGACGTGGAGTTGGAGCCGTAGGTCGCCAACAGGCTGGCAGAGGCCTGACCGCCCAGCACCGGCGTTGCAAAGGTGTAGGTCCCGGCGACAAGTCCAAGGTTCACATTCGCATTGACGCTCGCGTTCACGTTGGCCGTCAGATTCGCGGGAAAGCGACCAAGCGTGATTTCGCGCGACCGCGCCACGTCACCGCCGGCGGAAACAGAGGTGTGATAATAAACCGTGCTCACCGACCAGCCCGGCGCCTGCTGAGGAACAGCCGCGAGGCTGCCAAAAAATCCGGGTATCCAAAAGCTGATGCCATTTTCATCGGCGCGAGCCGCATCAATGGGGAGCCCAAGTAAGGCGGCGACTGCCGCCGCGCCCAACCGCAAAACGAAACTAGTCCTCGATATCGATTTCCTGCCCTTCATCGCGGATCTCCCACCCTCCACGGCCTGTAACGGACCGAGGTTGCACGACCAGAAATTTTCCGAATCTCACTCGTTGCAGACGGCTTCTATCTCTCCGGGAACAGTAGAGACAATTGGGCTCGCAATTGCCAGTTTGGCGCGCCGGTTGGACGAACGACGTTGTAATAGCCGGCTATATTTGCACTCACTGGCTGGTCGCCGAGCTTGAAGATTCGACCAAAGCCGCCACCGATCGGTACGGTCCACTGCTGACCCGGCGCCGCCAGCCAGTCCGCGGTAATAACTGGTGAGCTTGTCAGGTACCACCCGTGCGCCATGTTGTAGTTGACAAACGGCTGCGCGAGAAACTCGTTCACGGGCGGCCGCAACGGATTGCCGCCAACTGACCACTGATTGTTAACCAGTACGCCGATCACCCAATGTCCGGGCGTTACGAGGGCAACGGCGGTCGGACCGAACAACACCTTACCGGTTCCGAGAATCGGATCGGTCGCGGACGGCACCGTAAAGACGGGACCGACGCCCCAGATTAGAGAGCCAGGATGGGCGGGGGTGAAAAAGAACTGCTGAGTAATGTCCCCAATTCCATTCGTGTTGTTGTTAAAAAGCGGACTAGGTTGACTGATCACGGGCATGATGGTGCGCGAGATCACGTTCCAGTCCGCGTTGATGCGCAGCGGAATGACCGGCTGAATGTTGAGAACTTCCTGGGTGCGGTTGTACGGCCCGACGTTGAAATTCGTGTTGCTTTGGAACGGAACGCTGACCATATCGGCGATAGGGTTCTGCGATTTCTTGGCTAGGTCTTCGCCTTCGGAGCCTTCGGAGCGCACGGCAGAATGCACGGTACGTGCCGGCGCGACCGTATCGGGAAGCCCGCTCTCGAACTTATAGTTCGCACCGAACTTGACCATTTGGAGGTCGCGGTTCAGGGGGATCGCCGGGACCGTGGCCGAAGTCCAGTGTCCCAGCCCAATGTAATCGTATTCGAGCTTGATCGTCCAATGCGATTTAAAGCCGTACTCGATGCCCACGCCGCCCAGCCAGCCAGAGCTCGTGTTGGAGCCCTGCCAAGTGACGCCGGGAAAATTCAACGAGGCAGTGCTCTGCACCCAGCCACCGCCAAACTTGCCGTAGCCAAGCCAACGATCCTCGACGAGGCCGACGCGGCCTGCCACCGTTCCGATCCAATTCGGCCTCACCGAGCCGAGAGCCGGAGTCGGAAGTACGGGATGACCAAAAGTCGCCCCATCGAAATCCCCTTCCACACCAAGCAAGAGATGGCCGGCTTGAAAATTGTAGCCGGCCTGAACACCACCGATGAATTCGGTGATGCCGCCATACAAGTTGTTACCAGAAATAGGCAGGCTGCCGCTCGTCCACGAGCCACCGAGATTTGCACCGAGATAAAATCCCGACCAATTGTAGGGTGGCGGTAAAGCGGGCGGAGCCTTCACCGGCAAGTCTGCGGCACGCGCTGTGAGACTCACGCAGACTGCAAACAGACCAACGCTTGCAAGGAATGATTTCATGGAGCCTCCCCAAAAGGGGAATGATGCTGCCACTGCGAAAAAAATCTGCGTCCCAAACCCGGTCCAAAGCACCGCATCGCCGATCCCCGACGCTCGCGAGCCCGCCATCGCTCCGGCGGGGTAGAAACTCGGAAAGAATAAGCTGACGCCGCCGTCCGTCCATGCGAAATCGGCATACTTGCGTACAGCCGGAGGTTTATTGAAGGGTTGTATCCATGACGCCACAGCCCTTGCACTTTTTGCATAGTCCTCAGGGCTCCCGACAAGGAAAAGGCGACCTGGCTCGATTGATCTAGATCAATATAAGAAGGTTGTGCCGCTGCGAACGTGCCACCGCGTCAGATGTTCGATTGTCATGTTGACCAACTAAGGTGTTAAGCCGCGCTCCTCCCCGGCAGAATCGACGCTAGGAAGCTGCCGAGAGATTCCTGGGGGCGACGCTCGTAATTTTGAAACTCGTTCACTGCGAGTAGCCCATGCACGACGTTGGCGTTGCGGCAGGCGTATCTTTGTCGGATGGGCCCAGTGAGGGGGGTATGGTCTGGATTCCGGGCGGCACGTTCCGCATGGGCTCAGACCGGCACTATGCCGAAGAGGCGCCGGTCCATCGCGTCTCGGTGAGCGGCTTCTGGATGGACCGGACGCCGGTCACCAATCGCGATTTCCGCAAGTTCGTCAACGCAACAGGCTACGTGACGTCAGCGGAGACGCGGCCTGACGCAAAGGACTATCCAGGCGCACTGCCGCACATGCTCAAGGCAGGCTCGCTGGTTTTCACGCCGCCGAAGCGTCCGGTCGATTTGCGCGACTGGTCGCAATGGTGGAATTTCAAATTTGGCGCCAACTGGCGCCGGCCATATGGCCCCCGCAGTTCGATCAGCGGCCTCGACGATCATCCCGTGGTCCACATTGCCTATCGCGATGCCGAGGCCTACGCGACATGGGCTGGCAAGGACTTGCCGACCGAAGCCGAATGGGAGTTTGCCGCGCGCGGCGGCCTCGACGGCGCCGAGTTCGCCTGGGGCGACGAGCTGATGCCCGGCGGCAGGCCAATGGCTAATACCTGGCAAGGTGTTTTTCCATACCAGAATCTTACTGACGATGGTCACGCGCGCACCTCGCCGGTGATGGCGTTCCCGCCGAACGGCTACGGCCTTCATGACATGATCGGCAACATCTGGGAGTGGACCACCGATTGGTGGTCCACCAGGCATGCGCCCGACGCGGCCAAGGCGTGTTGCGTTCCTCAGGATCCACGCGGCGGGCGAGAGCAAGACAGCCACGATCCGTCTCTGCCCAAGATCAAGATTCCCCGCAAGGTTCTCAAAGGCGGCTCGCATCTCTGCGCGCCGAACTACTGCCGTCGCTATCGCCCGGCTGCGCGCCATGCGGAAGCGGTGGACACGTCCACGAGCCATGTTGGCTTTCGATGCATCATAAGGAAGGGAGCAAGTGATGAGCGACGACCAGGATAACGCCTCACGCGATATGAGCCGTCGAAATGTTTTGCTCGCGACGACAAGCCTGGCGGCGGCATCCGCATTAGGCGCCGCCGCATCGGTCGAAAAGGCACTGGCCCAGGCGCAGCAGGCACCGAGCGGCCAGCGGCCCAATATCGTCGTCATCATGGGGGACGATATCGGCATCTGGAATATCGGTGCTTACCATCGTGGCATGATGGCCGGCAGGACGCCGAACCTCGACAAGATCGCCGCAGAAGGCATGCTGTTTACCGATTATTACGCCGAGGCGAGTTGCACCGCAGGCCGCGCCAACTTCATCACCGGCGAGCTGCCGATCCGCACCGGCATGACAACGGTCGGCCAGGCCGGCGCCCCCACAGGCTTGCCGGCGGAGGCTGTGACCATTGCCACCGCGCTCCAGGGCATGGGCTATGCCACCGGCCAATTCGGCAAGAACCACCTTGGCGACAAGAACGAATTTCTGCCGACCGTGCACGGCTTCGACGAGTTCTTCGGCTATTTGTATCACCTCGACGCGATGGAAGATCCGGCTCACCCTGCCTATCCGCAGGAGCTGTTGAACAAGGTCGGCCCGCGCAACATGATCCATTCATGGGCGACCAATGTGGACGACGCCACCGTGGATCCCCGCTGGGGCAAGGTCGGTAAGCAGAGGATTGAAGACGCCGGAACGCTCTATCCCAAGCGGATGGAAACGGTGGATGATGAGATCCGAGACTTCGCCTTGTCGTTCATTGAAAGGGCCAAGGCCGATAACAAGCCGTTCTTCTTGTGGCTCAATCCGACCCGCATGCACATCGTCACGCATTTGTCGCCGAAGTACGAGGCGATGCGCAACTCCAAGAACGGCTGGTCGATTCATGAAGCCGGCATGGCGCAGCTCGACGACGATGTCGGCCTCGTCATGAAAAAACTCAAGGACATGGGCGTGGATGACAACACCATTGTCATCTTCACCACGGATAACGGCACCGAGGTCTTCACTTGGCCGGATGGCGGACAGACACCCTTCGCGCAGAGCAAAGGTACGGTCATGGAAGGCGGTTTCCGCGCGCCGGCGATGATCCGCTGGCCGGGCAAGGTGCCGGCGGGCAAGGTCGAGAACGGCATCATCTCCGGTCTGGACTGGTTCCCGACCTTGCTGGCGGCTGCCGGCAATCCGAACATTGCCGAGGAACTGAAGAAGGGCAAGCAAATCGGGGATCGCACCTACAAGTGCCATCTGGATGGCTATAATCAGATGGACATGATCACCGGCAAGGGGCCGTCGAATCGACACGAAATCTGGTACTTCGGCGAGAGCGAGCTGGGAGCCGTGCGCATCGACGACTACAAGTATCGCTTCATCGACCAGCCCGCTGGCTGGCTAGGTGCAAAAACCAAAGTTGACGTCCCCTACCTGATCAACCTCCGCCTTGATCCGTTCGAGCGAACGGGCTGGCCCGAGAGCGGGACCAAAGACGGCGCCCAACAATACTTCGACTGGTTCAAATATGAGTTCTGGCGCTTCGTGTTCGTTCAACAGGAGGTCGAGAAGCTGGCCATGACCGCGATCGAGTTTCCGCCGATGCAGAAGGGCGCGAGCTTCAACCTCGATGCCGTGAAGGCGAAAATCGAGGCCGCCAGGACGGCAATGGCAAAATGAGATTCATGATCGTGTTGGGCGGCGTCCATGCCGCCCAACACCGTCTCCTTCAGCCTTTCGATATCGCAGGTCGGTTTACCGAAATCCGCTTCCGGGAGTGGAGCGGGCCAAGAGCGGTGTTCGCCTAGAGGCGATTCCGTTGCGGCTGCATCCGACGCACCTCGCGCTCGATACTGGCGGCGACCAGCGGCGCCTTGTCGGCGGCGATGGGCGGGGAAAACACGAAGCCCTGCACCACATCGCAATCGAGCCCGCCGAGCACGTCCAGTTCGGCGGACAATTCGGCGCCCTCCGCCACGACCGTCATGCCGAGCCCGTGCGACAGGGCGATGATGCCGCCCAGCAGCTTGCGCTTCTCCGGCGCGGTGGAAATGCCGTCCACGAAGGCCCGGTCCACTTTCAGGCAGTCGAAAGGCAGGCGCGTCAGATAGCCGAGCGAGGAATAGCCCGAGCCGAAATCGTCGAGCGCCAGCCGGGCGCCGAGACCCGACAGGGCCGTCAGCGTGCGACTGATCCGCTGCTCGGTATGATCCACGAACAGGCTTTCGGTGAGCTCCAGACAGAGGAGCTTCGCCGGAAAGCCGGTCTCCGCCAGCACGGCCGCGACTGCGGTCTCGAAATCCACGCTCCAGATCTGCGCCGGCGAGACATTGACCGAGATGGAGCGCGGCGGCAGCCCGGCATCCAGCCAGGCGCGGCCCTGCCGGCAGGCCTCGCGCAGCACCCACAGGCCGAGGTCGACGATGAGGCCGGAGCTTTCGGCGATCGGAATGAACTCCGCCGGCGAGATCGGCCCGCGCTCGGGATGGGCCCAGCGCAGCAGCGCCTCGAAGCCGGAGACGCGGCCAGTCTTCAGGTCCACCTGCGGCTGGTAATGGGCCTCGAGGGCGCCGGCCTCCACCGCGTGGCGCAAATGGCGACCGAGATCGAGCCGTTCATCGACCGCCTGCGCATAGACCGGCTCGAACAGTTGCGCCCGGCCGCGCCCGGCCTCCTTGGCCATGTAGAGCGCGAGGTCCGCGTTGCGCACGGCGGTCTCCGCCGTCGCGCCGTGCTCCGGCAGGCGGGCGATGCCGATGGTGGCGCCGACCGAGGCCTCGCCCTCGGCGAGATCGACGGGGCCGGACAGTTTGCCGACGAGCCGATCGGCAAGCCCGGTCAGCGCGGCGTCGGACGTGTCGCATCCATCCGCCAGCACGGCGAATTCGTCGCCGCCGAGCCGGGCGATGAAGGCGCGCGGCCCCAAGTCCTGCCGCAACGCAGCCGCCACCTTGATCAGCAATTCGTCACCGGCGGCATGGCCGAGGGAATCATTGACCTCCTTGAAGCGATCGAGGTCGATGAGCAGCAGCGCACCAGTCCGGCCTCCCCGGGCGCAGCCTTCGGTCAGGGCGGCGAGCTGGCGCGTGAACAGCGCGCGATTGGCAAGGCCGGTCAACGGATCGCTGTAGGCGAGCTGCTCGAGCTGGCGCTCGGCTTCCTTGCGCTCGGTGACGTCCTGCACGGTGCCGATGATGCCGATGACCTTGTCGTGGGCAACCTCCGCCTTGCAGATCACAGCCAGATCGCGGGGCATACCGTCCGCGTGCAGGATGCGCAGGTCGGTGGCCTCGGTCCGGCGGGTGCGCAGCACCCGTTTCTGCACATCCCGGAAGCGGTCGGCGTCGCCGTCCAGGAAATAGGGCCTCATGTTCTCATCGGTCGGCTCGAACGTGTCGGGCAAGCCGAGAAGCTGGTAGAGTTCGGGCGCCCAGATCGTGCGGCCGCTGTCCAGCCGGAAGCTCCAGGTGCCGATCTTGCCGAGGCGGTGGGCCTCCTCCAGCGCCCGCGTGCGCTGGTCGAGCAGCGCCTTGGCCGCCCTGAGCTGGGTGATGTCGCTGGAGGTGCCGCGATAGCCGAGAAAGCTGCCGTCATCGGCGAAGATGGGCTTGCCGCTGGTGCAGATACTGACGCGCGAGCCGTCCTTGCCGATCAGCGTATAGGTGAAGTCGCGAAAAGGGCGATGGGCCTCCATATCGGCCCGGTGCCGCGCCATCGCCTCGCCGTCCTCGGGCGCATAAGTCAGCTCCCAGCGCGCCTTCCTGCCAGCGGCCACCGTCTGGAACGCCGCATTGCCGGCAAGCGATTTGGGATAGGGCAGCAGCCGATGCTCGGCGTCGCTCTCCCAGCACCAGTCCGAGGCGGTCGAGACAAAATCGGCCAGCCGTTGCTCGCTCTCCGCCAGGCGCCGCAGCGCGGAGGTCTCCTCCGTGACGTCGCGGACGATGCCGGACACGCGTCGAACCTGGCCGTCCGCGTCGAATTCCGGCTCGCCATGCACCACGCAGTCGAGCAGGCTGCCATCGAAACTGCGGAGTCTCGCGCGCACCGCATAGGGCCGCCCCTCCGCCCAGCAGGCCGCGTAATGCGCCTCCAGGAGCTTCCGGCTTTCAGGCAAATAGCGCTCACGCACCGTGGCGATGGGGATGTAGCCGTCGGCGGTGTCGAATTCGTAGAAGGCGGCGAGCTCGGGCGATATCCAGAGATCGGTCGCGGCGGCACTCTGCGACTCCCAGTAGCCCATGCGGGCCAACCGGATCGCACAGCGCAGCGATCGCTCCTCATGCCAGCGGCGACGCGCTTCCCGGGTCGGGGCCTGCCCTTGCGACAATTTGCGAGCGGCCATCGGTCCCCAACTCAACGCTAGCGTACGCAGCTAACAGGCTAGCATAGAGCGTCACAACCTTGGAGCGACGGCGGTGACGAGATGGAGCTCTTCCGCTTCTTTGGTGTAGTTTCGGTGAATTCTGCAACCGGCAGTCGGCGCCCGGCCCTAAGGCGCGACGTGATTGGGTTGAATCGTCATCGCGCTTTAGCTCTTTGTTTGAGCATGACCTTTTTGGAAAACCGCTTCGCACTTTTCCGGATCATGCATTAGCGCAGCACCGGCATCTTAACGGATCCGCACCAGCTCCAGGTCGAAGTCGCCGGTGACGGCGGTCTCGATCTGGCAGCGCGAGAGTCCGATATCGCGCAACGCCCGGTCATCGAGCTGGCGCAGCGTCTTGATCGCCTCGCGGCGCACCCAATAGGTCGCGAGCGCATCGCCCCACACTCGGAGCAATCGGAGCAATCCGCCCAATGTACTAGGCCGCGCGGGCGCTGCGGCGGCTGAGGATATCGCTGACATTGTCATCTCTCCTTCGCTGCCCATAGACAAAAGCTACGCCGTTGACGCAAATGCTGTTTCAGCGCCTGCGCCGCCGGGACCTCGGATTGCTTGCGCACTCCTCGGTGCAATCATGGGCTTGTTCCCTCTTAAATGATCCGGTACATTGCTCGGAGCAAGTAAAACATTGCTCTCGGTGCAATAATGTCGAGGTTCGAATATCTGAAGCTGGCGGATGCGGTGGCCGCCGAGATCGCCAGCGGCGCGCTGAAGGCGGGCGACCGGCTGCCGCCGCAGCGTCATTTCGCCTATGACCGCAACATCGCCGTCTCGACGGCGAGCCGGGTCTACACCGAACTGTTGCGGCGCGGGTTGGTAGTCGGTGAAGTCGGCCGCGGCACTTTCGTGTCCGGCGAGGCACGCCGCGGCATCACGGCCCCGACCGAGCCGCGCGGCGCCCGCATCGACCTTGAGTTCAACTATCCGTTGCTGCCGCACCAGGCGACGATGATCGCCAAGAGCCTCGAAGGACTGGAGCGGCCCGAGGTGCTCGAGGGCGCGCTGCGGCCGGCGACCAGCTTTGGCACGCGGGCGGCACGCACCATCTCCTCGGAATTTCTGGCGCGCAAAAGCTGGACGCCAAATCCCGACCAGATCGTGTTCACCGCCAATGGCCGGCAATGCATCGCCGCCGCGCTCGCCGCCGTGGTGCCGCCCGGCGGACGCTGCGGCGTCGAGGCGCTGACCTACCCGTTCGTCAAGGGCATCGCGGCGCGGCTCGGCATCTCGCTGGTGCCGCTCGCGATGGACGAACACGGCGTGCGACCGGATGCGGTGCAGAAGGCGCATCGCGAGGCGCACCTGTCCGCGATCTACGTCCAGCCCACGATCCAGAACCCGCTCAGCATCACCATGCCGGCCGAGCGCCGCGCCGAGCTGTTGCGCGTGGTGGAGAAGCTCGGCCTCATCGTCATCGAGGACGGCGTCTACGGATTCCTCGACGATGAGGCGCCGCTCGCCGCGCTCGCGCCCGACAGCTGCATCGTGCTCGACAGCCTGTCGAAGAAGGTCGCGCCGGGCCTCGCGCTCGGCTTCATCGTGTCGCCGCCGCGGCTGCGCGAGAGCATCATGGCCGCGGTGCGCTCGGGCGGCTGGACCGCGTCGGGCTACGCCTTCGCCGCGGGGCAGCGGCTGATGGCCGACGGCACCGCCGCCGAATTGTCACGGCTGAAACGGATCGATGCCGGCCGCCGCCAGCTTCTGGCGGCCAAGCATCTGGCCGATTTCGAAATCCAGACCAATCCGAAGTCGTATCATCTCTGGCTGACCTTGCCGCCGCATTGGCGCTCGCAGACACTGGTCGCCGCCGCGGCGCGCCGCGACATCGCGCTGACGCCGTCGACGACCTTTGCCGCCACGCCGGGGCACGCGCCCAATGCGGTGCGGCTCGCACTGGCCGCACCGCCGATGGAGCAACTCGACCTCGGCCTGCGGACACTGGCGGGAATGCTGAGCGCGACCGAAGAGGATTTTGACTCGACGGAGTGACATCGCACGTTCACTCCGAAGCAGCGCCGCAGTCCAGAATTGGATAGGAGTGGCACTCGCAGCGGCCCATTTCCAGTGAGCGCCAGGGCATCAAAAGCCACAGGCCGCATACGTCTTTCTCACGACACGAAAATGCGCGCCCTCGGCTACGAAGTCCACATCCATGCACTGGTTGCCTTTGCGATACTCCCCGATCACGCCGCACTGCAGATATTCGAGGTTTATCCGCCAGCGCTTTTCTTGCGGCGAGTAGGTCGCAAAGTCGTGCTGCGCGACCGGCGTTCCCTTGCAAATTCCGGCAACGTATCGCCGCACGTCGGGCGGCAGATTGTCGACGTGATTGTGATCAAGCGGATCATGTTTGTTGCCCACGCTGCCCTTGGAAAGAGCCGGCGGGATGCTCAGAAGCACAAGGCACAGAGCCAAAAATGGGGTCCGGATTGTCATCTGACGCTCCAGCCAAAAGCAAATCCGTCGCCGAGTTTACAGCGCGTTGCTTACAACCCGCTTACAGTCCGGCCGCGCGAACCGCTTCACCGATTGCGAACCGCCTTCGGCAGCAGCGCATCGGGCAATTGATCGAAGCTGTAGCGCCGCGGCCGATTGCGCGTGACGAAACCGCCGACCTGCCAAGTGAACAGCGCCGCAAAGCCGACCAGGAACAGCGCCCCCATCCAGTTCGAGGTCAGCAGCGCCGTCAGCAGCAATCCGATCATTGCCACCGCAAGGCAGGCCAGCAGCGTCAGCGCGGCGGTGTACGTCTTCGGTCCGAGGCCTCCGACCAGCCTGGCGTTGCTGCCCGCCGCCTGCATCCGGCGATGCAGCTCGACGATGAAGTCGCGGTAGAGATGGCCCTGCGGCGCCACCAGCGTCGCGGTCTGCCAGGTGGTCGAGAGGATCGCGATCCGCCCGCCCTTGGCGTTGTCGATGTCGGCGCGAAACCGCTGCTGCTGCATCGAGACCGGGCGATAGGACAGTTTCACCGCGGAGATGTCGGCATAGTCCCACACGCCCGACCGGCCGGCGATCCGCCACGCCAGCCCGTCCTCGGTCAGCTCGAACTGGTGCGCCGAGCCGATCAATGAGGCCTTGTGGGCATAGCGCAGCGGCGAGCCCTCGCCTGCCTCCGATCGATCCTGCAACGTTGTTGGCAAGCCGCCGTTCCACCCGTCCAAATCCATCCACGCGCTTGCGCGGGACGTCACGGCTATCCTACAAGCGAGCCATGCCTGAGACGACCTATTTTCCGCGCTACCTCATCCTCGGCGGCGCGATGATATCCGGCGTGCTGCTGGCGCTTGCCGTGCACATGCTCGGCGCGCGTTATGGGCTCGATCTCGGCGGCCTGTGGCGCTCCGACAGCCACGAGTTCATGCCGGCGGGCGCCGCGATTGCGTGGTGGCTGATCGCGACCGTCGGATTTTCGGGCGGCTACTTCACCGCCAATCTGATGCACAGCGCGGTGGCCGGCCAGATCCCGCAGCGGATGCGTAACTTCCTGATCGTCGTCGGCGTGCTGATGCTGGCCGGTGCCGGCCAGGCCGCGTCGGCGCCGAGCACGGTCTCGACCATTTCCGCCGTGCTCGCCGGCCTTGCCGCCCTGTGCCTCGGCGCAGTGATGGCGTTCTGCGGCGCCTATTTTGCCCTGCGCAAGAGCTGAGCTAGCCCTCCAACTCAGGCGACCGACCGTTCCGGCGTCCTGCGCAACATCTTGGCGACGTCGGCTGCCGGCCGCGGCGGGCTGAACAGATAGCCCTGCGCCTGCGTGCAGCCCTCCCGACGCAGCAGGTCGAACTGGGTATCGGTCTCGACCCCTTCGGCGGTCGTGACGATGCCGAGGCTCTTGCCGAGGCCGGTGACCGCGCGCACGATCGCCATCGAGTCCTCGCGTGTCGCAAGGTCGGTGACGAAGGACCGGTCGATCTTGATCTTGTCGAACGGGAAGCTGCGCAGATAGCTCAGCGAGGAATAGCCGGTGCCGAAATCGTCCAGCGAGATGCGGACGCCGAAGCCGCGCAGCTCATGCAGCACCGCGAGCGTCGCCTCGCTGTTCTGCAGCAGCACCGATTCGGTGATCTCGAGCTCAAGCCGGTCCGCCGACAGGCCCGATGCTTCCAGCGCCGCCTTCACCGACGACACCAGGTTCGGGTTCTTGAACTGCACCGGCGAGAGATTGACGGCAACCGCGACGGCCTCGGGCCAGCCCGCGGCATCCGCGCAGGCCTTGCGCAACACGATCTCGCCAAGCGGAACGATCAGCCCGGTTTCCTCGGCGACAGGAATGAAATTGTTCGGCGCGATCAGGCCACGCAGCGAATGGTTCCAGCGCGCCAGCGCCTCGAAGGCGACGATCCGATCGCCCGCGACATCGCGGATCGGCTGGTAGTAGACCTCGAACTCGTCATGCTCGAGCGCAAGCCGCAGGTCGCGCTCCAGCAGGCGGCGCGCCTGCGCACGCGCATCCATCCCGGTCTCGAAGAAGCGATAGGTACCGCGGCCGTCGGCCTTGGCGCGGTACAGCGCGAGATCGGCCTTTTGCAGCAATTCGTCGGGATCCTTGCCGTCTTCGGGCGCGAGCGAGATGCCGATGCTGACGCCGATCACGAGCTGATGGCCGCCGATCTCGTAGGGCGCAGCGATCCGCTCGACCACGAGACTTGCCAGCGACGACACGACGGACGGCTCGCAATTGCTGCAGAACTGCACGATGGCGAATTCGTCGCCGCCGAGCCGCGCCACGGTGTCGTGCTCGGTGACGCATTCGCCGAGCCGGCGCGCGACTTCGCGCAGCAGCGCGTCGCCGATCGGATGTCCGAGCGTGTCGTTGATTTCCTTGAAATGATCGAGATCGAGACAGAGCACGGCCAGCTGGTCGGAACGCTTGGCCAGTCTCGAGGCCTTCTCGAGCTGCTCGCGGAACAGCGTCCGGTTCGGCAAATTGGTCAGCGCGTCATGCCGCGCCATGTGCGAAATCTGCTCCTGTGCCTGCTGCCATTCGGTGATGTCCTCGAAGGTCGCGACCCAGCCGCCGCCCTTCATCGGCTGGTCGACGACGCGGATCGCGCGCTCGTTGCGGCTGACGATCCGCGTCGCGCTGTGGCCGGCCTTTGCCTCGGCGACGAGAGCATTGCAGAACTCCTCGGGATCGCCGTCCCACTCGCCGATGGAATGGAGGTCCTGCAGGACATCGATCAGCAGGCGTCCCTGCAGCGGTATGCGACTGCGCCCCATCATCTCGCTGTAGCGCTCGTTGAACAGCATGATGCGGCCGTCGGCATCGAACATGCACAGCCCCTGCGACATGTTCTCGAGCGCGGTATCGAGCACCACCTTCTGCTTGTGAAGTTCGGTCTTGGCGCGACGGTCGAGGATCGAGGCGATCAGCGAGAGGCCGAGGATCGCGAAGGCCGCAACGGCGGTCATGAACGAGAGCACGCGCGGCGAGACCGTAAGTCCGCCGGAAACGATGGTCGGATCCGGGACGAGCGTCACCGCGCCCATCGCGGTGAAATGATGCGAGACGATCGCGACGGTCAGAAGACCGGTCGCGGCGGCGGTGGTGCCGAAACGTTCGCCACGGGTGGCAACGACGAGCGCGAGCGCGCCGAACAGGCTTCCGAACGCGATCGACGAGGCGACGATGCCGGGCGACCAGACGATGCGCGCGGGCAGCTCCAGCCCGAGCATGCCGGTGTAATGCATCGCCGCGACACCGGCGCCGACGATCGCGCCACCGGCCGCAACCGTCTGCCAGCGTCCATCGAGCGTGGCGACGGCCAATCCGACGGCCAGGATCGCAACCGCGAGCACCAGCGACAGCAGCGTGATGGGAATGTTGTACCCGGCCTCGATGCCGGGATCGTACGCCAGCATGGCAACGAAATGGGTGGCCCAGATACCGCAACCGCCGACCGCCGCATCGAGGCCGATCCAGATCTCGCGGGCCCGCCCCTGCGCAGCGCGGGCACGGTGAAACAGGCTGATCGCGACGGCGCTGGCGAGCAGGCAGATCACCCCGCCGAGGGCGACCAACCGCCAGTCATGTTCCAAAGTGAGACAGGTCAGAACGCGATACATATAGGCCCCCTTTATGGACCTATAAGAACAGACGCATTCGTGTAGGAACGGTAACCGCACCGCAGCAAGGTTCCACGCATGGTCAAGAAGCCTTGAATGCAGGCGATCGGGTCAGGGCAACGCGGAGATGCCTCGCTGCGGTTCGTCTCAGCGCCGAGCCTGTGACCATGCGCCGATCCAGATCAGCGCAGCCGCCGCCAGCAACACGCCGGCGGAGATGACGAGGGCCGCATGCAGGCCGGTGATGAAGGCCGCGGACCGGCTGACCATCGAGCCGAACAGCGCGACACCGAGCACGCTGCCGGTCTGCCGGGTCGCGTTCAACACCCCGGCCGCGATGCCGGCATGCTGCGGCTCGGCGCTGCCGAGCAGCGCCGATGTCAGGGGCGGCACCAGCAGGCCGAGGCCGCCGCTCATGCCCAGCAATTGCAGGCAGATCGCGAGGTAGCTGGTGCCGGGGCCGATGAACAGCAGCGCAAGACATCCGGTGGCGGAGAGAGCGGCGCCGAGCGCGATTGTCGCCGGCGCGCCGATCCGCTCCGCGACATGCGGTGCGATCAGGTTGGCGGGCAGCACGGCGCCGAGCATCGGCACGAACGCGAGGCCAGTGGCGAACGCCGACAGCCCGTTGACCTGCTGGAAGTAGAGGCTGAGCACGAAGATCAGGCCGTAGAACGCGACATTGACCAGGAGGCCGACCAGCGAGGTCAGGGCAAACATCCGGTGGCGGAACAGCGAGAGCGGCAGCATCGGCTGCGGCGCGCGCGACTCACGCCAGACGAACAGCACGGAGAAGACGGCGGCGAGAGCGAAGCCTGCGATCACGAACGGGTTGCCCCAGCCGAGCGTGCCGCCTTCGATCAGCGCGCCGGCCAACGTGCCGAGCGCGGCGATCGCCGCGACCTGCCCCGGCAGATCGAGCCGGTGTTGCTGATGACGCGTGGTTTCGCTGGCAAAGCGCCAGGCGAGCCACAAGCCGGCGAGGCCGATCGGCAGGTTGACCAGAAAGATCGCGCGCCAGCCGACCAGCGCGATCAGTCCGCCGCCGACGAACGGGCCGGCGGTCAGCGCAAGGCTCGCGCCCGCGGCCCAGACACCGACCGCCCGTCCCCGCGCCTTCTCGTCTTCATAGGCATGGCGGAGCAGCGCCAGCGAGTTCGGCACCAGGATGGCGGCGGCCAGCCCCTGAACGCAGCGGGCGGCGATCAGCGTCGTCGCATCAGGCGCGACCGCGCAGGCAACCGATGCCGCGGTGAAGATCGCAAACCCGGCCATGAAGATGCGCTTGGCGCCGATCCGGTCGCCGAGCGCGCCCGCGGTCAGGATGAAGGCCGCAAAGGCGATCGTGTAGGCGCTGACCACCCATTGCAGTTCGGCAACGCCGCCGCCGAGCGAGGCGCCGATCGCGTTGAGCGCCGTGTTGACGATGGTGACGTCGAGCTGCACGACGCCATAGCCGAGACTCATCGCGGCGAGCGTCAACGTCGCCGCGAGCCCGCTCGTTTGCCGATGCGATGCAGCGCGGCGGTCCGGCATGTGCCGGACGTTCAGGGAGGTCTGTTGCATGGTCTTGTCCTTGCTCTCGGCAACCAATGCGAGACATAGGCCTTCGTTTCGCCGCAACACTTCGCCACGGATCGAAGTGTGAAATCGCGTGCCTGGCCGATCTGTCCGACGGCGGCCCGCTTGCGCGGCGTTTTGCCTCAATAGACCTACGGACCGCCCTCGCGCGGCTCACCGGCCCGAGCGCAGGGCGGATCATGCGCATGCGCGCGCCGACTTCACACTTTGGTAAACTCACAGCCGGCTCAGCCGTCCCCATGCTGACGCATATCGTCCATTCGCTTCGCGCCAATGAACCCGCATCGACGCCGGGACGGCCGCAAAATCGGCAAAAAAGCCGGCGAAACCGCCTGAAACGGCGGAACATGCAGTGGCCCCATCGCGGTCCTGCGACTCACATTTCGCAGAGCGAGAACATATGTAGCCAATATGACAATGACGCTGGACGAGGGCCGAAGGTTGGCTTGTCAAGGGCTGCACAACGCATCGGTTTTGCCTTATGGGTCATCGCGTACGGTGCGTTTGCCCGTCCCCCGTCGCCGTCCGTGATCGGGTCCCACTGAAATTTGCCGCCCCGCCGGGAGGATGAATGCTTCGGCTGCTGACCACGCTCGGGCGTGGTTTCAAGGAAAAGATCGGCTGGAAACGGCTCGGGATCGCCGCGAGTGTGTTGATCATCGCGTTCGCGATCACGTCGCTTGTTCACACTCTGAAGGGCGTCGATACCGGCATCATTCTCTCCGCGCTCACCAACATCGCGCCGCACCGGATCGCGCTGGCGGCGCTCTGCGTGGTCGGGGCGTTCTGCACGCTGACCTTCTACGACTTCTTCGCGCTGCGCACGATCGGCAAGATCCATGTCCCCTACCGCATCGCAGCGCTGTCGAGCTTCACGAGCTACACGATCGGCCACAATATCGGCGCCACGGTTTTCACCGGCGGCGCGATCCGCTTCCGGATCTATTCCGATTATGGCCTCTCCGCGATCGACGTCGCCAAGATCTGCTTTCTGTCGGGCCTGACCTTCTGGCTCGGCAATTTGTTCGTGCTCGGCTTCGGCATGGCCTGGCACCCGGCGGCGGCGTCGGCGATGGACCTGCTGCCGCCGGCGATGAACCGGCTGATCGCGCTCGGCTGCCTTGCCGGCATCGGCGCCTATTTCGTCTGGCTCCTGACCGGCGAGAAGCGCCGCGAGCTCGGCCAGAACGGCTGGAAGGTGGTGCTGCCCTCGGCCAAGCTGACGCTGTTGCAGATCCTGATCGGCGTGGTTGATCTCGGTTTCTGCGCGCTCGCAATGTACCTGCTGATGCCGACCGAGCCGCATATCGACTTCGTCTCGCTGGCGGTCGTGTTCATCCTGGCGACGCTGCTCGGCTTCGCCAGCCACGCCCCCGGCTCGATCGGCGTGTTCGATGCCGCGATGCTGGTGGCGCTGCCGGAGTTCAGCAAGGAACAATTGCTGGCGACGCTGGTCGTGTTCCGCATCCTCTACTTCCTGATCCCGTTCGGGATTTCGATCTCGATCATGGGCATGCGCGAGCTCTGGCTCAACGTGGTGCAGCCCTGGCAAGAGCGGAAACGACTAAGCCAAGCCTGCACGGCTTCGGCGACCGTGCGGCAACCGATCGAAAGCCGGCAGCAGCGGGTCAGGCAGCTGAAACGGTAACGGACAACGTTATCGGCCCCCTGTGCGGGCCCCTCGACCCCGGATTTTCGATCCTCGCGGCCGCTTCTCTTATTTTCGCCGTACCGCTCGCGTCAAACCGCGCCATGATTGGCTTTTTGGTTCGATTTTCGTTTCGGGTGACGGTCTGCAGCGTGCTGCTCGGCAGCGCGCTGGCCGCGGTGTTCGCATCGGCCGCGGACGCGCAGGACAACCAGCTGCAGATCTCCTGGGAGGTCCGCAACCGCTTCCGCCTGTTCCGCGAGGAACGCGACTTCCGCCTGCATGTCGAAAGCGGGCTTGGCCGCACCGTGCTGGCCTCGGAACAGACGCTGGAACTGCAAAGCGACGGCCGCGGCTGGGCGCGCAACACCGTGAACCGGCTCTGCATCGACCTGCAGGGCCGCGTCAGCGAGCCCTGCACGCGCGACAACGTCAAGGAAAGCTATCTGACGCCGATCGATCATCCGATCGTCGTGCGGCTCACCGGCCCGGTTCCGGTCGGCGCGACCTGTGCCTGGTCGTTCGACGACGGCGACGGGCCGCAATCCTCGACATTCGATTGCGCCGAGCCGATCAACCTGCGCGTCCGCTACGGCCGCACCACGGTCGCGACCGTCGACGTCGCAAGCGGCTCGGACGCCAACCAGCGTGTGGCGACGCAGATCGAGGTGCGCGACCTGCTGATCGCGGGCCTCGGCGACAGCATCGCATCCGGCGAGGGCAATCCCGACCGCGCGATTGCGCTCTCCGACGAGGGCTTCTGCTTCCGCTCCTATCTCGGCGGGGCGCAATATTACCGGCCGAGCCGCGCCGGCTACAAAGGCGGCCGCGCCTGCGAAGCACCGGACACCCTGACCAACTGGCAACGCCAGAGCGCGCTCTGGCTCAACTCGGCCTGTCACCGGTCGCTGTACAGCTACCAGACCCGCACCGCGCTCGCGCTCGCCGTGCAATATCCGCACATCGCGGTGACCTATCTGCCGCTGGCCTGCACCGGCGCCAGCATCGCCGACGGCCTGCTCGGCTCGCAGCAGGCGCGGGAATGCCTGCCGACGAAGACAGCCAACACCTGCTCGGGCACCGTCAACGGCCAGATCGCGGAGCTGCGCACGGCACTCGCCGCCGCCAAGCGCCGTCAGCCCGACCGCACCCTCGACCTCGTGCTGCTGTCGATCGGCGCCAACGATATCTACTTCTCCGGCCTCGTCGCCAACGTGATCGTCGACACGCCGACCGAGCGCACGCTGTTCAGCCGCGGCGGCTCGATGGCCAGCGTCGACGATGCCCGTTCGGCGCTGGCGCGCGACCTGCCGGCCGATTTTGCCAAGCTGCGCGACGCGCTGAAGCCGCTGGTCGGCGGCGATCTCTCGCACGTGATCTACACGGCCTATGCCAATCCGGCGCTGGCCAATGGCGGCGCGCCCTGCCCCGGCGGCCGCGCCGGCTTCGAGATCCATCCCTCGTTCAACGCGGATCCCAACCGCCTCGCGTCGGTCTCGAGCTTCGTGCAGAACGAGTTCCTGCCGCAGCTCAAGGCGATCGCGCAGTGCCAGTCCGGCATCATCTGCCGCAATCCGCAGGCCGACCGCATGACCTTCATCGACGCGCATCAGGACGCGTTTGCGAGCCATGGCTTCTGCGCACGTGCGTCGACCGATCCGGAATTCGACCGCGACTGCTTTGCCGCCAATGGCGACAGCTTCGTGTCGGACATTGTCGCCGCCGCCAACCAGCCGCTCAAATGCGGCCGCAGCGCCGGCGAATACCGCGCCTACCTGCCGCGCGCGCGCTGGATCCGCGACGCCAATGACAGCTACTTCACGGCGATGACCTACCCGCAGGGCCTGCCGTCCTCGATGCAGCCAAGCGACATCCACGACGCGACATGGGGCATCCTGTCGGCGGTGTATGGCGGCGCGGTGCATCCGAGCGCCGAAGGCCATGCGGCGATGGCCGATGCCGCGGTCCCCGCGGCCGCCACCGTGCTGCAGCTGAACACCGCTGTGCCCGAGGTGATTACCGAGCCGGTCGCGCCACTGCCGATGCCGATTGCACCGACGGGACAGCGCTGAACGCTCACGCTGCCACGCAAGAGCGGAGCATGAGCGCGCACAGATCGGAGCGTTAGCCAGAGAGAAGTGCTAAAGCATGATCCGGAAAAGTGCGAAGCGGTTTTCCGAAAAGATCATGCTCAAACAAAGAACTAAAGCGCGATGACGATTCAACCTAATCTCATCGCGCCTTAGTCTTACTGAGTCAGAAAGCCGCGATCTGGAGGGTTGAGAATCGCATATTAAGGGAGATTCAACGTGGTCGAGGAGGCCGAGATGGATCGCCGAGGGAGAGGAAC
>NZ_JBUYWT010000063.1:0-41417 GCF_055264925.1 Bradyrhizobium sp. KZN70725
CGTCGCGCAATGCATAGCGTCGCATCGGCCGGCCCCTCCAAAAGCCGACCACCCATGAATCACTTATCCCCTGATTTGGGAATCCCTCAACTGAAGACAGGCTCTAGCGCATGATCGAATACGGTAAGATATCTCTTCAGCTTTTCCATTCTGGATACGAAGTGGTGACCCGCTAAAGCCTTGAGGTCGGTCTGAGAGAACCGAAACGGTGGCAAAGCCGTCCCAACAGCCAAAATTCTGGACATCAGTGCCTCTTATCGCTCGACATGGATTCACACCAAACAAGGACGCCCGCGACATCCTGCCGTTAGTGCACGCGGACCAAGCCGACGTTGATGTTCTGCCCAACGCGGGCAGTTCCTACTGAGCCGCTCGTTGGAAAGCCTGCGATTCCGGTTGTGCAAAAGCCAACGATCGGAGGGCCCATGAGCACGCAGTCGTACTCAGCGCTGACGGCCAAGTGGGCAGAAAAGAAGACTTTATGTCCACGCCTGCTGCACCGCCCTGTTGGCCGTCGCTGCCGTTGACGGGCGGCAGCGGAGCCGCAAGGTCGCAGGTCTGATATTTATTGATGACGACCGCAGTGGCGCCTTTTGCGTCCAGGAGGACATCATTCCAGGCGTCACCGAGCGGATCCTTAACGGGGCTGCGGGTAACAATTTTGCATTCATCCTGAAGGCCCGGCAGAATGAGTTTAGCGTTAGAGCCCTTGGGACTGGCGCAGTTGCCGTTCATCGCGATTCCAAACAACGAGTTGGCGATCTGCCAGCGGAAGCCGATTTCGCCGCCGAGCGGACTTCCTGTTGCACCAGGACACGTCAGGGCAGGAGGTTGCGCACGGACCACATCTCTGGCGTTGACAAATTCCCAGCATCGACAGCCATCGCCGCGATTGCGACCGACATCAGAACCGCTTCGCTCGCAGAGCCGCGCGGCCAGACCGGCGACAGCTGCGACCAGCAAGACGATGGCTATCGTGCCCAGGAGCAGCCGTTTCATTCTTCTCGACCCAATCCGAGGTCAACGTTCTAGAGAGGTTCACAGACGCGGATGCATGCCATGTGGCTGTCTTCTTGATCAATTGATAAGGTTGGTAGGTGACTGGAAATAATGTGTCCGCCTCTGCGAATGAATGGCTCGTCTTCTTATGTGCGGACTCATATGAGTTCGTCGCGGCAAGCCGTGTTGCCATCGTCGATAGGCCTGGCAGGCGTCGGATACAGTGACGGGATTTCGCGTAGCTGACATGTCGGACGAAATCGGCTCGGGTCGTCGCCAAGTATTTTGGCGATGCCAGCACGAGCCGTGAGCCTGTCAGGAACCAGTTATCCGCAACGCCGCCGAAACAGGTGCCTGGTGCAGGCCGCAAGGGTTCACAGTGCCGCAAGGGCTCACAGTAAAGGCATTCCTATCCGTGTGAGGGCGCACCCAGGGACGGTGATTGCTGTTCTTATTGGAGCTCAATTGATTGAGTTCGGCTCTTTAAAGGCCGACATTGCGGTTCAGCCGGCTTGACGCGTCATGGGTTGCTAGGTGATCCACTCGTCTAGTCGCGAGCGTCACTGCGAAGCAGCCGATAACCGTCATCTGCTATCCACTTTGCCCGAGCGAGATGGCTGTCAAAAGCGCGACGCGCCCGATCCCAGTCGTGAGCAGGGTCAACGTGAAGAACAACGCGCGCTACCTCGCGCCAATCTGCACCCTCAGCTTCAGCGTCAAGCAGCCGCCAGTATGTGGCCAAATGCTCCTCGTCATAGACGGTCAGGCTCGCACCCGATGGTGCAATGTCATCGACGGTCAAATCGAGCAGCGGTTCCTGCACTGAAAGGTCTCCCGGGCAGCTTTAGGGGCAACGAAGGGGATCGTCGCGAGCTTGGTGCGAAGTCGCAGTATCCTCCGATTGTGGAATAGTTTTGGTGATGCATAAGGCACATCAGGTGATGCGCTTTACGCAACGACATCTGAAACGCTTCACTGTTACACCCCTATTGTCACTGCACTGAATGGCCGGCTTGGCATGTCATCGATCATGAGCTTGTGGATACATGTGATGGTTCTCGAGGCTGGGGAAAACAACGAAAAGCGGAGTGAAACTCGCGGGCTAGGTATGGCGCCGTGTCGGCGCCGACCTGGCAGAAATGATCGTCGCAGCATTGCCGAGAACGGCATGCGGTCAATTTGGCTCAAGTTGATGGAAGTACTGGTGGGCGATCGCAAGGCCAACCCGATACTTGCGGGCAGTGCCGAGAGGTTCGCGAGCGCGTGAGCTATCAAATTCGTCGCTTACAAGCCGGAGGAAGATCAGCACGCTTGTACGCTGCGAGCGGGATTACGGTGACGAGACGGCCACCGGGCAGTGAAGAGGGGTATCTCCGGTCCACCGCTTGTAAGGGTTACGATGAGGACCTTGCCATCCGACGGCGCTCAGGGTTGAGCCGCAGGTTTTCAGGCAGAACCATCGTAGGGGCTTGAATCGTGCGTCGCGTCATATTGTACAGTCCCAGCTCGTTGTTTGCGGCCGGACTTGGAATGGCTCCATGCGACAAGAACGCTGCGGATAGGAGCACGACTTACCATGCATAACCGGACTATCAGTTCGTCGAATATCGAATCGCTGGCGCGTGCGGGGGAGATTGATGAAATCGAGCACTCAGTAAACAGCGCCGCGCAACCTGATACGGATACCCCGAGGTTTGTGAACATGCTTGCAGCCATTCAGTCGACGCCGAATCTGAACGCTAGTTCGTCTGCGGCGGCAGCACCGTCGTACTTCCTCGCTCACCGACCTCCTGTCATCGAGATCACAAGGTCTCAATTCAAGCAAAAAATAAAGGATTTTCATAGCGATGAAATCAAGCATATCGCCGCGAACTCACAAGAGTACTCGCCTTTCGTATCCTCAAAAGCTGCGCGCACAGCAAGTCTGGCTGAGGGTTCCGGTACGGCGAGAAGACATACCCACGACGCCAAATATTTCAGCTATGAGTTAGGCAACGGAAGCGTTGGGCTTCTAAGAACAGAAGCCGGATTTCGCATGAATGAGGTATTCGAAGGCGAAAGGTGGCGGGAACTGTTTCCTGGACGAACTGAATCACATCCACCACAGCTCTTCGGCTTAGTCATCCGCTTGTCGAGAACGCGGGGGATATTCTGCTGGAATATCAACTTCGGCTCGATGGCGAGCGACCATTGATCAATTCCACTCCGGTCAGTCTGGAAGCGCAATCCCGCCTCGCGGCGATGGGTTTTGTTGAGGTGGATGAAGCCAACATGGTGCTTGATCCTGCCCAGCGTCCCGATAAGTGGACTAGGAATGCTGACGGTAAATGGCAGCGTGCAAATAAACCTGAACTGTACCTTTCTAAAGCACGGGACACCAAGGATGGCGATGACGAGAGTGTTGCAAGTATCTCGACCGAGTCGTGCGACGATGACGTCGAAGTGGATGAACTCACTCGCGCGCTCGACAGAATCCTTGCCCAACAATAACAGTTCGCCCGATGTTCCGGCAGCAACCATTCTGCCTTTCTAGGTGGCATGTCATAGACCCGTGCCTGAGGGTAATTGGCTTCTTGCGATCTTTGAGGAAAGAAAGCCGGCCAAGCCTATGGGCGCGGCCGTTAATGTCCTCACGCGCAGGCCCAACTCGCGATCGGACGGTTCCTATGAACTGCTCAACGGCGCGGTCTGGCGGCACTGGAGCTTCCGCAACGGCAGTCCGCCCGCAGTCGCCATCGGCGCCGGATCCTCGCGAGGGACGCGTGTTGATCGGGCAGGCCGCCTCGTGTTCTATTCACGCGACGCATCGCGCCAAGCCTTTTCGCGCGGAGGCTGACGCGATGATGAAGTAAAGCGTGCGTTCATCAGGCTGGCAGCGAACTGCGTCAGTCTTTGCGCTTGGCTCGGAGCAACACCGCCTGCCTGCGCCTTTCACCGATGTTTACGGGATAACAGCCGGTCGGTTTGCTCCCGTCGATCTCCGGCCCCACCACAAGGTTCTGCAGCAGGCCGTGGGCGGCGATGCTGGCCGCGAGCGTCTCAATATCGGCCTCGGTGTGCGGCATCTTCCGCACGTTCTTCGGCGATTTCTTGAGCTTATTGAGCAGGCACCAGCAATTCAGCGCCAATCTTCGGCATATCGAAGCGGGAGCGCGCTCGACGTTGGTGAGTAGCCGGGGCGGAGCAAAGGCGACTCAACGAAAAACGAGATTGGCGTTGGAGCCTCTAAGAAGATCAGATCCGCGGCGTTGACCATGTCCCAGCATCGATGCGCTGAGCCGCCGGCGCCATTTGATGCCGACGTAGAAGCCGGTCCAATCAAGGAACGGAACGAAAACCACGCCGATCGCAGTCGATAGTTACCTAGCGACAACATCGATATTGACGCGGCTATGGACAGGCCTGAGTGCAGGGATCGGGACCTGACCATGTCGGAAAATCGCCAAAGCTAACACAAAAACACAGCGAACCCCCGACTATCGGCTGGCACGAAGAATGCAGGTTCTTGGGCGTGCCTGGAGGACCTCCCTCTCTCAGGCATGGCTACCATCGCAAGTTGAGGCTGTGGCTGGCCACTGAGGTTAGCGGCGCGTGACATGAGGAAAGGACGGCGTCTGCTCTGCCGATACCGACGGGCGCGTCGTCACGTCGCCGCTAACTTTCAGTGCTGAGGACAGCGTAGTCGCGGTCCCCTTAGGATCGAGCCCGCCAGAGAGAACAGGTAGATCCGGGCCGACCAGAAGCGGCGAAGCCGAGGGATCCTTTAACTCAAGTATCCACAAGCGTTTCATCCTCGCTGTCGGTTTGAAGAATGGTTTGCGATAGGAGCACGGCCGCTCTTTGGAGTGGGGGAATGAACCGGTCAAGCTCGGCGAAGCTGACTCGCGCCGCGGGCACCGAGACGCCAAGACAGGCTATCAGCTCCCGGTCCGGAGAAACGATAGGGACCGCACAGCCGACCACGCCTTTCACGTATTCCTCATTGGTCTTGGCCCATCCATGATGGCGCGTCTCCTCGAGAATCTTCAGAAGCGTCTCGCAATCCACGATGGTGTTATCAGTGTACTGGGTCAGAGCGAGTGAGCGACATAACTTTTCGCGCGGCCTCTTGGGCAGTCGGCTCATGTAGATCTTTCCCGTCGAGGTGCAGTGAAGTGGAGCCGCCTCGCCGGGATTGAATTGAAGCCCCTGTGGTTGGGACACGCGTACGCTGTCAACGTAAGTGACGAGATTGTCGCGCACGACGCCGATCTCGCACTGTTCGCCGATCTCGCCAGCAACCGCGCGCAGCACCGCATGGCGCCGCGCCGTGCGAAAAGCCGCGCCGATGACTCTGGCGGACAGCATCACCAACTGATTGCCTACCACGTAGCGCTTCGATCCAAGCGCTTTCTGAAGAAGGCCGCGTTCTTCCAGATTTCCGACAAGTCGATGCGCCGTCGGAACGGGTAACGAAAGGGCGCTCGCGATCTCAACGACCGAGACGGCCTTTGTCTGGTGAGCGACATGGCCAACAATCGCGAATGCTCGGTCGAGGGGCCCGGCAGTATTTTTTTGGTCGGCCATCGCAATCTCCCTAGTCGAAGAAAATTATCATTTTTCGGAACTATTGCTACTGAAATATGAAAAACGACCTGGATCAGGCTCCGGTTCGCTCATATCGTTAGCGCCGTCGGCCGTTGATCGGTTTTTGTGCACTGCACAGGCTCGGTATGGCGATCAAGCCCAGCAAATTTGGCAATACGGGCCGAAGCGTTTTGAAGGGGAGTGGGAATGTCTGGCCACTACGACGTGGAAGCTGTGCGCAAGGAGTTCCCTGCAGCCGAAAGGATGGTCTACCTCGACTCCGGTTTTCAGGCGCCGCTCGCGCGTCCCGTAATGGCCGCCATCGAAACCTTTCTTCGTGAAGGCTTGGAGAGCGCCGGGCCGAAAGGCGTGTGGCTCGACCGGGTTGAGCAAACGCGTGCCAAAGTAGCCCGTTTCCTTGGGGTGTCAGCCGACGAAATTGCCTTCACCAAGAACACATCGGAAAGCATGAACATCGCGGCGAACGCGTTGCCTCTGCGAGCCGGCGATAGCGTTTTGATGATCCATGGCGATCATCCAAACAACACCTATGCTTTCCTCAATTTGAAGAAGAAGGGGGTCCGGATCGACTTCCTTCCCATGACGAATGTCGTAAACGCCGAGGCTTTTCTTCCCTACATCGACGATACGACCCGCGCGATTTCGCTGTCGCACGTGACCTTCCACGCAGGACATCGCTTCGATATCGAGAGTATCGGCGCTCTTTGCGCGGATAAGAAGCTCTACTTCGTTGTCGACGTCATGCAGGCAATCGGGGTCGTTCCGATCGATGTGAAGGCCATCCAGGCAACCTTCGTGGGCTGTGGAAGTCACAAGGGATTGCTCGTCCCTCAAGGTCTCGGATTGCTCTATTGGGACCAAACTCTGAAGGAGCTGGAGCCCCCCTATCTTGCCGCTGCCAGTTTGGCGGAAATTCCTGACGACCTTATCGCTCGTCCCGATCGTTTGGCGTCGTCTCCCACCGCGCGACGCTTCGAGTTAGGCAACTTCAACCTTCCTGCAATTCATGCGCTCGGAGCCTCGCTCGACATGATCGAGCAGATCGGGGTGAAGAACATTCAGAATCATTGCTTCGATTTAGGTGATCATCTGCTCGCCCAGCTGGACGATCTCGGCGTCAGTCTCATCGGTCCGCGTCAGCGGCAACATCGATCGCCTCACATCTACGTCATCGGTCTTCCTGCGACAGAATGGCTCAGCTACTTCGAAGAGAATGGCGTGCGTGTTTCCCCAGAGCGTGACGGCATCCGTATATCGTTCGGCATGTTCAACACGATCGACGATGTGGATCGCTTAGTGCATCTTATCCGCGGACGGCTGTCAAAAAAGTCATTCAAGGCTGCGTAGGATTAGGCATGGGGGCAGTTCGAGAAAAAGCGCTCGAGGCGGACGGCCTGATCGAGCCAAAGCGAAGATCATGGCTTTGCGCTTGCCGACACGCTGAAGGAGAAGATCGTGCATTCAGCTGACGCGGTCGATTAGTACCGGCACAACGTGCACGATGAGCGACCATGCCGAGCGTGGTCGCCGTGCGCACCCGCAATCGTGAGGTTTGCGATGTTCACAGTTCTCCTTGAAAAGACCGTGGATGGCCAGCGTTACATCGACTGGCTCGTTTCGGGTCTCGGTTGGACGTTGGCGCTTGCCTTCTTCGGCTGGTGGATTGCATTCGCAATCGGAGTCGTCGTCGGCATAGGTCGAACTGTGCAGAATCCCTTCTTCCGGGCCCTAGCTCGATTGTACGTTGAGATCTTCCGAAACATCCCCGTTCTCGTGCAGATGTTTCTCTGGTACTTCGTCCTGCCCGAGCTTCTTCCAACGACCATGGGCGACTGGATAAAGCAAATACCTCCGCCTTGGGGAACTTTCTTTCCGGCCCTGTGGTGCCTGGGCCTCTACACCGCCGCGCGCATCGCAGAACAGGTTCGCGCAGGCATCGAAGCCTTGCCCAGGGGACAGGACGAAGCCGCTGCCGCACTCGGCCTGAGCGGTTATCTAACTTATCGCCATATCATCTTGCCGCAGGCACTTCGCCTGATCGTGCCAAGCCTGACAAGCGAGGTGATGGGCATCTACAAGAATACATCCGTCGCTCTAACCATCGGTGTGATGGAGCTGACCGCGCAGGCGCGCCAAATCAGCGATGCGACGTTCCAAACCTTCGCGGCATTCGGTGCAGCCACGCTCATCTATCTCGCTTTGGCTTTGATCGCCTACCAGACGATGATGCTTATCGACAAAGCCGTGCGCATACCCGGTACCGCACCCGGTAGGGAGGCCGGCGGGTCAGATTTTGACGCTGTGAAGCTGGAAAGCCCCGTCCCTAACGGTATGGAGGTCGTGAAATGAACAGTCTCGATTTCTCGATTGTCGTACAGGCGTGGCCCTATCTGTGGTCAGGATTGCTGTTCTCGCTTTCCTTGACGGCAGCCGCCTTCTTGGTTGGAATGTTTCTTGGAACGCTCTTCGCCCTCGTGCAGCACTTTGAGCTCCGCATTCTGAGCCAGCTCGTCCGTAGCTATGTCGCCCTGATGCGATCGATTCCGCTCATTCTGGTCCTGTTTTGGTTCTTCTTCTTGGTGCCCATCGTTCTGGGGCACCTGTCAGGCAACGGTCGCCCGGTTCCAGTCGGTGCCACCTACACAGCGTTCATCACCTTCGGCCTGTTTGAAGCTGCCTACTATTCGGAGATCATCCGTGTCGGATTGCGCGCCGTGAACAAAGGACAATTCGAGGCGTGCCAGGCTCTCGCCCTGTCGACGTTCGATATGTATCGTCATGTCGTCCTTCCGCAGGTGTTTCGGGTCGCAAGCCCCATCATACTGAGCCAGACCATTATCCTGTTTCAGGATACGTCCCTTGTTTACGTTCTATCGCTCACTGATCTCCTTGGTGCGGCTTCCAAGCTTGCACAGCTCAATGGTCGTCTGGTCGAGATGTATCTCGCAGTGGCTGTTGTTTATCTCATCATAGGCTGCGCCGCGTCCCAATTCGTCGCCTCGCTCCGCAGGAAGTACGCGATCGCGGGCGCCCGCCGATAATCAGGCATAATCCGATGGCCCGTCATTCCCTGGGGTTACAACCTGGAGATCAGCATGCAGCAAGAATGCACAGTTAGCCCAGCTGACCCGTTCCCGATGGTTGTCGTCGAGCACCTCGTCAAGCGGTTCGGCAGCTTCAATGCCCTGAGCGACGTCAACCTCAAAGTCGCAAAAGGAGAAAAGATTGTACTCTGCGGACCATCGGGTTCCGGGAAATCGACTCTCATCCGCTGCATCAATCATATCGAAAAGCACGATTCCGGACGTATAGTCGTCGATGGGATCGAACTGACAGACCGGATTTGCGACATCAACAACGTTCGCTCTGAAGTCGGCATGGTCTTTCAGAGCTTTAACCTGTTTCCGCATCTGTCGGTGCTCGAAAATTGCATGCTGGCTCCGATGAAGGTCAGGGGCCTTGCTGAGTCCGAGGCGCATCAGCGGTCGATGGCGCTGTTGAGGAAAGTCCGGATCCATGACCAGGCCAACAAATATCCCGCTCAATTGTCGGGCGGGCAGCAGCAACGTGTCGCGATAGCCCGTGCCCTGTGCATGCAGCCCAAGATCATGCTCTTCGACGAGCCGACCTCTGCCCTCGATCCGGAAATGGTCAAGGAGGTGCTCGAAACCATAGTTGAACTCGCGCAGGATGGGATGACGATGGTCTGCGTCACGCACGAAATGGGTTTTGCGCGCGAAGTTGCGGATCGAGTGGTCTTCATGGATCGCGGCTCAATCGTGGAAGAGGGCGATCCAAGCACATTCTTTCGCGCGCCGAATACGGAACGCGCGAAGGCGTTCCTCAATCAGATCATTCACTGAGATCGCGGCCCACGCGGGTTTCCCTGAAATGCCATGACAGACATGAGAGTTTGATATGACCAACGCATCGCCAGCAGAGCGTATCGAAAGCGATTCGCTTGGCCCGGCGACGATCCCGCTGAAAGCCTACTATGGTCCGCAGACCGCGCGCGGGATCGCAAATTTCTCGATCTGAGGTATTCCGATTAGTCACTTTCCCATCTTCATAAAGGCGCTGGCATTCGTAAAGATGGCCGCAGCCAGGGCAAATGCGCGCCTCGGGGATATTGAGAAGGATAAGGCCGATGTAATCTGCGCGGTTTGCGGCGAAATTGCGCGAGGAGTGTTGCGGAGAGAATTTCCGCTGGACGTCTTCCAGAGAGGGGCGAGAACGTCGACCAACATGAACATGAACGAGGTGAGTGCAAATCGCGCCGCCTCGGACCGGTATCCCATTCGGCTCGGCCTCGACCGTCCCCTAGCCTTGGGTCGGCGCCCCTTGCTCTAAAAAACCACAAGCTTTGTGCTGCGGAAAGACGCTCTGATGCCCGGCGATGGAGTAGATTGCGAACCATGAAAAACTTCGGGCAACCAAAATATAGAAAATGCGTATGCCCGATTTCGTGTTTTCCGATCGAGCTTGATTGCCGATGGACGGGAGCGCCTCACACTAGCGGGAAAGGTGCCTCTCATCGGGTTCATGCCGTTGCTTTCGATAAATTCTCATATTTCGAAATCCAAATACTCGTAAACTGACATTTTTGTGGTGCCAAATGGCTCCTGAAGCCTATCATTTAGCCATGGCTGAACGCTGCCCGGTTCATGTGCGGTGCGGAATGAGCGGATCGTACGCTGCCCAGCTTCGGGAACTAGGCCTCTTCCGCGCGTCGGAAGCGGTCATCTTAGCGACGCCAGATCGCGCACGGATCGCCTGGGAGCGCCCGCGCTGCCCAAGATCAAAAGCGCAAAAAGCGCGCTTCATCTGAATCAGAGGAATTCCTATGGCTAAAATGTTTGCACTGCTTTCAGCGATCGCGATCACCGCAACTGCGATTTCCACGGCGCACGCGGGTCCAACGCTTGACAACATTAGATCGAAAAAGGTGATCACCATTGGTTATCGCGAGGCCTCGATTCCCTTTTCCTATCTCGGCGCTGATCAGAAGCCCGTTGGTTTTTCCCTCGACCTGTGTGCGCACGTTGTCGATCGTCTGAAACTTGATCTCGGCGCTCCGGACATTCAGACAAAGCTTACGCCCGTCAACTCGTCCAACCGGATTCCACTTATCCAGAATGGCACGATCGACATCGAGTGCGGCGGCACTGCCAGCAGTAAGCAGCGTCTAGAACAGGTCTCATTCAGTGTTGCAACCTTCGCCAGTCAAACGGCTTGGCTCGCAAAGGCGTCGAGCGGGCTCAAGACGCCGAAAGACCTGAAAGGGAAGACCGTTGTCGTAACGCAAGGTTCCGATGCTCTCGGCATTGCCAAGGGAATTTCGCAGCAGGACGATCTCAACCTGACAATCGCGCAAGCCAAAGACCATGCGGAATCATTGCTGCTACTCACGACCGGTCGTGTGGCGGCGTGGGTGGAAGCTGACATTCTCTTGGCCGGCATGAAGGCGGATTATGCGAAACCGGCCGACCTCATCTTTCTAAATGCTAACTATGGTACCATTTATTATTATGGCCTGATGTTCTCGAAGGATGATCACGACTTCAAAAAGTTAGTCGACGACGTTCTCTCCAAACTCATGGCTTCCGGCGAGTTCACCAAAATCTACGACAAATGGTTCGTGGCTGCGATTCCGCCGAAAAACATCAATCTGAACTTCCCAATGACCGATGCGCTCAAGGAGCGCGTCGCTCACCCCAGTGATGTGGTCAATTACTGAGCTTGACCGCGGCGAGCCGAAGCCGCCGCGGCGACAGGACATCAACGCCAGACCTATCAGCATGGTCCAATGCTGGCCGTGCTTGCGAATGCAGACGCAAGCAAGTGTCGTCACCTAAAGGGAGCGCGAAATGACAAGCGGAGCAGTGGACTGGAAGTCGATGACAGACGTAGATCGACAAATCGCGCAATGGGTCGAGCAGACGCCATTTGTGGACACCCATGAACACCTGATCGAGGAAAGCCAGCGCCTTTCCGGAGCAATCCATCCACGGACATTGCCATGCAACGACTGGGCCTATCTATTCAGATCCTATGCTGCCGAGGACCTGGTGGTTGCGGGCCTGCCAGCGACCGACCTACAGGCGTTTCTCGGGCCGGACCTTACGAGCCAGGACAAATATCGGCTGATCGCGCCTTATTGGGAACGCATCCGCCACACCGGCTACGCCCAGGCTCTGCGCCATACGTTTCGTGGTGTTTACGGTGAAGAGGACCTGACTGCCGAAAGCCTGCCCCGCATCGCCGAAAAATACCATCAAACCGTACAGCCGGGTTTTTACGCACGGATTCTGCAGCTGGCAAACATCAAAGGCTGTCACGTCAATTCGCTTCAGCGCATCTTTATGGAAACCGAGCAGCCAGGGTTGCTCGACCACGACATAAGCATCCTTCAATTGTGCCGGTGTAGTGCAGCTGACTTTGCGTGGGTGGAGGTCGAGACGGGAAGATGCCCGACCACTCTCGATGAATGGCTCGGGGTCATAGACTTTTATTTCGCGACTTACGGAGCCAAGGCCGTGGCTGTAAAATCGCAAATCGCCTATTCTCGCGCTCTCGATTTTGAGCCGGTCACCAAGGCGCATGCCGCAAGACTATTCCCGCACCATGCCGACAGGGTAGGCGCATTGCACGCCCTCGGTCCTGAGGATCTTAAGGCGCTGCAAGACTATCTATTCCGCTATTGCGTCGGCAAGGCTGGCGAGTACGGCTTGCCGGTCAAACTGCACACCGGCGTTTTGGCGGGCCACGGCGTGATGCAACTCGCGCGTACTCGCAGCAATGCAGCAGATGTGTGCCGTCTGCTGCAGGATTTTCCCGAAACCCGATTCGTCCTCATGCATATTGGCTACCCATACGAGCACGAGTTTATTGCGTTGGCCAAACATTATCCTAACGCAGCGATCGACATGTGCTGGGCATGGATCATCAATCCGGTGGCGGGCGTTCGCTTCTTGAAGGAGTTTTTGATGGCGGTTCCGTCCAACAAGATATTCACCTTCGGCGGCGACTATGTCTCTGTCGAGCCAATTTATGGTCATGCGTGCGTAGCGCGCCGTGGAATCGCACAAGCTCTCTCGCAATTGGTGGCCGAAGGCTGGATCGCGCTCGAGGGCACCCGTGACTTGATCGACCGGATCATGCGCGGCAACGCGCTTCAGTTCTTTCAGAAAGCGCATCGGGTGGATACGACGCCAGCCGGAGTGTCGAGCAGTCCCTCGATGAGTAGTCAGCTCCAAAGCTGACCCGAAAGAGTTCCATTGGTTAATCATGGCCAGAGTTGGCAGCCGATCGCAACGAGACGTTGCGGTGGCACAGATTGCACATGCCATCGAGTTCGATTGGGCGTAAGGTCTCGTACTAACGCCGGAGTTGTCTCATGGGAAGCGAACTCCTTAAAAGTGTCTGTATCGTCCTATTCGGACTGAGCCCCTTCCTCATCATCGGCATAGCGATGTTCGCGCCGTAAACGATTCAACAAATAGGCCGTCTCAGTTGGCGGCCCTGTTTGATCCTACTCTCTAGACTAGCAACCAGCCTTGCGACTTCTTCCGCACGCATTCCAGAGCCTCGTGCTCGCTCTGGAATCCGAAGATGCTATCGACCACGCGCGACGTCACAGGACGCTGACAGAATGCCCTTGCCGATGGCGGACTGACGGACCACTGATATTCCGGCTTGAAGTTCGCTAGCTCCCACCGCTCTAGCATCACAACTAAGTCTTCCATCTCCCAGAGCTTGTCGGTCACGCCAGTGGCCATCGCGGGCGTAACCTTGACCGTCTGATGGCTGCGCACGAAGTTGTCGTACATCGTGTGCAGCGCAATCGCGGCGGCATGGTTCTCGACCTTTTCAGAAGGCGTCCGTCGATCGCGTGAACCGGCGCATGGCGTGGTTGCTGCGCTCGGCGTAAGATGTGCTGAAATGCTTCGGATCAGGGTTGCCAATCTTCGTCTTATCCGCGCCAAGGCACTCGGCCGGCCTGTAGCGGACTTCCGCCTGCGGATCAGAGCCGCAAATCTTGATAAGCATCGCATGGTCAACCTGGTCCGCGAATGCCGCCTCAACGGCATACAAGTACGGCCTGTAAGCATCGCTGGTAAGCTGGACGCGATTGGCTAGGCCCCTCCAGATCGTGGACGAACGTCAGAGCGGCGTCCGGATCACGAGCGCCAAGCAACCAGCTCACAATCAGCTTGGTTTCGGCGCAGATCGCCGTTCATGTCCACTTGTCGCCAACGGCCCGGGGAGCGGCAACAGCCTTCTTGGTGCGCGGCCTTGGCTAAACGAAGTTCCAGATTTCATCCATCTGGACGGGCTTTCACGGCATGTTCCCGAGGGTCTTGTCCTGATAAGCCGCGCAGGCGTGGCCTCTATCTACCAACAACATTGCAACCGCGTTCTTGCTATCCACCCGTCAAATGTGTGATAGCGCGAATGATTATCCTTTGCACAGTAGACGAAGAATTCGGGCACTGGCCTGTCTGGTTAGCCTGTTCATACTGACCATTATGCGTAGCAAAAAGACATTGTTATGCGTCCCAGCAAGCTGCCTGACGATGCGGACCGCCTTTACGTACACGACGTGGCCGTGTGCCCTCGCCCGCGGGTGGTTTAGTGGCCGCCTTATCTCGCGACGCTCAAGCGACTCGCGCGCTCGGGGGCTGTTCTCGCGTTGGTCGCCGCGAAATATCATACCGAGGTCGAATGGTCTCACCATGTCTCGACGGCCAGATTCGGCAAGCGACGTGTTTCACGGAATGCGACCGTGATGCCGGTCGTCTAGTTGGGGCGATCGTCACTGGGCGTGAACTTGGATCTTACCCAATGTTACCCAACGCTCGTTTGAAAAGCCGCTCAGGGCGAAAAAATGACGGATTAGCATCCCTGTGCCCCGGCCTTGGACGAGGAGGGGCGCGTGGGTTTGTGGGCCAACGAGCCCAGAGGAGGGGATGATGACAAGGAAGCTCGCCGCCTTTCGCGGTTATTACATGGGGCTTGCCCGTAACGTTCTCATCTGCGTCGCGCCTTTGGCTGGAACGGTCATAGGATTCGCCCAAGTCAAGGCGGACGAGATCAACTGGCGTCAGTTTGAAGGCGCGTCGATTGTCTGGGCCTATGACATTCATCCGTATGCCGACGCGGTGGCAGCCCAGTTGCCGGAATTCGAGAAGCTGACGGGCTTCACCTCGAACGCGGCCTAACCTTCGGTGCGGTAAAATGAATGCCAGGCCATTGATGTTCTTTGGAACGACGAATCTCGATCTGTGCTTCAATGTCGAGCGGCTTCCAACGCCGGGTGAAAGCCTGATGGGTGCGTTGACCCGTCATGCCGGAGGAAAGGGCGCCAACCAAGCCGTCGCGGCCGCCCGGCTCGGCCTAAAACCACACTTCTACACGCATCTCGGTGATGATGATGCCGGTCAGTCGCTTTTAAAATCGCTTATGGAAGCCGGCGTTCGCACGGAGGCAATTACGGTCTGTGCAGGCGAAGTCTCGGGCTTGGCCGTGGTTATGGTCGCTGACGACGGCTCCAATATGATCGTCATAGACCCAGGCGCCAATTCGAAGGTGGGGCCTGACATGATCGAGAGCGCAACCAAATTCATAGAGCGCGATGCAATCGTCGTCGCAGAAATGGGTATGCCGATCGCCGCACTCAACCGACTGTTCGAGATGAAGCGTGAGAAAGGCTTCGAGCTTATTTTCAATCCGGCCCCGGTGAGGCCAGGTCTTCCATCGACTGCATGGAGAAACGTTGATTTCGTCACGCCGAACCAGACGGAAGCCTTCGAGTTGACCGGCATTGAGGTGTGCGACTTCGAGAGTGCTGCACGCGCGGCGCAAAAGCTGCTTGATCTCGGTCCGGGCGCCGCGCTGATCACCCTCGGAGCACAGGGAGCTTACTATGCCGACGGTACAGGCTCCTTTTCTCTGCGAGCCTTTCCGGTCAAGGTGGTCGATACCACGGCCGCGGGAGATGCCTTCAACGGAGCATTCGCAGCATCGCTCGCTCAACGGCTGCCTCTTAAGGAAGCAGTCAGAAAGGCGCTAGCCGTTGCAGCCTTGTGCGTAACACGGCGCGGCGCTCAAAGCTCAATGCCGACGGCTCAGGCAGTTGATGAGTTTCTTCAGTCTCAAACGATCTTGGAGTTGGAATGACCGAACAGTTCTCAGTTTCTGACCGAACGGTGCTCGTCACCGGCGCAGGCGGCGGTATTGGCTCCGCCATTGCCAATGCGTTTCGCCAGGGAGGCGCGAACGTCGTTGCCACCGATGCTAATTTAGAGAACCTCAGAGACACTCTGCCAAGGCTGCCCTATGGTAACGGCATACTTCCCATGGCTATGGACGTCGCGCGCGAGGAAGACATCGGGCGGGTCCTGGAAGACATTGCCAAACACTTTGGTCGGCTGGACGTGCTGGTCAATAATGCAGGCATTAAATCCGCTCAGGCGCTGCTCGGTGGAAACTCCGAGAAAATTGAACGTACGATCCAGATCAACTCGGTCGCCGTCCTGCGCTGTTCAAAGCTGGTCATTGAGCGCTTCATGAGAAGCAGGGGCGGCCGCATTGTCAATGTCGGCTCCTCGTTGTCCTCGCAAGGTGCAGTGTTCAACTACCAGGCTGGCGGAAGCGACTATTGTCTTTCGAAGGCAATCGTTCACGACGTGACCAAACTGCTTGCCTACGAATGTGCGCCCCTTAGCATCAATGTGAACGCGATCGCGCCCGGCATTATTGATACTCCCATGCACGGTCGCCCGCGGGAGGAGACCGAAGCGCGCCACAGCGGCCGCATTCCGTTGGGACGTGTTGGAGTGCCCGACGATATCGCAGGGCTTGCGGTGTTCCTTGCCAGTCCTGCAGCTTCCTACATGACAGGGCAGATCGTTCATGTGAACGGCGGGATGCTGATGAATGGTTAGCCCAAGCTCTCACCTCAATTGGCCGCCTATCGCAGGGGTCATTTCGGACCTCGATGGCGTCCTCTATCGTGGAGATGCCGCAATCGTCGATGCCATAGAAGCGTTTGGGCGATGGCAAGCGGCCGGACTGCCGTTCTGCTTCGTGACAAACAACTCGACCCACACGCCGGAGGACGTCGTCCACAAGCTGGAAGCGTTTGGGCTTGCGATAGGACCGAACGAAGTGGTTACCAGCGCGATTGCGGCTGCAGAGCTCGCGCGGACGAATTACC
The DNA here is from genome assembly GCF_055264925.1 of Bradyrhizobium sp. KZN70725. Lineage (NCBI taxonomy): Bacteria > Pseudomonadati > Pseudomonadota > Alphaproteobacteria > Hyphomicrobiales > Nitrobacteraceae > Bradyrhizobium > Bradyrhizobium sp. KZN70725. The sequence continues at coordinate 16,805 of NZ_JBUYWT010000063.1, forward strand.
CGGACGCGAAACGGGTATATGTTATCGGCGCGGCCTCGCTCTCGAACGCGGTCGCCGCGGTCGGGCTGGACGTTACTGACCGAGAGCCCGAGATCGTCGTAATGGGTCTCGATCGTCACATCACACATGTGAAGCTGCGGATTGCTGTTGAGGCGATCTTGAACGGGGCCGCCTTTATCGGAACCAACCCTGATCTCCTCTTGCCGACCGCCAATGGATTCGAGCCGGGGGCAGGAGCAATGATCACCGCGGTGGCCGCAGCCACCCGGACCAAGCCCCTGATCGTTGGGAAGCCTGAACCGCACATGATCGAAACTGCGCTTTCCCGCCTCGGGACGGTGCGCAGCGCCACACTGATGATCGGCGACCAGATTGCGACGGATATTCAGGCCGGTAAGGGAGCTGGTCTTCCGACTGTGCTGGTCACGACCGGCGTTCCGCCCCGAGAGGATCCCGCACTCGCGCGACCAGATTTCATCGTATCGAGCCTGGCAGAGATTGAGGTCCCGACGGCGCTGGTTGGAACGCCGCGACAGAGGAGGGCGTAATGGCCGCTGTTCGTCTCGAAGGCGTCAGTTAGGCCTACGGGACTATCCAGATCCTGCGGAATATCGACCTGACAATCGACCATGGCGAATTCGTCGTGTTCGTCGGGCCATCCGGGTCCGGCAAGTCGACGCTGCTGCGCATGATTGGGGGCTGGAGCGAATTGGCGGTGGGCGGTTTCTGATCGATAATGAAGCCGCCGACGATGTTGACGCGGCTGATCGTAACCTCGGGATGGTCTTTCAGAGCTATGCTCTCTATCCTCATATGACCGTGCGCGAGAACCTCGCCTTTCCTCTGCGTATGGCGAAACTTGGTAGAGCAGAGATTGACGGCAGGGGTGCGAAATCTGCGTCGCTGCTGCAAATCAATCATCTCTTGGATCGTAAGCCTCGTCAACTCTCCGGCGGGCAGCGGCAGCGCGTTGCAATCGGTCGTGCCATGTGCGCGAGCCCAGGGTGTTTCTGTTCGACGAGCCGTTGTCCAACTGGATACGGAGCTGCGCGTTCAGATGCGGGTTCAGATCACCAAACTTCACAAGCAGCTTGGCAATACGATGATTTATGTGACGCACGATCAAATCGAAGCGATGACCATGCCGAACAAAATCGTCGTGCTCAAGGACGGCATGATCGAGCAGATGGGTAGCCCACATGATCTCTACCACAATCCGGCGTCCCGGTTCGTCGCGGGATTCATCGGTTCGCCCAAGATGAATTTCCTGGGCGGTAAGGTCGAGGCAGCGCATGAATCCAGCATGAACGTTCGGCTGGATTCGGGTGTGGTGATCTCGGTTCCCGTGAAGCCGGACAACTCGCTGGTCGGGCAGCCGATCACGCTTGGCATACGGCCCGATGATTTCTTGCTACCTTCCGAGAGCGACATCGTAATCGATGTCGAGCTCGACCTGATCGAGCGTCTCGGCAGCGTCACCTACATTTGCGGCAGCGCTGGAAAAGAGTCCGTCGTGGCAAAAGCGCCAACCCCCGAGCTGCTCAATAGATCCGGCAACGTTCGCCTTGCGGCCTCCCCGGCGGACTGCCATCTGTTCATGATGAACGGAAAAGCCCTGCGACGGTTGCAAGCGCCTGGAAAATGGAGCTAATTTTATCTGGTGCTGGCCGGCAGCAAACTCGGGTCGTTAGACACGGGCGGGTGAGGTGAAGGGAGACGGTATCAAGCAGTTCTTCCGGAACTCCCGTTCCTTTGTGCTGGGGGCGGGCATCGGATCAGGCATGGCCGCAAGAGCGGCCGAGCGAGCAGGAGCAGATTTCGTCCTCGCGCTCAATGCCGGTCGATTCCGCGCGATGGGCGGCTCTTCGCCCGCTTCAATCCTTCCAATCCGCAATACCAACGATTTCGTGGCCGGCTTCGGTCGGACCGAGATCCTGCCCAGCACGAAATTGCCGGTATTCTTCGGCGCTTGTACCTTTGATCCGCAGCTCGACATTGATCGTTGGCTCGACCGGATCAGCAGATGGGGTTTTGCGGGAGTCACTAACTTTCCTTCCGTCATCCATATTGATGACTACAGGAGATCATTGCTTGAGAAATCCGGCCTGGGTTACGCCCGCGAAATAGAGCTGCTGGTGAAGGCGGCAAAACGTGGCCTGATGACCATCGCCTATACTCGGACCCAGTCCGAAGCAAGGCGCATGGTTGAAGCTGGTACTCAGGCCATCTGCATCAATTTCAATCTCAACCGTGGCGTTGAAAGCGCATCTGACCCATCGATTAGCCTGTCGGAGCTTGCCGCGCGCACGAGCGCAGTCGCGCGTGTGGCTCAATCCGTCGACCGAAACGTGATCTGCCTGCTTGGCGGCGGGCCGATAACGAAGCCAGACGAACTCTTGGATATCTGCGGCGAGACGGGCGTCAAGGGTTTCATCGGCGGGTCCTCGCTCGATCGGGTTCCGCTGGAGATGTCTGTCCTTGAGATCACCTCGGGATTTAAGAGCCTTCACTTGTTGCGGGAGAAGGTCGACCTTCTCGAGCGCCAGCTCCAGTTGAGCGGCTTCAGGCACGGTATCATCGCGCAGTCCTCAATCATGAAACGCGTTCTTGAGACCGCAAAGCGTCTGGCCTCCCATTCAAGTCCGGTGCTCGTTTGGGGCGAGCCCGGGTCGGGCAAACGAAGGATAGCCAGCCTGGTCCATGCCTTCAGCGATCGCAAGCACGCGAACGCAGCGCTGTTTCAATGCCGACCCGGTCCGCCCATCGATACGGTCGGAGCGCTTTTCGGGGCCGAGCGCGACCAGAACAGAAGGCGCCAACTGTCGCTGCTGGAAAGTGCAAGCGATACGACTGTATTGCTGCTGCATCTCGATCAGCTTTCGCGTGATGGGCAGGAACGGCTCGCCGATTACCTCGAGACCGGCAGTTTCGCGCCCTTGAACGGCGCATCCATTGTGCGCTCCAGTGCTCGCATCGTCGCAACTGCCACGGTTGCTCGCGGGGCCGCCCTCCAAACGGTGCTGTGTCCCCGCCTGCTCGGCTTGTTTGCTGGGCTCGACATCAAGCTGCCCGCCTTGCCAGACCGATTGGAGGATCTTCCACAGCTGGTTCAGCATTTCACGGTCGAGGCAAAGGGAGACTCGAACGCCCAAACGCTCGCGCTCGAAAACTCGGCATTTTTGGCGCTTGCTGGCCATGATTGGCCCGGCAACCTCAGGGAATTGCGCCAGATCGTGAACCAGCTGGTGACGCTTCCGGATGCGCATATCAGCGCGGGCATCCTGAGGCCACTGTTGAACACGCCCGCGCCGACTAAGCCGAAAAATGCATTCTCCGAGCGGGAGTGGATCATCGAAGGCTTGAAGCGAAACAGACTTCATCGCGGAAAGACCGCAAGTTCTCTCGGGCTTTCTCGAAAAACCCTCTACAACAAGATCAAGAAGCTGCGGATCTTAGAGTAGCAGTCCAGCCGTTTAGCTTGCTCAGCCAAGTGTCTCGAAGCGGTCCCCTCCAGAACCGTGAATACTAGTCATGACGTCTGGGGCCCCAACGCCCCAACCAACCAGATGCTCTTTCTTTGGCTAGGCCGATTGCTGCCGTGGAGCTGCGCTGATCTCGGCTGAAACACCGCCGGCAACATCGCTGGCTTGGGGAGTTTTCCTCCATAACATCCCATCGCACCATACGTGTTCCACGCGGCCCCACTTGCAGGCCGCGGCAAGATGCGGGAAAAAACCACGCCCATGGCTATTGGCGCTCGTATTGCAAAGCAGCGGAATGCCCGTGAGCGCTTCGTATTCGACCAGAAGCTCGGCGACTTTGTGTTGAGAGGTCCTGCTGATCGTCTGCAGTCGCGCAGATCCGTCGAGATGGACAACGGCGGGGATCTTGTCCCGCCATTCTGGTCGAGTCTGATGATCGAAAAGCATGTAAGGATCCGGTGTTCCTGGGCTGAAAATCTCCGGCGCGCGATCTTCCAGGCAGATCGGCGCCACTGGTCGGAAGTGCTCGCGATGCTTGATGTCATTGAGATAGTCCTTCATTCCCGGCGATGTTGCGGCTGCAAGAATGCTTCTGCTACCCAGTGCCCGCGGCCCAAGCTCGGCGCGGCCGGCCAGAAAAATCACAGGCTTGTCGCTGGCGAGAATAGTCGCCAGTTCATGCATATTACAGGGCGAAGCATCCCATTCAGGCGGCACATCACTACCTTGCAGCGCCGGACCACTGTAGACCGACCACTGCAACGGCACGAGGCCCTTGTCCGCTACCATTGCACAACAGGCTGCACCGATCGCGGAGCCGCTGTCATTTGGAAATGGCGGTACCCAAACAGCATCGAACAGTCCTGCCGAACGTAGTGTGCTGTTCCATTTGATATTGAGGCCGCAGCCGCCTGCTATGCACAAATTGCGAGCGGAAAAACCGGACTGCCGTTGCAAAGCATTCGCCATTTTGTGCACGAGCAGGCGCTCGAGGAAACAATGAAAGGATGCGAGCACATCCTCGGCCGCCTTGGCCTTCAAGAGCGGCGCGCTTGCGTCGAAAAAGTCGTGAATGGTCGTAAGCTCAAACTCCATGCTCCCGAGATCGGTACGGTAACTCCCGCGCTTGGTGTCAGCTTCAAAGTGCTCTTTGTAGAGCTCCTGAAAGACCGTGATGATGTTTTCGTCGACGGCACCGAGGGCGATATAGGCCATCAGCTTGCCGGCGACACCTAGATCGAGCTTGCCGGCGCCGCCTGGATCCACCTTGCCGGGTTCACCCAGGTCCCAATTGGCACGATTAGCCCGCTTGTATGGCCCAAAATGAAGGCCCGCAGCGGCATAGATGTGCCCAAACAGCGGGAATAAACTGTCGATGAACCGGGCGCCCCCGCGTTCTACATGATAGAGTCGTGGGTAGGTGCCCCCATCCCACACGAGGCAGAAAGCAGGCTGTCCGGCTTTGGCAAACGGGCTGGTGCAGTATGCGGCCGCCACGTGGCTAGCCACGTGAGGATAGCTCTTATAGGGGAAATCCCTGCCGTCGAGCCTAAGGCCAAAGCCATCGCGAGATGTGAGGAGGGCCTCGGGATGAGGTTCAACATAGGACGCCCCCTTGAGCGTGATAGGAGCCGCTCCGCTGCGGAGCTTGTATTGAGCTTCCACTTGCCCCAGCCAGCCGTCGACGACGAACTGATCAACGTCCTGCACATCCAGACCGTGCTCTGCCAAAGCCATGACGACTGCATCGAGATTGTCTATCGTTTGATAGCGCGGATTGTTGCTCCGCTTCTCCTGCTCGATACAAAAGACGAGCCGACCGTCCTCGATCAGCGCGACCGCTCCGTCATGCGTCAGCTTGATACCGCAGATGCGCATAATGCCTCCACTTTGATGCCGGCAATTCGGTGAGTTAAAGGTCAAATCTGGAGTTCGAGAACATGCGATTGAGCAATCGTCGTTGTCCCAACTCATTCTCGGGCCGCTCGGGCTAGACCGCGATCACCATTGGTCGCGGTCGCATGCCCACGGCCGATTCCGTCGTCAGAGATCCGATTGCTGATCGAGCGCGAGCGTGGTGCACGATCGCGCCGATCGAAATCGGGGGCCCCGACTAATGTCGCGTTCGTGACCGGGCAGTGCGCTTGGATCGAGGTCGCCATTCTGCGCTGTAATGCGACCTTGAGCTTCGTGATCGCGGGTCAATGTGTAGCATGCGCGTCAACGTTCTTGTTCTTTGTCAGCACGGAGGCACTGTCTTGCTTCATCAGATCGGCGCATTCTGGCAGCATTTCCTATTCTCGCATGGCCCTTCACAGGACCGGACCCGTTGGTCGTTTCAAAGAGCGTGCCAACAGCCAGTGCTGCTTTTCTTAGCTTATTCCTATCCAGCGCGTGTCGCGTAGAGAACGGGATGTCTTGAGACCGACAGTGACGTTGCAGACGCTCCGGTTACTTCAGTGGCGCGCCGCAATTGTTGACAGCGCGAGGCAGCTTTGTTTGATGCGATGGAGACCTCGTTGGACTCGAGATCTGCGGCTCGGCGGACTCTCCGGCCAATCGCCTCCGCATTTTGACGCCAGACAGCTGGTTGGAAAGGGACGATGACGATTCAAGAGAAATGCGTTTGCGCGAATCTCCGACAGGCGACGGCGGAGCGAGAGGGGGCGCAACTCGACTTTAGAAACGGCAACTGCCCGGAGTTACGTTAGCGCGTCGCGCGGGCGCGCGCCGTGCAAGTTCGAACCCCGCAAATACCTCCGCGCCGGAGCCGCCTTGGTCGTCCCATGCTTGACGGCAGCCGCTTAAGAGGGGGCCGCGAGGCCCCGCCTGCAGCCAACTTGATTGAACTGAGCATCTCTGCGCCTAGTCTCCACACGGCGCGCCCCTGTTGCATTTCTCTTTTCCCGCGGTCCCGACAATCTGGCTTGAGACAATCGTAGCCGGGCAAAATAAAAACCACACCGGTTATCGGATCTTGATAACGTATGCAACGACCGAGCTATTCAATTGGCTTTGCTGGGCCGATTGATTCACGGACGGGTTCAGAATGCCGCGCGACGCGCAGTAGCATCTCGCTGCGGCTTTGTGCGCTATTCCTGGTCGAAACTATCCTTGCGCCTTTGTCGGACATTGCGATGCGAAGGCGGTTTTGGCCTTGAACACGCATTGTCGCTTGATGGCGTCGAGGGCCCCCGCTGTTTCTTGACAGAGCATGCAATATTGTCAGCCTCCACTCCCGCCGCTAAACCGCTGCGTTCTCCTCAGCATCGGTGAGCAAGTCAGGTCAGGCGCTTGATTGCGTGCAGCCGGTCTTGCGGTCATCGAGAACTGCGTTCCGACCATCAATTTCTCAGATCGAGGTCAGTAGTGAACAGCGACTCATTGACGACAGATATCCGCGAGTTCCTGGAGCTCTGGCAGCGAACCTTCAACAGCCATACGCTGGATTGTCTGGTTGCGTTGTACACAGATGATGCGATGCTGCAGGGTACATCGAGTGCAAGGCTCTATATCGGGACCAAAGAGATAGCCACTTACTTTCGTGGCGGCGCCAGTGTGAAAATGGGTGTCTGGCGCTCTGTCGCGTTGGCGCACGACGTTGTCCTGGTCGCGGGTAGCTATGCCTTTTCACAGACATCGAAAGGCCATCAGCAATCAACGCCGGCGCGGTTCTCCTTTGTATTGCGTCGTCAGGGCGACACATGGAAGATCGTGCATCATCACTCATCTGCCAATCCCACTTGAAGGCCGAACCGAGCTACGCGGCGTCGCGCAGTTCGGGAATTGAGTAACGAACTCAAGCGGAAATCAGCATTCGGCCGTGCAATTGCAGGTGCAGGATCCCAAGGGTGTCGTTTGCTCAGGGGCTTTCACGAACTTCCTAAGTTGTAGGCTACTCCTCTTTAAGACGAGAGGGGCCATACGATGGGGCCACACGCGTTCTTCGGCTCTTCATTTTGTTATGTGCTCTGACGCGTAGCGGACGGACTTGCCTGCCGCCTGGCGCGCGCCCCTTTGCTCTTCTTTTTTGATTAATGCGTTCGCGTCGGCAGCGGCGAAAGCGGCACGCACGGCTTTTGCCGCGCCAGTTATGGCGTCGCATCTACGATTCGGCATGGCATTTCCTCTTCGTCCATCGGCGCCCCCAGCCCGGCGCCGAACAAGAACTTCAGACGGCATGAGGGTGAAAAATTCTCCTCTGCCTCGCCACTTTCTTGGCACGATTACCCAAATTTACCCACTGAGGGCAGCCGACGTCAGGCCCGGCCAACCTACAGTCGACTAGGCTTGCCAAATTGAGCCCATCGCAGAGTGGGTCTGCCCTTGAAATGACAGGAGCGCCCAATGTCAATTGTCCCGCCCACGCCCGCGCAGTTGCGAGATGTCGCCTCACAATGCGGTCTTTCACTTACCGATGAGGATATCGTCTCCTTCCGCGGACTTATCAACGAATCCCTCGAGGCCTACAGGTACATCGAAGCCGTCCCGGATGAGTTGCCTCCAGTCAAATATCCACGCACCCCGGGGTATCAACCACCGCCGGAAGAAAATCTGCACAACGCATGGTACCGCAAGGCGAGGGTCGAGGGAGCACCGAGCGGAAAACTCAAGGGCAAGACTGTCGCTCTGAAAGATAACGTCATGTTGGCTGGGGTGCCAATGATGAACGGCTCGGCGACGCTCGAAGGATTTGTTCCGGACATCGATGCAACCATTGTCACTCGAATGCTCGATGCGGGCGCCGAAATCGCAGGTAAAGTGCATTGCGAATGCTTTTGTACATCCGGTGGAAGCCATACTGGTGCGCTCGGACCGGTGCATAATCCTCATAGGATGGGTTACTCTGCGGGCGGTTCGTCTTCGGGATCGGCCGTTGTCGTGGCGCTTGGCGAAGCCGATATGGCGATCGGCGGCGACCAAGGCGGCTCAATACGGATGCCGTCGTCGTTTTGCGGCATCTACGGCATGAAGCCCACCTGGGGTCTTGTCCCCTATACCGGCATCATGCCCAATGAGCTGACGCTCGACCACACTGGCCCTATGACCGCAACGGTCGCCGACAACGCCCTGCTATTGGAAGTAATCGCCGGAGACGACGGATACGATCCACGCATCAAAGCGCCGAAAGTCGAACAATATACGAAGGCGCTCGGTCAAAGCGTCAGCGGATTGAAGATCGGCGTTCTGAAGGAGGGTTTTGAGCAGCCGGGGGCGGAAGCCGATGTCAATAAAGTGGTTCGTGAAGCGGCCAAGCGCTTCAAGGATCTCGGGGCCTCGGTGGAGACGGTGTCTGTACCAATGCACCTGCAAGGCGCGGCAATCTGGACGCCGATCGGCACCGAGGGCGCTACACAGACCATGATGTTCGGTGACGGCTTCGGTACCAGCCGATCAGATCTCTTCTCACTGTCACTCATGGACTTCCATCGAGGTTGGCGACAGAAGGCGAACTTCCTGTCAGAGCAGGCCAAGTTATTCCTGTTGCTCGGCACCTACGTGAACAACACGTACGGGCCCCGCTTCTACGGCAAGGCCGTCAACGTCTCTCGTCGCCTGAACGCAGCTTACGACAGGGTCCTTAAGGACTACGATCTCCTTCTTCTGCCGACGACACCCATGACGGCGACGCAACTTCCTCCCCATGATGCCAGCCGCAAGGATTATATCACTCGCGCGACGGAGATGTTCACCAACACCGCTCCGTTCAACATCACGCATCATCCGGCGATGTCGCTGCCGTGCGGAATGGTGGATGGCCTGCCGGTCGGCCTTATGCTTGTTGGCCGCCACTTCGACGAGACTACTATCTACAAGGTGGCGCACGCGTTCGAGCGGATCGGAGACTGGAAGAAGATGTGACCAGGGCAATGTCGTCGACGACAACAGGCCATCGTGATGTCCGCGGCACGTTGTGGAGCTCTGCGCGTCGCCGCCATGGCCCGTTCCGACGTTGGGCATACACGCTATGAGCGTCGAATTCGTCGCTCGCCGATACGTTTATGGCTTGGCTAGCAGACGGATTGAAAGAAAGGCCAATCATCTACAGCAAACTAATACGAGGAGGGTGCATCAATGCGGAAAATATCGACTTACTTTCTTGCGACCGTCGCATTTCTGGGAGCTGCCGGCAACGCGATCGCCGAGGACGTTCTATCCGAAGTGTCGACATTAGAAAATGAGTATTTCAACAACTGGTCGCAAGGTGCCGAACAGGCTGCAAAAGCCTTGGGTCTGAACTATCGCATCCTTTCGGGCAAAGGTGATGCCGCAAAGCAAATCGAAATCTATGAGGCCCAATTCGGCGCTGGTGTCAGGATCACGTTCGGCGAGAATCTCGTTGCGGCGAACATAAAGCCCATCGTCGAGATGGCCAAGAAGGTCGGTGCGGTGCATGTTGCTGTTTGGGAGTCGTTGCCTGGCTTCCATCCTTTGGACGCGGGGTTAGATAACTACGCTTTTGCGACGTTTTTCTCGCCCGATGACGTCGAAAACAGCTACCGAATCGCAAAGTTGCTTTTTGACAAGATCGGCGGAAAAGGCAACGTCGCGCACATTACTGGTTTTCCAGGGGTTGATGCGGACATCTCCAGAACTGCGGGCTTCGATAAAGCTCTAGCCGAATACCCCAATATCAAGCTCATCGCCCGCCAGCCTGGAAAATGGAATCAGGTTGACGCTCGCAAAGTCATGGAAGACCTGTTGGTGGCGCACTCCAAGATCGACGCTGTCTTCGGGCAAAACGACTCGATTGCACTGGGCGCGATGCAAGCCGTCGAAGACGCTGGTATGCACATTCCGATCGTCGGCCTGGATGGCAATCGAGAAACCCTCAAGCTGGTAAAGGAAGGCCGCATTCTTGCGACAATGGGCTTCACCCCGCAGTGGCAAGCGGGTTTTGCGCTGGTGCGCGCATACGATGTTGCTAAAGGGTTTAAGCCGAGCCCATGCGAGCGCATGATGTATACGGGAGCCACGTTGATAACCGCTCAAAATGTAGACAAATATCAAGCATTTCTCGCCGGCGAGAAGCTTCCGTTTGATTGGAGAAAGATGTCGCGGGTTCTTCATCCCAACGATTGGGATGCTCAAAACTACGTATGGCCGATCGATGTCAAAACGTATTGGGGAGCTCGTACGCCGGCCGGATATAAGTTTCCGAAGGCCTATCAAGATGCCGTCGACGAAGGTTGCGTCGCTCATCTCAAGGCGGAGTATAACGATCACTATCACCAGCGTATCCCCGAGTGACGCCGTGGATGCCTCTCTCAATCGAGAGGGGCATCATGTTTCCCTCGCCTTTGATGGATCGCAAAAATGCTACAAGCGTCGCGGGCCGGCTGCAATGATGGCGAGTTATGGCGGCGGGCCATAACCATCTTCGTCTTCATGATTGCGATTGTAGCGTTTGGTCTCGTGGCTCCATCGTTCGGAACGCTCGCAAACATCAGGGCTATTGAATTATCGAGTTCTGTCCTTTTGATCGCATCCATCGGCGCGACCTTTGTGATCCTGATGGGCTCGATCGACCTATCCATCGGAGCGGTTGCTAGCTTTTGCGGTATGCTGGTTGCCCGCCTATCACCAGACCTGGGTTTATGGTCGGTTCCCATCGCATGCGCGGTCGGCTTGGTGTTTGGTGCGATCAATGGGCTGGTCTATGTCTACCTCAGAATTCCCTCGATTCTGGTAACGCTTGGATCCGCAACAACCATTTCAGGAGCGGTGCTCTTCATTTCAGATGGCCGCTCATTATCCGTATCAGACCCAGCCGTAATCGATATGGCCCAGGGCGCACTGGCGAATGTGGTCCCCAATGCGGTGCTGATTTCGGCGGTGATCTATGGGGCTGCGGTCCTCGTAGGTGATCGCACGCGTTTTGGGCGAATGACCCTCGCGATCGGTAGCGACGAGCAAATTGCGGCCCTCATGGGAGTGAGGGTCAATGCGATCAAAGTCCAGGCGTTCGCATTGTCGGGCCTTCTTGCCGGTCTTGCCGGAGTCCTGTTGGCGGCGCGTCTAGGATCCGCCACAGTCACAATGGGCAGTTATATGACCCTCGACACGATCACCGCGGCGGTCGTTGGCGGAACTGCGATTACAGGTGGCTCTGGCAACGTGCGCCTGACAATCATCGGGGTTCTTTTCATAACGACCTTTTCAGACGGCATGAACATTCTCGCCTTGCCGCCCTATCTGCAAACAATCATCCAAGGAACCGTCATTCTGCTCGCCGTTCTTCTGAACACCGGACGCGCGAGCGCGGAGGACGTGAAATGAATGGTGTGTCCGCGCCGATCTACTCAATGCGTAACGCCTCCAAGCGCTTCAATGGCATTGCCGTGGTCGAAGGCATCGATCTCGATGTGTTTCCCAACGAGATTGTTGGTATTGCCGGCGAAAATGGGGCGGGTAAATCAACCACACTCAAAATGATTGCGGGCATCCATGCACCGAACGCTGGAAGTATGAGACTATTTGGTAAGAGCTTCAGGCCCCTAAGCTATACCCATGCTGTTGAGGCCGGAATTTCGATGGTCTTCCAGGAACAGGCTCTTATTCCAAGCCTGGCTGTCTACGAAAATATATTCCTCTCGTTAGAACCCTACTTTACCGGTTGGCTCGGCATCGTCGACAGAGGTGCGATGATAGCCGTGAGCGAAAGACATCTCAAAAATCTCGGTCTTGGCTACATCGATCCGCGCCGCCGCACGGGTGATTACGCTTTCCATGATCGGCAGATGATCGAGATTGCCAAGGCTTTCGCGTTGGCCGAGCATTTCCATATCGATCATCCAATCATCCTGCTCGACGAACCGACTGCGGCAATCGGCGAGCGAGAGATCAAGATTCTCTTTGAATCAATTCGTCGATACCGTCGTCGTGCGTCATTCGTGCTTATCACCCACCGTCTTGCGGAATATGTGGAGCTATGCGACCGCATTTACGTGTTCAAGGATGGGCGAAATGTCGGCGAGTTCGCAGGAGAAGAGATCTCCGAACAAAGCCTTCATCGGGCGATGGTTGGACGAATACGAGACGACGAATACTTCATGGAAAAGCGCCAGCTAAGCCTGGGCGGCGCGCCAATCGAGATTTCAGCTCATGGTCTAAGCGGCCAAAACGTCAAGAATGTCAGTTTTGAGATTCGCAAAGGCGAGATCCTTGGACTTGGAGGTCTCGTCGGATGCGGCAAAGAGGCTGTTGCCAGGGCCGTCGTCGGTTTTGAGCCTTTCCCCCTAAACGGCACCGTGGAATTGGGCGGCGAAGTCTTGCCGCTTCGCGGACGTGGAAAAGCGGCGATCAAGCGTGGGGTGGGGTTCGTACCCAAGGAACGCAAGAGCGAAGGCATCGTGCCTTACATGTCGGTTCAGGCAAATATGTCGTTGGCCTCGCTTCCGCTCGTCTCGAGCCTCTCTGGGTTCCTTTCCCGCTCCCGAGAGAGGCGCCTGGCCGAAAAGTACATCAATCGCTTGCGTGTGAGATGCAAAGGCCCAGCACAGCTTTGCCAGTTTCTTTCCGGCGGTAATCAACAGAAGGTGGTGATAGCCAAATGGCTGGCCCGAAAGATTCAAGTGCTTGTCCTCGACAATCCCACGCGGGGGGTCGACGTCGGCGCCAAGCAAGAGATCTACAGCGTCCTGAGGGACTTGGCTGAGGAGGGGGTAGCTATTCTTCTGGTTACAGACGATCTGCCCGAGCTGATTGGAATGTCAAACCGGATCCTCGTGATGCGAGAGGGAGAACTTCAGTTCGAGTGCAGCGCGCCTGCCGACAATAAGCCAACGGAGCAGGAACTTGTCCAACACATGGTATGAGCCGCAAACGGCTGGGTCGAGATCAGTTGCAGAAGGGAAAGTGCAGATCGCCCAGTTTTATGACCGTCGCCGTGTTATCATAAATGCGCTCGGGCCACTGTTGCTGCTGATGGCAATGGTCACGGTATTCGCGCTGATCAACCCGCGCTTTCTAAGTTGGATAAATCTTTTCAACCTGATGCGGCAGTCCTCGATCCTGCTGATCGTCTCAACAGGCATTACATTTGTAATTCTTATGGGAGCGCTCGATCTTTCCGTCGGAGCCATTGTGACGCTCGTGGCCATTTCATCTGCGGTTCTGATCCGTGACTTCGATGTCGGTGCAACGGGGGTAGCCTTCGCTGCAGCAGGCATGGGAGCGCTTTGTGGTCTTGTAAATGCGACGCTCGTTCTTCGTCTCCGGCTTCCGTCCTTCGTCGCCACATTGGGCTCAATGACTATTCTTGGCGGCGTTTCGACGTGGATCAGCGGGGGTGGCAATGTGTTTTTCCAAAGCCCGAACCTCACATGGATTGCTTCCGGCTCCATGATCGGCCGTATTCCGAACTCCGGAGTTTGGGCGCTTCTCATTTTTGCCGTGGCTTCTTTTGTCGGTGCGAGAAGCCACTTCGGAAGAGCGCTGTTTGCGATCGGGGGTGGCGGTCTAACCGCGCGACTTTCGGGCATTGACGTCCTTCGCACCAAAGCGATCGCTTTTGTTGTCTGCGGAATGCTTTGCGGAGTTGCGGGCTTGCTGCTCGTCGCGCGAACATCAACCGGAACTTCGCGTATGGGTGATGATCTTTTGCTTCAGGCGATCGCCGCGGTCGTCATGGGCGGAACTGCGCTATCTGGAGGGGCGGGGGGAGTCCATCGCACCCTGACTGGTGTTCTGGTGATCGCCGTACTGCAAAATGGTCTCAATATCGCGGGCGTGCATACATACCTGCAAATCATGGTGACGGGGCTCATCGTCGTTCTGTCTGTTACAATAACTCTGGATCGATCTCGGCTAGCCTTTATTAAATAGTGGAGCATTGTCTGGGGCGATACTGAACGGACAGCCGCCTGCGTCTGACCCGCTTGGTATAGACGCGCGCGGTGCCGAAAAAGGTATCGGCCTGGATTGCGCGCGTTGTTGGTAAGAAGATCCGGACAGCCGATAATGCCCGTCGACGCCCTGGCGGCGGCGGAATCGAATGGCGCGTCGAGAGCTCTGTTTCTAGATGCGTCAGTCGAATGCCTGTCCAACTTGCTGCCGGCTCGGTGTCATCTTAAATGCGGCCCTATGAGAGGAGCTTGCCTACACGATGCATCGCCGTGAGCATGCGAGTGCGCGATTGACGTCGGAAGCGACTCAGATGTCGGGCCCCTTGAGAGTTCTCTTCGAGACATCGCCGGTTGCTGTTGGAGCGCGGGTTTGTCGCGAGATCCCTCCTTGGATTCGGAAAAGCTAGCCGGCCTCGTGGCGGCGAAGTGCCCGCTACTCTCTGACGGCCGCGCGGGACCGGAGTGCCGGCGAGCATTGTCATTCTCCCCGTGCGGCTCCGCAAGCTCGCGCTTCCAGGACGCGGCTAGGTACCTGTCGCGTCAGACCTGGATGAGAGTTGCGTTTTATACGATCGGTTACCCAACGTTACCCAGATGCTGGTCGCGCGGCAGTGAACGCTCGGGCTATCGTCTTAATAATAGCAATCGGCAACCAACAATCCGCTCTGACCTCTTGGGGTCTGATCTCTTGGGCGTGATTTCTTGGGTGTGATCTCTTGGGTCCGCTGGCAGACCGGTTCGTCTGCTTTCTCCCGAGACTTGAGCCGCTGCCGGAGAAATCCGGCAGCGGTGTTTTTTGACCGGCACCGTGCCACCATTTTTGCAGCAGTGATGGCGAGGTAATTGCCGGCAAGATCGACGGCCCACGGCAAGGATAGTCACCCTGAAAAATGCGCTTTACACGACCGCAGTTAGCGAAAAGGGCGAGCGACGAACAGTCAATGACCCAATGTGTTCACAGTGAGCGGCGCCGGACGGCATGTGACAAATGTATCCGTCCCTCCCGAGCCTTGAAACACGCTGGCGAGATCGTCGTTTGGAAAGCGCACTGTCTTGATGCCGAATGCGCGACCCCGTCGCAAAGCCTAGGGCATGATCCGGAAAAGTGGAAACCGGTTTTCGGAGAAATCATGCTCAAACAAAGAGATGAGACTATGATGCGATTGCGTGGAAACGCATCATGGTCCAGCGCTCCGATCTCGAGCCATCTGTGCTCCCGGCGCGTAGCAGGCGTCTTGAGCCCCCTATTGATCGCGTCCGCACCGGCTAAGCCGGACAATGCGTTTCCTCAGCAAGTATGAATCTTGCGGAAGGTGGCCGGTCCTAATGGGCTTCTAAAAAAATCCTCTGCGAAAAATGAAAAAGCTTGCGGATCATAGAGTAGCGATCCGGCTCGTCACGTTGCTGAAGTTTGCCGTTTCGGTGCGCTTCCATCCAAAAGCGCGAACATCGGTAATGTCGATCCATGCAGGCCAAGGCTTACCAGCTCCATCTCCTCGCTCATCGTCCGTGTAAGAGCCTCCGCCGGTAGATGGATGAGCCCCTCCAGATGGGCACCAAGTCGCTTCTCCGCCGCGGTAATTTCAGAATCGCTGGCGATGGCGAACAACGCCTTGAATCCAAGGCTCGTGAACCATTCCATCCGCCGAAGTTCGAGCTCCTGTCCGGCATCAATAGGTACGCCCGCCGCCGACCGCTCGATCAAAGATGCGGGCGGGAAATTTGTAACCCCGGCGATGCCGGCATCTTTCAACGATTCGGCAATGTCCTCCCAGCACGCGAAGGGGTCGATCGTCAATATCGCCGCATAAACATGAGGCGCGGACGTTGCTTTGTTGAGGCTTCGTAGGTCTCGCAAAAGACACTCGTTCCAGTCGAGGATCGGCAAGGTCGCCATGACCAGCAGGGAGCCATTTGGAAGGCTACGCAAAGACGGGGCGTAGACCTGCAATTGTGGCCCTTTAGCTATGGCCGACATGTGTATGGCAAGTTTGCCAGTAGCTCTCGCCCTCATCGCTTCTACCCAATCTTACCCATTTGGTCGCCTTACCGATCTTATACGCGGGTAAAGCCGGGTCTAGACCGTCTGTTGTAAGGAATGGTCTGGGAGGAAGATCGTGTCGCACCATTGCACGGACGACCGAAGGTCGGGCCGGGATGGTAAGCTTTCTGGACAGCCGACGGGATTCATCACGGACGCTGTTGCGATCGTTGCCACGCTGGATACCAAGGGCCGCGAGGCGTCTTACCTTGCGGACCTCATCGAGGCGTGCGGTCGCAAGACCGTCCTCATTGACGTCGGCACGAAGAGAGATGACGGCGACAAGCAGGCCGATACGAAGGCCCCCGCCGAACTGCTGAAGCAGATCGCGGAAAGCACGCGCGCCAAGGTTGGCGATCTTCTCGGATCGGCAACGATCAGCGCGATTATCGGAGTTGCGGGCGGCAAGGGAAGCGCGGTTTTCGCCGAGGTTGTCTCTGAGCTGCCTTATGGCTTTCCGAAGCTTCTCGTAAGCAGCGCGAGGCCGGCGCTACTCGCTGAATTGGCCACTCACAATGACATCATCCTTTATCCGACGCTGGTCGATCTCTTCGGCATCAACGTGTTTACCACAAGGGTACTCGAGAATGCCGGACGGGCCGTCGCGGCCATGCGCTATGCACCCACCAAGCCTGGACGAGACAAGAAGATAGTCGCGATCACCGCCTTCGGCGTGACAACGCCTGCGGTAAATCAGTGCGCAGCGCGGCTTGCCGATGGTGGGCTAGACGCGATCGTCTTTCCAGCGAACGGGGCGGGCGGCCGCAAAATGGAGCAGCTGATCGCGGCTGGTGAATTCGACGCCGTCATTGATTTGACCACCACAGAGCTCGCAGACGAAATCGTCGGAGGCACCGCGAGCGCCGGCCCGGATCGACTGAAAGCAGCGTCGAAGCAAGGGATACCGCAAGTGATTGCGCCCGGCGCGGTCGATATGGTCAATTTTGGCCTGCAATCGAGCGTTCCTGATCGGTTTCGTGGACGCCGATTTCATGCCCATACGCCCTACACGACGCTCATGCGCACAACTGCGTCTGAGAATGCGAGCATTGGCCGCCTCACGGCTGAACGGCTCTCGCGAGCAAAAGGGCCTGCAATTGTCCTTTGGCCCGCGAAAGGGGTGTCCGATTACGACCGCCAAGGCGGCATCTTCCACGATCCCGAGGCCGACAAGGCTTGGCATACTGCGGTCAAGGAACGTCTCCCTGCGCACGTGATGGTACGCGACCTGAACTGTCACATCAACGATGGTGAGTTCGCCGAGGCTGCCGCAGCCTGGATCCTGGAACAACTCACGCAAGGAGATTCATCCAATGCGGATGTTTGAGCGAGGTGAAATTCTTTCCAGGATTGAAGGACAGGTGGCGGAGCGAAAAGCGATTCTCGCAGCAGGAAGTAGCTGCGGTCTGGTCGCCAAATGCGCCGTTCTTGGAGGTGCCGACATGCTGGTGGTCTACTCGACCGGCCTGTCGCGTCTGATGGGACTTCCGACGAGCCGGATTGGCGATTCCAACGCACGCACGTTGGAGCTCGCGGCGGAAATTCGTAACGTGGTGTCGTCCGTGCCGGTGGTCGGCGGCATCGAGGCTTGGGATCCTCTCCGGCTCGACCTCGACGCCCTCTTGGACAAATTCTGGGCCGCTGGGTTTTCCGGCGTCATCAACTATCCGACGATCTCCACGATGGGTGACAACTGGCGTGAGCGCCGCGGCCGCGTCGGGCTCGGCTTTGAACGTGAGGTCGAACTGATCGCTTGCGCGCGCAAAAAGAATATCTTCTCGCTCGCCTATGTCGCAAGCCCGCAAGACGCCAAGGCGATGGCAAGTGCAGGCGCCGACTGCATCGTCCCCCATGTCGGCGCAACGCGGGGCGGGCTCGTCGGTCACGAGGACGGGCAATCCATAAAGGATGCGATTCGACGCATCAACGAGATCAACGCGGCGGCGCGAAGCGTCCGGCCGGACGTGCTCTCGCTCTGCCATGGTGGGGCAATTGCCGAACCTGAAGATACGATCGAGGTCTATCGGGTGACCCAGTGTGTCGGCTTTGTTGGTGCATCGTCGATCGAGAGAATTCCAATTGAGCGCGCGGTGAAAGCAGCGGTGGCGGAGTTCAAAGCTGCTCCACTTCCGCAAACTCATTGACGTTCACTGCAACACGTGCAGCGAGGCCGCATGAACACGCAAGATAATCGTGCTAAACCTGACCCGATCGCTTTCGTCTCCAAAGAGGCGGCTAGACCGGGGCAGGACCGGGAAACAGATGTCCTGGTGATCGGCAGCGGTGCCGCGGGCTTGTCAGCTGCGCTGTTTGCGGCAAAAGCCGGCCTTCGCGTAATAGTATGCGAGAAATCTCCGCGACTTGGCGGTACGACAGCCCTGTCGAATGGCATGATCTGGGTTCCTCGTTCTGCTCAGGCGCGTGCGGCAAACATCGATGATTCCATCGCCAAGGCCAGCACCTATCTGCAGCATGAACTTGGCCAATACTACCGCGCTGAGTTCATCGACGCCTTTCTTCAGGACGGTCCGCCGGCGCTGGCAGCGCTCGAGAATGGGACGGACGTCAAGTTCACGCTGGCCTCCACGCCCGATTATCACTCGAGCCAAATTGGCGGCGTTGACAGGGGCCGGGCTCTGAGCCCTGCACCTTATGACGGGCGGCTTCTAGGCAAGGACTTTGATCTGATTGGCGACCCCATTCGGGTTCTGCTCGGGGGCATGATGATCTCATCAAGTGAGGTCAGAAGCTTCCTCAACCCGTTCCAATCCGTTGCCTCGTTCAAGCACGTCCTAACTCGCCTGAGCCGCTATGCACGGGATCGGCTGAGTTTCAGGCGTGGTACTGAGCTCAGCGGAGGAAATGCCTTGATCGCGCGGCTGCTCGTGAGCTTGCGCAAGTATGATGTAGAGATTTGGCCATCTTCTCCAGCCCTCGAACTGAGCAAGGACGGCGGGCGCGTCACGGGTGCCGTTGTCAAGCGGCTCAATCGGGACACTCGCGTGCGCGCCTCGCGTGGTGTTATTCTCGCATCGGGTGGCTTCGCCGGGAACGCGCAGTTGAGGGCCGGCCTCAGTGGGGCACACCAGCATGACCTTACGTTGGCCCACGCCGACGTCAAGGGCGACGGCATCGGACTTGCAACCGCGCTCGGTGCCGCCATCGACAAAAATGTCGCATCCGCCGGTTTCTGGACCCCGGTGTCGATCTTGAAACGCGCGGGCGGCTCGCAGGTCGTCCCGTACGGCTGGCTCGATCGCGGCCGTCCTGGGGTCATCGCAGTTGGCCCCAATGCCAGACGTTTCGTCAACGAATCGAATTCGTACCACGATATTTGCCTGGCAATGTTTGAAAACGGATATCCAGCGGATAACCGGTTCTACTTCATCTGCGATCGCCAGTTCGTACGATTGAGAGGCATGGGACACTTGCTGCCATGGCCCTGGACACTGAGCATCCGAAAATATGTCCGCCTCGGCTACATCAAGGCAGGCCGAACAATTTCCGAGCTCGCAAAGCAGCTGGGACTGGATCCCGTTGTGCTGCAAAAGACGATCGAAGAACACAACGCGCATGCCGCCCAAGGACGGGATCCCTTCTTTAAGCGCGGGGAATCGGCTTTCAACCGCACGCTCGGCGATCCGACGATGGGAGCAAATCCAAACCTTGGACCAATCAAGAACGGACCGTTCATCGCGTTGCCGATCGTTCCGGCAACGCTTGGCACGGCGAGCGGATTGGCGACCGACAGTTACGGAAACGTTCTTGATGCACAAGGCAACGCAATAAGGGGTCTTTACGCCTGCGGCAACGACATGACTTCGCCGATGCGCGGAATCTATCCCGGCGCAGGCATAACAATCGGTCCCGCCATCGTGTTCGCATATCGCACTGTCAACGCAATGGTGCTGTCCACTGATCAGGAGCAAAAAGCAGTCGCCTCCGGAGCGTGACTGTCCACGCACCGGCTTGGCAGGGATCATGTGTTCGGAGCCGACCGCGCGGATTGACGGGATGGGAGGTCGGACCGCTTCCCATCACAAGCTCTTGGCTGAGGTGGGTACCGGCCCGCCAGATTCACAAGATAGCGGCCGGGTTCGAGCGTACTGAGCCGCGGGGAAAGCGACGCCGCAGCTCTTCGATGTCTTGCAAGGAGCAGAGCTCAGATAGGTGTTCCAGGGCATATGACAGAAATTGATCGTCCAACAGGTCGGCTGCGCGGTGACGAACCGAAGATGTCGGGACGAGCTGCGCAGTCGTCTGCTTTCCCGGGCCGATCGCAATCCGCTGGCCGCGAGGCAGTGATGCAACTCGATAAGATCGATTTTCGTCTGCTTGATGTTGTTCAGCGAGACAATCGTCTCTCTAGTGAACAACTTGGAGAGAAGGTCGGTCTATCTGCATCCGGAGTTCAGCGTCGACTGAAGCGCCTTCGAGCCAAGGGTATAATAGAAGCCGACGTTTCCATCATTTCTGCAAAGGCAATTGGGCGGAATGTGACGGCGGTGGTCCTCATTTCTTTGGAGCGCGCTCGAGCCGATACCGTTGATCGCTTAAAGCGCCAGATACGCAAGATGCCTGAAGTGATGAGCGCATTCTATGTTACGGGTCTGGCCGACGTCGTCTTGCTGGTTACTGTAAACGATATGGAAGATTACGAGCGGTTTACCCGGCTTCTTGCTAATGAGAGTTCGGACATAAAGCGCATTGAAACAATGGTTGTTGTGGACCGGTTCAAAGCAGGATTCACTTTGCCAATAGCATCTATCGCATGGTGCTGAACGACGAAGGGGACGCTGGCTTGCTTAACTGCTATCGCACGGGGCACTTAAACCTCGGACGTTGGACTTCGTCGCTAGGTTGATCGCATTCTTTCACATGGGGGATACGTTGCGTCGCTCGCGTCACGCCAAGATCGTGGCAACCCTCGGTCCGGCGAGTGCCGGACTTGAGAAGATACGTGCTCTCTACCTTTCTGGGGTAGATATTTTTCGGCTAAACTTCAGTCACGGAACCCACGAAGACCATGCCAAGGCCTATGGGTGTATCCGTGGACTCGAGCGGGAATTCGGCCGGCCGATAGGCATCCTGCAGGATCTTCAAGGTCCAAAGCTCCGCATCGGCTCCCTTGAAGAAGGCAGGCTGGTTTTGTGTGCTGGTGAAACGGTACGCTTTGTGACCGAGGGTACGAAAGGGAAGAAGCAATCGATACCCTTGCCCCACCCGGAGATTTTCGCAGCCGTTCATCCCGGACAAGAGCTTCTCATTGACGATGGGCGGGTGCGCTTGAACGTCACCGAGCCAGGACACGGAGAAATCGTTGCGCAGGTGGTTGTCGGAGGCGCGATCTCGGACCACAAGGGGGTCAACGTACCCGGGGCGATGCTCAACTTATCTCCGCTCACCAAGAAAGATCGGGCCGACCTCGCGTTCGGCATTAATCTTGGGGTTGACTGGGTCGCCTTGTCCTTTGTTCAGAAACCGTCCGACTTGATAGAGGCGCGCGCCCTGATCGGAGAGGCCGCAGGTCTGATTGCGAAAATCGAGACGCCGATGGCGCTCGATCGCATTGACGATATCATTGGCTTGTCCGACGGCGTTATGGTGGCGCGCGGTGATCTTGGCGTCGAAATCCCGCCTGAGGAGGTGCCTGGCCGGCAGAAGGAGCTCGTGCGCGCCAGTCGGCTTGCCGGAAAGTCCGTCATCGTCGCAACGCAAATGTTGGATTCCATGGTGGCTGGGCCAACGCCGACGCGCGCGGAAACGTCAGATGTCGCGACTGCCATCTATGATGGAGCTGATGCGGTGATGCTGTCAGCCGAATCGGCAAGCGGGGCCTACCCGGTCGAAGCGGTTGCCATGATGGATCGCATCATCAAAAGCACGGAACGGCATCACCTCTATCGGTCTCTTATTCAGGCTTCTCGACCTGACGTGGAGGATACCCCCGCCCACGCTGTCGCGGCCGGAGGCGCAGATCTTGCTGCTACGGTTGGCGCCAAAGTCATCATCGGCTTTACGGCCGGCGGGACGACGGCCGTTCGGATTTCGCGCAGCCGGCCGCCCGTGCCGATCCTCGCCCTTACCCCGGATGAGAGGGTGGCTCGGCGCTTGTGCTTGCCGTGGGGCGTGCACAGTGCCGTGTCCAGCGATCCTTCCGGCTATGAGGAGATGACGCAGATCGCCACAGCGGCCGCGCACCATGAGGGCTTTGTTAGATCTGGTGACCTGGCTGTCGTCGTCTCCGGGGTGCCGTTTGGACTTACAGGCGCGACAAACAATGTTCGCCTTGTCGCATGTTAAGATAATGTCCTTCGCATCGAGCTGCGGGACGCGATTCAGATCGCCATATGGTCCATGCTTGGAGTTCAGGTGTGACCAGCAGCCGATATTGCAAGAGTCCGAGGGCAGCATCAGCCGTCCAAGCTGAATACGAGGGTTCGATTCCTTTCACCCGCTCCAGTTCTTCCCGAATTTTCCCAGAAATTACGTAACCGCCAGAGATACATAGACTTTTCAGGCTGCGTTTGATACGCTACGTCCAACAAAACGTCCAACATTTCGTTCAACACGATTTTCCGAGATGCCTGATTTTCTCACACGGCGTCACGGTACATGGCAGTTCGTTCGTCGCGTACCGGTTGAGTTTGCAGCGCTTGATCCCCGTCGAGTGATCAAGCATTCGACGCGCATTCGAATCGCAGATGATCGTGCAGGACGCCGTGCAGCGCGCGCCGCGGAACAGCTCAACGAACAGCTTGAGATATTCTGGAAGGGCCTCGCGGACGGGCACAGGAAGGAGCACCTCCACAGCTATGAAACCGCGCGGCGTCGGGCGCGTTCGCTTGGCTTCGACTACATCGAGAATGGACAGTTCCTTCAGGCCGCTCCGGAAGCGCGCCTTGAACGACTCGAAGCCCTCGTCACCGCCGGCCTTGCCAACGACAACGGCGCCCGCGCAGCCCTGCTCGGAACCGAGAAAAAACTGGCCTTCATGCTCTCGGACCTGTTCACCGAGTACGAGGCCATGACAAAGGACGAGGTAAGGGACCTCTCGCCCGATCAGCTTCGTATATGGCGCAACGGACGAAAGAGAGCCGTCGAACGTTTTGTCGAGATCGCCACCGACAAGCCGGTGAATGAAATCACCCCGGACGATGGCATCAATTACTGCGAATGGTGGCGCCGCCGTGTGATCGAGGGTGAGGCCGAGCCCAAGACCGCCAACAAGGATATCGGCCAGCTCAGTCGCAAAGGAAGTCAGCACGCGTCGTCGGCTCGGTATTCTCGATGTTTTCAGCGGTCATGCTGTCGTGCTCTGACGAGGTGCCGCCGGCCGAGCCTCTGCTACCATTCATTCGAGATGACGATATCCGGTTGGAGATCGAGGACCGTATCAAGGCGTCCTGGATCGATTTTGGTGCGCAAGAATGGATGGGCGCAACGGTTCTTGCAGGAGCAGCCCTGGAGGCCTTGCTGTTATGGGCGTTAAAGAGCCGCAACACTGTTAAGGCGCCTGCTAAACCGCTCGATCAGCTTCATCTCGACGATCTTATCCGATATGCCGTCGAGAACGACGTCATCAGCGAGGGGACAAAAAACCAAGCCAAGTTCGCCAAGGATGCTCGAAACTTGGTGCATCCTGGCAGAGCGTTGCGATCCGGTGAGGCGTGCAACAAAACAACCTCGCTTACCGCCCTTGCTGCAGTCTACCGTGTGATCGACGATCTAAAGGACTCGGCCTAATGGCGCCGCGATCCCTGCTCTGAACCTTTTCCGTGTCCATGGAGGCACAATGCAGCCAAACGAAGTCGTCCAAACGCTCGAGCATCACAAAGGAGAGCTTGATGCAATCTTGTCACGCTTTAAAAAGACCCGTGATGGAATTCATATCGGGGACGGAGATGATGCTCGCTTTAGAGGGATCGTTCTGGAACTAAGAGACATTTTTGACGATATGTTCGTTGAGGGTTCCAAGCATTCGCGGCCATTGCTTGCATTCTATCAAGAGAGCATTTCGAACTTCTTCGGCTCACGATCATATCGTGGGGTCGAGTGCGTCAGAGACGTCGTCGGGGCAGCAACCTCCCGGGTAAAGCGCAATCCGTTTGCGCTGAAGGCAAGCGTAGCTGGTCGTTCGTGAAGAACTGGCGCCGGCGCCCGGCTTAAGCGGTGTTTCGAGCCGGGACGGTCTCGAAGAAGGCTCGGATGATGACACGCAAGAGCTCTGCGAGCCATCGCAG
>NZ_JBUYWT010000064.1:0-41400 GCF_055264925.1 Bradyrhizobium sp. KZN70725
CTTCGAATCAAAGCGCCAGTGAGAGAATCATACAACATGCTGCAGAGACGCCACTTCTTGCTGTACCGAGTCAATCTGTCGCGCCCCAAAACCGTGTAGACACGCTAGTGCTTTCGCAGGGACGACGGCTGGAAATAGTTTGCGCTACAGCAGCATTGCGACAAGCGGCAGCGAGCTGTCTTCGCGCAGACGCGCCCCGCCTACTTCACCGCCGAGAAGCGGGTGTCGAACGAGTTGGTCTGCACCACAGGCGCGGAGCCGGCGAGTTGGGTCGACGACGACGGGGCCGGTGCGGCGGCTGCGGCCGTGGTCACTGCCGGCTTCGGCGCGGGCTTGGCGGCCTGCTTCGGCTCAGCCTTGGGGGCGACGCGAACCACCGATTGCGGCTTGGCCTCGGCGACCTTCGGCTTGGCTGGTGCGGCAGCGGCCGGAGCCGGCGCGGTCGTCTTGCTGGCGTCGGCGGTGCCGCCGATCCCGACCTTGCGGGCAAAGCTGGAGAAGAAGCCTTCGGATTTGTCAGAGGTGGATTTGTCAGAGGCGGATTTGTCAGAGGCGGATTTGTCAGAGGCGGATTTGTCGGACGCGTTCGCCGAGGCGACGCGGGTGCTGGCCGACGATGCGGTGGACGACGTTGTCGCCACGACCGGCTCTTCCTGCTGGACCGCGAGATTGGGCTTCGGCGGATTGACCGTACCGGGGATCGTGCCGGGCGCGCGCGCCAGCGACATCGAGGCCAGCGCCTGGCTGTCGCCGCCTTCGGAGAGGCCGGTGTTTCCTTCCGGAATCTTCGAGGCGAAGATCGCGTTCATGCCGCCGTCGATGCCGGTGTTGAGGCGCGCAACGGGCGTGCCCTTGGATACCAGCTTGGCGGTCTCGGCGGCGTCCTTCTGCTCCTTCTCGTGCACGGCGCTCGCGATCTCCTCGGGGATCACATAGGCCGGGCACTTCGCGGAGGCGTCGAACACCGGATCGCGTGTCGCGCCCGGCGCCTTCACCGCGTCGAACACATACTTCTTCTCGCAGAAGTCGACCTTCGGCTCCTGCTTCGTCACCTCGAAATGATCGTAGCCTTCCTTGATCATCTTCCAGAACGGCATGTTCGGATTGTTGCGGTGCTTGGCCATGTTCACCGGCGTCATCCGGAACGGGTAGGCCTGCAGCTGGAACGCCTTCTGGCCGCCGAAGAAGGATTCGCGGCCGAGCGAGTAAATCTCTGCGATCTGCTCGTCGGTCATCGCGTAGCAGCCGCGCGAAGAGCAATCGCCGTGCACCATCAGCTGCGAGCCGGTGCGGCCGAGCGCCTTGTCGAAGGCGTTGGGATAGCCGGTGTTGAACGACAGGTAATAGGCCGACTGCGGGTTCATCTGGCTCGGGTTGATCGAGTAGAACCCTTCGGGCGCCTGGCGGTCGCCTTCGCGGACCTTCGGACCGAGGTCGCCCGACCAGCGGCAGATTGGATAGGTCTTGAGCAGCGCGAACTGGCCGGAGCGGTTCTGCTTCCAGACCTCGAGCTCGGCCTCCTGCTTGAACAGCCGCACCAGGATCGGCGACTGCATGTCCATGTCCTTTTCGGTCATGGCAGCGACGAGCTTTGGCGGGACCGGCTGGTTGGCCTTGGCGTTCTGCGCGAGCGAGATCTGGTCGCTGTCACAACCGGCGAGCATGACGCCTGCGGCGAGGACCGCCGAGGTCAGAAGCGCGCGTACGAGCGTGCGATGAGTCAAGTCCGAGCTCCACACCCACCGGGCGATTTTCGCGACCCCAACACGGCGAATATGCCCTGAAGCCATTGTGTAAAATATTAGCCTTCGACGACCCCTGCTCGCAACCTGAACCGGGGCGGACAGCCCTCACGGTAGCAGGCATGGTTCAAGGAATGTTAAAGACCCGGCTCGGGGCCCAATTACGGCAAAATTGGTCGATTTGGACGAAAAATCGGGCGGTTTGGGCGCCTCAGCCGAGCTTGCGGCCGATATCGAGGAATTTCTGGCGCCGCTGTTTGCGAATCGCGTCCGGATCAAGATTTCGTAGGTCGTTGAGCGCCTGGGCGATGGCATCGCCCGTGGTCGCGATCATCGCGCCCGGGTCGCGATGAGCGCCGCCCGAGGGCTCCTTCAGGATCTGGTCGATCACGCCGAAGCGCAGCATGTCCTGGGCGGTGATCTTCATGCTGTTGGCGGCTTCCTGCGCCTTGGTGCCGTCGCGCCACAGGATCGAGGATGCCGCCTCCGGCGAGATCACGCTGTAGATCGCGTGCTCCATCATCAGGACGCGGTTCGCCGTGGTGATGGCGATGGCGCCGCCCGACATGCCTTCGCCGGTGACGATCGCGACATTGGGCACACCGAGCGACAGGCAGGCGTCGGTCGAGCGCGCGATCGCCTCGGCCTGGCCGCGCTCCTCGGCGCCGATGCCGGGATAGGCGCCGGCGGAATCAACGATCGACAGCACCGGAATGCCGAACCGGTCGGCCATCTCCATCAGGCGCACCGCCTTGCGGTAGCCTTCGGGCCGCGCCATGCCGAAATTGTGCTTGATGCGGCTCTCGGTGGTGGCGCCCTTCTCCTGGCCGACCACGCAGATGCTCTCGCCGCGGAAGCGGCCGAAGCCGCCGACCAGGGCCTCGTCGTCGGCGAATTTGCGGTCGCCGGCCATCGGGGTGAATTCGGTGATCAGGCCGCCGATGAAATCGGTGAAGTGCGGCCGCTGCGGATGCCGCGCCACCAGCGTCTTCTGCCACGGCGTCAGATTGGAATAGAGCTCGGTGAGCGCCTGCGCCGCCTTGTCCTCGATCCGCGCGACCTCGTCGCCGATGTCGCTGCCGCTTGCGGCAAGCGCACGCAACTCGTCGATCTTGGATTCAAGCTCGGCGACGGGTTTTTCGAAGTCGAGATAGCTGCGCATCGGGTCGGGCATCAACTCAATATAGGGAAGAACGGTGCGAGGGGCGAAGCGGTTTCGGCGTCGGAAAGAGAAGCTTTGTAACTTCAAACGGTTAACGCGCATCCGGGTGGAATGCACGCTTCGGGATCGCAAGCAGGTGACGCTCTTTCTGCGGAGACGAAGCGGAAGTCAAGGCGGATCAGATGAAGGTATCGAGGTCTCTGGGCTTCGGATCCCTAGGACTTCTCCGCCAACGGGTGCAGGTCGCGGACTAGGCTCTTCAGCCGCTCCTCGACCACATGGGTGTAGATCTGGGTGGTCGAGATGTCGGTGTGGCCGAGCAGGGTCTGCACGATGCGCAGGTCCGCGCCATTGTGCAGCAGATGGCTGGCAAACGCATGACGCAGCACGTGCGGGGAGACCAGCCGCGGCGCAAGGCCGGAGGCGCTCGCGAGCTCCTTCAGATCGCGGGCGAAATGCTGCCGGGTCAGATGGCCGCTCTCGCCGGAGGACGGAAACAGCCATTTCGCCGGCGCGGCCTTCTTCGCCTTCGGCTGCATCACCTCCAGCGCTGCGAGATAGTCTGCCATCGCCTGGCGCGAGGCGTCGTTCAGCGGCACCAGCCGCTCCTTGTTGCCCTTGCCGCGCACCACGATCATCCGCGCGTCGCGCCGCGCCGCCGAGACCGGCAGCGACACCAGCTCGGAGACGCGCAGGCCGGTGGCGTAGAGCACCTCGAGCAGGCAATACAGCCGCAGCGCGCGCAGCCGCTGCGCCGGCGAGACGTCGGTCTGGGTCAGCTCCTTGGCCCGAGTCAGCATGCGGTCGACGTCGGCGATCGACAGCACCTTGGGCAGGCCGCGGCCGCGCTTCGGGCCGGACAGGATCGCGGCCGGATCGTCGGTGCGGACCCGCTCGTTGAGCAGGAAACGGTAGAGGTGCCGCATCGCCGACAGCCGCCGCGCCACGCTGGTCGACTTGAAGCCTCTGACATCGAGGTCGGCGAGGTAGCCACGCAGCGTCTCGGTGTCGGCGCTGGTGAAATCGGCGCCGGCATGGGCGAGGTAGTCGGAGAAATCGGTGAGGTCGCGCCGGTAGGCGTCGAGCGTGTTGGCGCCGGCGCCCTGTTCCGCGGCGAGCATGTCGAGGAACAACGCGGTCAGTCTGGCGTCGGAGGACTTGGCGAGGGTCTTGGCGGGATTTTTGGCAGTAGCGGGCATGCCGGAATCATAGCGTCTATTTCTTGAGGAACTTATCCGGTGGGATGGTCACCGTCATTTCCCGCGGTTTCGGGTGCACGAAATTCGCCAGCGCGAAGACGATGCCGTAGCCGATCCCGAAAATCACGGCGACGACCGTCAGGAAGCGGAACAGGCTGGGCATGGAGGCGACTCGGGCGGCGAATTAACCAATGAAATCATCCAACATGTTCCCCGCGCGGTTGCAAGAGTCGCTGGTAAGGGTGTCGCCGGGGGTAGTATAGGTGGCTCGAATTCTGAACAATTCGTCCCAATATCCGAGCTTTTTGATGTCCGACGCAGCCGTACCGGCGCCTACCCACCCGACCCTGGAGGCCGACATCGCGGCCGCGCTGGGGACGAGGTCGATCGTGCTGGTCGGCATGATGGGGGCCGGCAAGTCGACCATCGGCCGGAGGGTGGCGGCGCGACTCAAGCTGCCGTTCACCGATGCCGACACCGAGATCGAGGCGGCGGCGGACATGACGATCCCGGAGATCTTCGAGAGCAAGGGCGAGCCGTATTTCCGCGACGGTGAGGCGCGGGTGATCGCCCGCATCCTCGGCAATGGCCCGGTCGTGCTGGCGACCGGCGGCGGCGCCTTCATGCGCGAGGAGACCCGCAACCGGAT
Source organism: Bradyrhizobium sp. KZN70725 (assembly GCF_055264925.1). Taxonomy (NCBI): domain Bacteria; kingdom Pseudomonadati; phylum Pseudomonadota; class Alphaproteobacteria; order Hyphomicrobiales; family Nitrobacteraceae; genus Bradyrhizobium; species Bradyrhizobium sp. KZN70725. The sequence goes on from NZ_JBUYWT010000064.1 coordinate 4,753, forward strand.
CCGCGACCGCGCGATCTCGATCTGGCTCAAGGCCGACAGTGATATCATCATGCGCCGGGTGCGCCGCCGCGCCGATCGTCCGCTGTTGCACACCCCCGACCCGGAGGCGACCGTCAACCGCCTGCTCAGCGAGCGCGAGCCGGTCTACGGCACCGCCGATTTGACGATTGCCTCGCGCGACGTGCCGCACGACCGCATCGTCGACGAATGCCTCGAGGCCCTGCATGCGCATCTGTGCGGTGCGCGTCCGGCCGACGAGCAACCACCTGTGATGGATTGAACGCGACCTCATGACTGCGCCCTTGAAACATTCCGCCTCAGTTACCGTCGACGTCGCGCTCGGCGACCGCGCCTATGACATCGTGATCGGCCGCGACGTGCTGCAGTCACTCGGCGAGCGTGTCGCGGCGCTGCGGCCCGGCGTGCGTACCGCGATCGTCACCGACCGCACCGTCGCCAAGCACTGGCTGGAGCCGACCGAGGCGTCGCTCGCCGCCGCGGGGGTGCCGACGTCGCGGATCGTCGTCGAGGAGGGCGAGGGCTCGAAGAGCTATGCCACGCTGACCGAGGTCAGCGAGGCGCTGATCGCGGCGAAGATCGAGCGCAATGACCTCGTGATCGCGCTCGGCGGCGGCGTGGTCGGCGATCTCGCCGGCTTCGCGGCCGCGATCCTGCGCCGCGGCGTCGATTTCGTGCAGGTGCCGACCTCGCTGCTGGCGCAGGTCGATTCCTCCGTCGGCGGCAAGACCGGCATCAACTCGCCGCAGGGCAAGAACCTGATCGGCGCATTCCACCAGCCGGTGCTAGTCATCGCCGACACCTCGGTGCTCGACACGCTGTCGCCGCGCCAGTTCCGCGCCGGCTACGCCGAGGTCGCGAAATACGGCATCCTCGGCGACGAAGCCTTCTTCGCCTGGCTCGAGAAGAACCACACCGACATCTTCGCCGGCGGCGCCGGGCGCGAGCACGCGATCGCAACCTCCTGCCGCGCCAAGGCGGGCGTCGTCTCGCGCGACGAGCGAGAGACCGGCGAGCGGGCGCTGCTCAATCTCGGCCATACCTTCGGCCATGCGCTGGAAGCCGCAACCGGCTTCTCCGACCGGCTGTTCCACGGCGAGGGCGTCGCGGTCGGCATGGTGCTGGCGGCGGAATTCTCGGCGCAGCTCGGCATGATTTCGTCCGACGATGCGGGGCGCATCGCGCGTCATCTGTCCGCGGTCGGATTGCCGACGCGCCTGCAGGATATCGCAGGCTTCGCGCAGGAAGGCCTTGCCGACGCCGACGCGCTGCTGGCGCTGATGGCGCAGGACAAGAAGGTCAAGCGCGGCAAGCTCACCTTCATCCTGCTGGAGGCCGTCGGCCGCGCCGTGATCGCCAACAATGTCGAGCCGCAGCCGGTGCGCGACTTCCTGCAAGCCAAGCTGAAGGCCTAGACCGGGATGCCTCTCCTTCGGATCGCCATCCCGCTCTATCTTTTTGATTTGAGCATGATCTTTTCGGAAAACCGCTACACACTTTACCGGATCATGCTCTAGCCACGGATCAGTTCAGTGGGATGGTTCACCTTCTCGATCGTGCTGCTCTGCCTGTTCATCTCGGCGTTTTTCGCGGCGAGTGAGACGGCGCTGACCGGCGCCTCGCGCGCCAGCATGCTGCGGCTGTCGAAGCAGGGCAACACCGATGCCGGTGTGGTCTCCAAGCTGGTCAACATGCGCGAGCGCATGATCGGCGCGCTGCTGCTCGGCAACAACATCGCCAATATCGGCGCCTCGGCGCTGGCGACCGGCGTGTTCACCGCCTGGTTTGGCGACGTCGGCGTGCTCTATGCCACCGCTGTCATGACCGTGATGGTCGTGGTGTTTGCAGAGGTGCTGCCCAAGACCATCGCGATCAACGCGCCCGACCGCATCTCGCTTTTGGTCGCGCGGCCGATGCGGCTGACGATCTTCGTGCTGGGGCCGCTGCTCACCATCATCGAGACCATCGTGCTGGCGCTGATGAAGCTGCTCGGCATCAAGGTCGGGGCGCATCAGGCGGTGCTGTCGCCGACCGAACGTCTGCGCGGTGCGGTCGATCTGTTGCATCACGAGGGCAAGGTCGAGAAGCAGGATCGCGACATGCTCGGCGGGTTGCTGGATCTCAGCGAGCTGCAGGTCTCCGACGTCATGGTCCATCGCACCGAGATGACCATGGTCAACGCCGACCTGCCGCCCGAGGAACTGGTGCGCGAGGTGCTGGCGAGCGAATACACCCGCATCCCGCTGTGGCGGGAGAAGCCGGAGAACATCGTCGGCGTGCTCCACGCCAAGGACCTGCTGCGCGCGATGCGCGCCAACGAGGGTGACATGTCGGCGATCGATGCCTCCGCGATCGCGCTGCCGCCCTGGTTCGTGCCGGAGATGCGTCCGGTCTCCGAACAGCTGAAGGCGTTCCGTCGCCGCAAGACCCACTTCGCCCTCGTGGTCGACGAGTATGGCGAGGTCGAAGGCATGGTGACGCTGGAGGACATTCTGGAGGAGATCGTCGGCGACATCTCCGACGAGCATGACGTCGTCGTTGCCGGCGTGCGGGCGCAGCCGGACGGCTCGGTCGTGGTCGACGGCTCGGTGCCGATCCGCGATCTCAACCGCGCGATGGACTGGCGCCTGCCGGACGAGGAGGCGACCACCGTCGCCGGCCTCGTGATCCACGAGGCGCGCTCGATCCCGGAGCGCGGCCAGAGCTTCACCTTCCACGGCTTCCGCTTCCGCGTGCTCCGCCGCGAGCGCAACCGCATCACCGCGCTGCGCATCGTCGCCGTCCCGCGCGAGACCGAGCTGGAGGAGAAGAAGCCGAAGCGGGCGGGGACGGCGTTCTAGTTCGAGTTGGCTAGGCTGCCGGTACCGTCACCCTGAGGAGCGCGCATCGCGCGCGTCTCGAAGGGTCGACGGCCACCAGCCGGGCCGTGCATCCTTCGAGGCTCGCTCCGCTCGCACCTCAGGATGACGGTTTGGCGACTGCCCCAGTGCTACTCGATATCGATCGAGATACCCGACAGCTTCCAGGCGCCGTCGGAGGGGATGAAGCCGAGCTGATACTTCACCTGCTTGGGCGTGGTGTCGAAATGACCCTTCAGCCGCAGCACGCCCTTGTCGTCGATCTTGGCGTCCTCGTCGAGAACGATCGGCTTGGCGACTACGGCGTCGAACACCGCGTGCTTGTCGACCAGATCCTTGAAGATGGTCTTGAGCTTGTCGGGCGGAAACTGGTCGCGGAACGGCTTTGAGATCTTGGCGTGGAACACGGTGAAATTGTTCGCGGCCACCGCATCGTTGAGCGACACCAGGATGCTCTTGATCAGCACCTCCTGGACGAACGGGCTCGGCATGTCCAGCGCCGAGGCCGGGCGCATCGAGCATATCAGGAGCAGGCCGGCGGCGGTGACGATCGACCGAAAACGTGGCCAGCAAGGGATCATCAATGGCCCCATATCATGCGTGGCGGTGCAATCCGTAGTTTCACCTGCTCACGCAGGGAGCAGGTCCATCCTGTTCTCATAGAGGAAAACCACTGCTTCGTCTTGAGGCAAGCGCGAACTAGCGCGGCTTTTCCCCGGGGCCGTGGGCGTGTATCGCCAGCGCATGCACCGAGCCGGCGAGTTCCTGCGCCAGCGTCGCATTTATCATGCGATGGCGTTCGATCCGGCTCTTCCCTTCGAAGGCCGGAGACACAATATATACCCGAAAGTGCGTCTCCCCGCCTGGCCTGTGGCCGGCGTGGCCCTCATGCAGATGTGACTCGTCGACGACGTCGAGGCTTTCCGGCAAGAAAGCTTCACGCAACTTGTTTATGATAGCGTCTTTGGTGCTCATGGCGGCGGAGTTAGGTTCGCGACAGCTTTTCGTCAATGGTGCAAGCGGGAAACGAGGTCCGCGCAATGTCAAGACTTGAAGATTTGTGCATTGCGTAGTCAAAGAGAACATGCCGATCGATTCATCAAAATTCTTCGACTCCATTCGCATCAAGCCGACCAAGGTCAGTGCGAAGCGCCAGGCGCAGGCCGGCGAGCAGGCCGTGACCTGCGAGTGGGCGGGTTGCCAGAACAAGGGCGCGCATCGCGCCCCGAAAGGCCGCGAGAATTCGCGCGAGTATTGGCACTTCTGTCTCGACCACGTCCGTGAATACAACCAGTCCTACAATTTCTTCCAGGGTATGAATCCTGACGACGTCGCGCGCTACCAGAAGGACGCGCTGACCGGCCACCGTCCGACCTGGAAGATGGGCGCCAACAACGGCAAGAAGGGCGAGAGCGGTCTCGATGCCGCCTCCGATCCGTTCCACGTATTCTCCGAGCTCAACGGCCGCGGCCGCTGGCGCCCCGGACCCGGTGGCGCGGAGCCCAAGCCCGAGACCCGCAAGGTGATGAACGCCGAGCGCAAGGCGCTGCAGGTGATGGGGCTCGGGGCCGAGGCGACGCTCGAAGACGTCAAGTCGAAGTACAAGGCGCTGGTCAAGCAGCACCACCCCGACGCCAATGGCGGCGACCGCTCCACCGAGGATCGCCTGATCGAGATCATCAAGGCGTACAATTATCTGAAGACCGTGGTGCGCGAGGCCTGAAGTCTCTCGTCCTCGTCGCCCCTGCCTAGTGCGCAGTTGCGCACGGAGCTGGGGCCCATAACCACCGGCCGTTATCGTTTGCACAAGATGTCTGCCCGATTGCCCCATCGATGGGCCGCGGCGTGTGGGTCTCGGCCTTCGCCGGGACGACGGCGGAGTGTGTGGCTCCGCCATCGTAAACGTTGATGCGGCTTAGTTCTCACCCCTTCGGCACCGTCCCGACATAGGACGAGCTCGGCCGGATCAGGCGCCCGGTGCGCCGCTGCTCCAGGGCGTGCGCGGTCCAGCCGGCGGCGCGCGCGGTGGCAAAGATCGGCGTGAACGCCTGCCGCGGGATTTCCAGCCCGTCGAGCAGGATCGCGGTGAAGAACTCGACATTGGTCTCGAGCGGCCGCTCCGGATTCTTTTTCCGCAGCGCCTCGCGGATGTAGGCCTCGACCTCGGCGGCAAATGGCAGGTCGGCACCGCTGGCCTCGAGGCGCTCGATCGCGACCTTCAGCACGTCGGCGCGCGGGTCGCGCACGCGATAGACGCGGTGACCAAATCCCATCAGCCGTTCGCCGTGCGCCAGCGCGCCGTCAACCCAAGGCTTGATGCGCTCGCGTGTCCCGATCGCGTCCAGCATTTCGAGCACCGGCTCAGGTGCGCCGCCGTGCAGCGGGCCGGTCAGCGCGCAATAGCCGCCGGTGATCGCCGCGAACAGGTCGGCCTGCGTCGAGGCGATCACCCGCGTGGTGAAGGTCGACGCATTCATGCCGTGGTCGCAAACGGTGACGAGATAGGCGTCGAGCGCTGCGACCTCGCGCGGCTCGACCTTGCGGCCCAGCAGCATCCGCAGCGTGTCGGCGGCGTGGCCGGCATTCGGGTCCGGCGCGATCGGATCGCTGCCCGTGGCGCGCCGGACCAAGGCGCCCGCGATCACCGGGAAGGCGCCGACGATGGTCGCCTCGTGCTCCAGCCCGTTCTCGCCGCGGAGGCCTGCGATCGCGGCCCGGAAGCCGTCGACGATCGACATGCCGCGCGTCGCCGGCAGCAGGTCCGGCAGGCGGGCGAAGGCGCGTTCGCGGGCGGCGCCGAGGCTGGCGCGGACATTGGCTTCACTCAGCGACTTGCCGGTGGCGCCGTTCCACAGCCGCGCCGTGACGCCCTCGAAGCTCGACTTGCCCGCGAGGTCGGCGACGTGCTCGCCGGCGATGATCAATTCGCCGCGCTCGCCGTCGACATGGCTCAACACGGTCTCGGCGGCAGGAACGCCGTCCAGACCGATCTGGCTCTTGGTGAGGTGCATATTCATGGCCTGATCTCCTTGCTTCACCCCTTCAAGGTCAGGCCTCTCGACGAGTTGATCAATCTTGATTATATAAATCAATATGAAAAAATCCGCCGAGCTTTACCTCTCCGCTCGCGAAGCCGCCGCCGAGCTCGCGATCTCGCCGGCGACCCTCTACGCTTATGTCAGCCGCGGGCTGATCCGCTCCGAGCCGTCGCCGGATTCGCGCAGCCACCGCTACCGCGCCGAGGACATCAGGGGGTTGAAGGAGCGCCGCGTGCCGTCGCCGGAGCCGCGGGGCTTCCGTAATTTCGACGCCGACCTGCCGGTGATGGATTCGGCGATCGCAACCATCACCGAGCAAGGCCCGATCTATCGCGGCGTCAACTGCGTCGAGCTCGCCGAGCGCGACACGCTGGAGCACACCGCGACGCTGCTGTGGGATGTCACCGGCGTCGATCCGTTCGCGCCGGACAATTGCCCGCACCTCTCGGACGAAATGCGCGCGATCGCTGAGGCCGCGCGCCGCGCCCAGCCGATCGACCGCACGGTGGCGGTGCTGGCGCTGGCGGCAAGTGCCGATCCCGGCGCCTTCACGCGCGCGCCCGACGGCCGCGCCATGGTCGGCGGCCGCATCCTGCGGCTGCTGGTCGCGACCATGCTGAACGCTGCGCCATCGAACGAGCCGCTGCACGAGCAGGTGGCGCAGGTTTGGACGCCAGGCAACAAGCACGCGCCCGACCTGATCCGCCGCGCGCTGGTGCTGCTCGCCGATCACGAACTGAATGCGTCGACCTTCACCGCACGCTGCGCGGCATCGACCGGGCTCAATCTGTACGACGCCGTGATCGCGGGTCTCGTCGCGCTGAAGGGACCGATGCATGGCGGTGCCGGCGTGCTCGCCTCGCGCCTCGTCAAGACGATGCTCGACAATGACGTTGCGCCGGTGGTTCGTGAGCGGGTCGCGCTTGGCGAACGTTTCGCCGGCTTCGGGCACGGCGTCTACAAGAAGGGCGATCCGCGCGCGATCTCGCTGCTCGAGGCGCTGACGCGGGCCGGCGCGCCGCGCAAATTCACCAGGGAAGTGCCGGAGCGGATCGCGGAGGCAACGGGCGAATTCGTCAACATCGATTACGCGCTGGCGGTGCTGGTGCATGCGCTGCGGATGCCCGCGGGCAGCGAGCTTGCGCTGTTCGCGATGGCGCGCAGCGTCGGCTGGATCGCGCATGCCAGCGAGCAGCTTCAGCTCGGCAAGTTGATCAGGCCTCGCGCGCGCTATGTCGGTCCGGCACCCGGGCGGGCGGGAACGACCAACAGCATCTAGCGCATGATCCGGAAAAGTGGAGACCGGTTTTCCGAGAAGATCATGCGCAAGTGAAAGGAATTATTTCGCCGGCTTGGCCGGTTCGATCAGGCTGCCGCCATGCCGGCGGCGGATGGTCCAGACGGCCAGCGCCAGGATCACGGCGCCGCCCGCGACCGCAAACATCCAGAGATGCTTGCCGACATGGCCATGATGCGGCAGGCCGGCATAGTCATGCAGCGCGGTGACGGCGAGCACGCCGGGCAGCACATGCGCCGGCGCCCAGAGCAGGATCGCGGGGATGTTGACCGCGTAGAAGCGCGCCGGCGGCATGCCGAGCGCGCCGGCCGTGATCGGCACGAAGGCGCGGATCGGCGGCACGAAGCGGGCGAAGAACACCGCGAGCACGCCCCAGCGGTTGAAGAAGGCCTCGCTCTGCGCCACCACGCGCGGGTAGTTGGAAAGCGGCCAGGCCGACAGTATCTCGCGCTGGCTGCGGTGGCCGATCAGGTAGGCGGTGCCGTCGCCGAGCATCGCGCCGGCGGCCGCCGCGGCGAGCACCGGCAACAGCTTCAATTCGCCGCCCGGCACCAGCGCGCTCAACGCCAGGATGATGGTCGACCCCGGCACCAGGGAGCCGACCACCGGCACCGCCTCCAGCAGGGCGGCCAGAAACAGCGTCAGATAGGCAAGCCAGGCATGGGCCGAAACGAACGCGATCAAAGGGTCAAGGAATGAAGTCACAAAATTCCCATGTGGCGGTGTTATCGATTTGAGAGCTAACAACTCCCCGCCGGGCTGAAAAGTGCCCGGCCCGGGCCGGCCGTCGTGGTGCTGCGGCAAAAGTACGGCGGGATTTGCAGGGCAGCCTTCCAAAAACCGAGTCTCGCTCCTATCTTTATGATAGAACAACGGAACTTTGATTTGCTCGCGGGCTTCTGCCAACCGTTGCTCTCTGCTAGGCTTATGCGAAGCACCCCATCCGCAGCCAAACGATTAATCTGGTTTCGGGAACGCCCGGGACCTCGGAGGATGAATGACGACCGCCGTCCAGACCAAAGCTCAGGAACCCGTCGGCTTGCCCGACATGAAGGTGTCGGTCCGGCAGGTCTTCGGGATCGATAGCGACCTGGAAGTTCCCGCCTATTCCGAAGTCGATCCGCATGTGCCGGAAGTCGACAGCGACTACCGCTTCGACCGCGCCACCACGCTCGCGATCCTCGCGGGCTTTGCCAAGAACCGCCGCGTGATGGTCACCGGCTATCACGGCACCGGCAAGTCCACCCACATCGAGCAGGTTGCGGCCCGCCTCAACTGGCCCTGCGTGCGCGTCAACCTCGACAGCCACATCAGCCGTATCGACCTCGTCGGCAAGGACGCGATCGTGGTCAAGGAAGGCAAGCAGGTCACCGAATTCCGCGACGGCATCCTGCCCTGGGCGCTGCAGCACAATATCGCGCTGGTGTTCGACGAATACGACGCCGGCCGCCCGGACGTGATGTTCGTGATTCAGCGCGTGCTTGAAGTCTCCGGCCGCCTGACGCTGCTCGACCAGAACAAGGTAATCAAGCCGCATCCGGCGTTCCGCCTGTTCTCGACCGCCAACACGGTCGGCCTCGGCGACACCTCGGGCCTCTATCACGGCACCCAGCAGATCAACCAGGGCCAGATGGACCGCTGGTCGATCGTCACCACGCTGAACTACCTCGCCCATGACGAGGAAGTGGAGATCGTGCTGGCGAAGGCGAAGCACTATCGCACCCAGGAAGGCCGCGACATCGTCAATAAGATGGTGCGGCTGGCGGATCTCACCCGCAACGCGTTCGCCAACGGCGACCTGTCGACGGTGATGAGCCCGCGCACGGTGATCACCTGGGCCGAGAACGCCGACATCTTCAGCGACATCGGCTTCGCGTTCCGCGTCACCTTCCTCAACAAGTGTGACGAGCTGGAACGGCCGCTGGTCGCCGAGTTCTACCAGCGCTGCTTCAACGTCGAGCTGCCGGAATCCTCGGTCAACGTGGCGCTCAGCTAGTCCATGCCGAAAATCTCCGTCGAGCGCACAGTCACACAGACGAAGAAAGCGGTGCTCGGCGGATTGCTCCACTACAACAACGAGAAGATGGGGAAGCAGAAGTACAAGCGCTTCGCCATCTCGCTGCGGCAAGGCGACGAGATTGTCGGCGGCATCGTCGGCGAGGTCTGGACCGCGGTGTTGTTCATCCAGTTGTTCTGGATGGAGCAGAAGTTTCGCAACAAGGGCTTTGGCGCGAAGCTGATCAAGGCGATCGAGGACGAGGCGCGGCGCTTCGGAGCGACGCGATCCTATCTGGATACGATGAGCTTCCAGGCGCCGGGCTTCTACCGCGCCAACGGATATAAAGAGTTCGGTTCGATTGAGGGGTATCCCGGCGGCGTAACGCGCCATTGGTTTACGAAATCGCTATGACAACCTCCAACATCAAATTCCGTCCCGGATCCAAGGAAGCGCCGACCGAGCCGTTCAAGCGCTCGGTGTCGGCGTGCCTGAAGGCGATCGCCAAGAAGCCGGAGCTCGAGGTCTCCTTCGCCGCCGAGCGCCCCGGGCTCGCGCCCGGCAAGGCGCGGCTGCCGGAGCCGGCGCGCAAGATGACCAAGCGCGATGCGGCGATCGTGCGCGGCCACGCCGATTCGATCGCGCTCAAGATCGCCTGTCACGATCCCAAGGTGCATCGCAAGCTGATGCCGGGTAATCCGCAGGCGCGCGGCGTGTTCGAGGCGGTCGAGCAGGCGCGCGTCGAGGCGATCGGCTCGCGGCGGATGGCGGGCGTCGCGAAGAACCTCACCGCGATGCTCGACGATCATTTCCACCGCGGCAAGTATGACGAGATCACCGACCGCGCCGACGCGCCGCTGTCGGATGCGCTGGCGATGCTGGTGCGCGAGCGTCTCACCGGCATGGCCCCGCCCGCGGCCGCCAAGAAGATGGTCGATCTCTGGCGTCCGACCCTGGAGGACAAGATCGGCTCGCGGCTCGACAAGCTCAGCCGTTTCACCGAGGACCAGGCGAGGTTCGGCGACCTCGTCCATGATCTGCTGTCGGCGCTCGATCTCGGCGACGATCGCAACATGGATTCGGACGATGACGACGACCAGGACGAGAATCAGGACGGCGAGAGCGATCAGTCCGGCGCCGAGGGCTCGCCCGACTCCGACGCCGCGCAGGAGATGAGCGCCGACCAGGCGCAGACGTCGGCGGAAGAGATGAGCGAAAGCGCGATGGAGAGCGCGCAGGCCTCCACGTCGGACACGTTCGACGACGGCGAGCTCGGCGACGACGAGACGCCGGGCGAGGCGACGCGGCCGAATGCGCGCGGACAGAACGAGCCGCGCGGTCCGGAATATCACGCCTTCGCGCCGAAGTTCGACGAAGTGATCGCCGCCGAAGACCTTTGCGATCACGACGAGCTCGAGCGGCTGCGCTCCTATCTCGACAAGCAGCTCGCGCATCTGCAGGGCATCGTGGCGCGGCTCGCCAACCGCTTGCAGCGCCGGCTGATGGCGCAGCAGAACCGCGCCTGGGATTTCGATCTCGAGGAGGGCATCCTCGATCCGGCGCGGCTGTCGCGCGTCGTCACCGATCCCTATCATCCGCTGTCCTTCATGCATGAGAAGGAGGCGACCTTCCGCGACACCGTGGTGACGCTGCTGCTGGATAACTCCGGCTCGATGCGCGGCCGCCCGATCACGGTCGCCGCCACCTGCGCCGACATTCTGGCGCGCACGCTGGAGCGGTGCGGCGTCAAGGTCGAGATCCTCGGCTTCACTACGCGCGCCTGGAAGGGCGGGCAGTCGCGCGAAGCGTGGCTCGCGGCCGGCAAGCCGGCCAATCCGGGCCGCCTCAACGATCTCAGGCACATCATCTACAAGTCGGCCGACGCGCCCTGGCGTCGCGCGCGGAAAAACCTCGGGCTGATGATGCGCGAAGGCCTGCTCAAGGAGAACATCGACGGCGAGGCGCTCGACTGGGCGCACAAGCGCCTGCTCGCGCGCCCCGAGCAGCGCCGCATCCTGATGATGATCTCCGACGGCGCGCCGGTCGACGACTCCACGCTGTCGGTCAATCCCGGCAACTATCTCGAGCGGCATCTGCGTCACATCATCGACGAGATCGAGACCCGCTCGCCGGTCGAGCTGATCGCGATCGGCATCGGTCACGACGTGACGCGCTACTATCGCCGTGCCGTGACCATCGTGGACGCCGAAGAGCTCGGCGGCGCCATCACCGAAAAGCTCGCCGAGCTGTTCAGCGAGACCCACGGCTCGGCGCCCGCGCCGGGCGTCCGGCGCCGTCTCCACTCGTGAGACATGCGCTCACCCCCTAGCCGCCGCCGTTTCCTCCAGGGTATGGCGGCGGGGCTGTCGGCCGCCGCATTGCCGCGTCTTGCGCAGGCGCAGAGCGCGACCCAGCCGCCGGCAACGCCGAGGCCGGCTGCGAGGCCGAGCCCCTACCGGGTCAACGAACCGGTTTCGATCGACGTCAACGCGCGGCCGCTGCCGTCATTCGATATCCGCGACCGCGCGCGCACGCGGTTCGGCGCACTGGAATATCGCAGCGGTCTGATCCTGACCTCGTCGTTCTCCGGTTTCGGCGGCCTCTCCGCGCTACGGCTCGATGCCAAGGGCGAACGCTTCATCGCGGTCAGCGACCAGGGCAGCTGGTTCACCGGTCGCATCGTCTATCGCGGCCGGGAGATGGTCGGGCTCGAGGATGTCGAAGCGGCACCGCTGCTCGGCGCCGACGGCAGGCCGATCACCGCGACCCGCGGCTGGTATGATTCGGAATCGCTCTCGCTCGACGGCTCGTTCGCCTATGTCGGTCTCGAGCGGGTCAACCAGGTGCTGCGCTTCGATTTCGCCAAGGGCTTTACCCGCTCGCCCGGCGAGGTGATTGCGCTGCCGCCGGCGGCACGCAAGCTTCCCAACAACAAGGGGCTGGAGGGGCTCGTCTTCGTGCCGAAAGGCCAGCCGCTTGCCGGTACGCTGATCGCATTCTCGGAACGCGGGCTCGATGCGAGCGGCAATTTGGTCGCCTTCCTGGTCGGCGGCAAGACGCCGGGCCAGTTCAGCGTCCGTCGCAGCGAGAATTTCGATATCAGCGACGCGGTCCTGCTGCCGTCGGGCGGTCTGTTGATTCTGGAGCGGAAATTCTCCTGGTTCGGCGGCGTCGGCATCCGCATCCGCCGTCTCGCGCTGTCCGATATCGCGCCCGGCGCCGTGGTCGACGGCCCCGCGATCTTCAATGCCGATCTCGGCAACGAGATCGACAATATGGAAGGCATCGACGCCCATGTCACGGAGGAGGGCGAGACCGTGCTGACCATGGTCTCCGACGACAATTTCTCCCTGATCCAGCGCAACCTGCTGCTGCAGTTCACGCTGGTGGACTGAGGGCGCCGGCCCGGAGGGACCCCGTCAGGACATTGCTGATCTGCGCCCCGGCCTGCGCGGCCATCCGGACGGTTGGTGATCGGCCGTGGTGCCTCTATCTTAACCGGGCCCTCTCCCCGATCCCGGATATCCGCCGCATGAGCACCCTGTTCTCCCCGATCGAACTGCGCGACCTGAGACTCTCCAATCGCATCATGGTCTCGCCGATGTGCCAGTATTCGGCCATCGACGGCTCCGCCAACGACTGGCACTTCACCCACATCAACATGCTGGCCCTGTCGGGCGCGGCGATGTTCTGCATCGAGGCCACCCATGTCGAGGATATCGGGCGGATCACGCCCGGCTGCCTCGGTCTTTACAATGACGCCAACGAGGCGGCGCTGAAGCCGATCCTGGCCTCGGTGCGCAAGCATTCGAAAGCGGCGGTCGCCATGCAACTCGCCCATGCCGGCCGCAAGGCGTCGAGCCAGCGCCCCTGGGAGGGCGGGCAGTTGATCCCGATTGCCGAAGGCGGCTGGCAGACGGTCGGACCATCCAGCGTCCCGCACAAGGAAGGCGAGGCCGCGCCGGTGGCGCTCGACGACGCCGGCCTGACGCGCATCCGCGAGGCCTTTGTCGCGTCGGCGAGGCGCGCCGACCGGCTCGGCATCGATGCGCTCGAGCTGCACGGCGCGCATGGCTATCTGCTGCACCAGTTCCTGTCGCCGATCGCCAACAAGCGGACCGACCGCTATGGCGGCTCGCTCGAAAACCGCATGCGCTTCCCGCTGGAAGTGTTCGACGCCGTGCGCGCCGTATTCCCGAATCACAAGCCGATCGGCATGCGGGTGTCGGCGACCGACTGGGTCGAGGGCGCCTGGGACCTTGCGCAGACCATCGAGTTTGCCAGGGAGCTGAAGAAGCGCGGCGTCGACTGGATGGATGTCTCCTCCGGCGGCGTCTCGCCGTTGCAGAAGATTCCGCTCGGGCCGGGCTACCAGGTGCCGGCGGCGCTGGCGGTCAAGGAGGCGACCGGCGTTACCACGATGGCGGTCGGCCTGATCACGGAAGCGAAGCAGGCGGAGGAGATCGTCTCGTCCGGCAAGGCCGATATGGTCGCGCTCGCCCGCGGCATGCTCTACGACCCGCGCTGGGGCTGGCACGCTGCCGCCGAGCTCGGCGGCGAGGTGAGCGCACCGCCGCAATACTGGCGCTCGCAGCCCTCGACGCAGAAGGCGCTGTTCGGCAAGACCACGTTCGGAACGCGCTGACAGCGCATCTCGCTTGCGAGGTCACGGCATGGCGGGCCCGAACCAGCGCGTCAGCGCGGCGTCGAGGCCCGTCGTGTCGGCGTCGTTGGCCGCCCAGGCGATGCAGGCATCCGGGCGGATCAGCAGCGAAGCGCCGCTACGTCGCGGCACGCATCGCACGAAGATATCCCAGCGTGCCGCGATCGCTGACGCGGCTCCATCAGTCGCATCGACCAGCACGGCCCTGCCGTCCTCCATCCGATCGAACAGGGTTGTTTCCGCGCCGTCGTCGCCGAGAGCAAAATTGCCGGAGAGCCGGCCGACCGATGGATGGTCGCTGCCGAGATCGTAACGGATCCTGATGCCGCTGATCATTTCGCCGAAATAGCGGGTGCCCTCGTCGAGGCTCATCAGATCAGCGACGATCTCGCGCAGGGCATCAGTCATGACGTCAGGCCGCATCAAGGCGACCTGGGCGCGGGTGTTGGCCAGCACCCTTGCCGCGATCGGGTGCCGCTCCTCGGTGTAGCTGTCGAGCAGGCTGTCGGGCATGCGATCGCACACGACCGCCGCAAGCTTCCAGCCGAGATTGACCGCATCGAGCAGGCCGAGATTGAGGCCTTGTCCGCCGAATGGCGAGTGCACATGCGCCGCATCGCCCGCCAAGAGGACGCGGCCCCTGCGATAGCTGTCGGCCTGTCGCGCATTGTCGGTGAAGCGCGTCGCGGTCTTGACAGCGGTGACGCGAACGTCGACGCCGCTGATCCGGCGCAGGGTGGTCTCGATCTCCTCGCGCGTGACCGGCGCGCTGCGATCGGCCGGCGGTCCGTCGAACTCGGCCAGGAACACCCGGCCAGGAATCGGTCCATAGGCCATCATGCCGACCGGCGTTCGCCGCCAGCCGACCGGCAGAAGTCGATCCGGATGATCGAGATCGACGATGGCCTGGTGTCCGGTGAGGGTCGGTTCGGTGCCGGGGAATGCGAAGCCTGCGCGCTTGCGCACGGCGCTGCGTCCGCCGTCGCAGCCGACGAGATAGGTCGCGTGCAGCGTGGCATCGCCGGACGCGTCCTTAGTTTGCGCCACGACGCCGTCGCCGCTATCCTCGAAATCGATCAACTCGCAGCCGCGCCTGATCTCGATGCCGAGCGCGTGGGTGCGCTCGGCAAGCATGCTTTCCAGGGCTTGCTGGTTCACCCCGCGCAACCGCCGGTCCGGCTCGCGCTGACGCGTCTGGTCGATCAGGAAAATGCCCGAGAAGTGACCGCCGAATTTCTTGAACGGCAGGTCGCTCGCATCGCCCGAGCCCTTCATGAGCCTGGACATGCTGTCCGCCATGCTGCGTTCGACCGCATTCATCGCATCGCCGAGGCCGCGGCGCTCGAGGGCCTCGCCTGCCAGCGCGCCGATCGCGCCGGCCTTGATGGTCTGGTCGGGCTCGGCCAGCCGCTCGATGACGATCACGTCGGCGCCGCCCAGGGTCAGTTCGATCGCCAGCAGCAGTCCGGTCGGCCCGGCACCGACCACAACCACATCGGTTCGTTCACGCGTCACGCCGTCACCATAAAATTATACTAAGTATAATATTTATTATGGTACAAATTCCCGCATGTCAAATCAGGGCGGGTTGCGGGAGCGGAAGAAGGAGGCGACGCGCCAGGCGATCTCGGATGTCGCCACCGAGCTGTTCCTGGAACGGGGCTTCGACAATGTTTCGGTGGCCGAAGTCGCCGAGGCAGCCGAGGTCTCCCGGATGACGGTGTTCAATTACTTTCCACGCAAGGAAGACCTGTTCTTCGACCGTGAAGAGGAAAGCCGTCAGTTGCTGCGGACTGCCTTTGCCGAGCGTCCGGCCGGCGAGGCGCCGATCGCGACGCTCCGCAAGCTGGTGCACAGCCTGGCGGATCGCGTGCATCCGTTCGCGAAATTCACCGACGCAACGGCGAAATTCTGGCGCACCGTCGCCGAGAGCCCGGCGCTCTCGGCGCGGGCGCGCGAGATGCGTGACGAACTGATCGATGATCTCGCGAGCGTGCTGGCGGCAGCCATCAAGCGCCCGCTCGCCGATGCCGATGCCCGGCTCGCCGCGTCGATGGTGGTCACGGCGCTGACCGTCGCCTATGCGGAAGGGCTTCGCGAGCACAAGGCCCGCAGGTCGGCTGCGACGTCACGCGAGACCTTCCTGCGGATCATGGAGCGAAGCTTTTCCGGTATCGCGATCATGCTGAAGGATACGCCCTACGCATGAATCCCGGCCGAGCCGGATGCGACAAGGCCATTGTTCTGCCGTAGCCGGGGCAGCTACTCTCGAAGCGCGTGCGGAAGACACGCATCGAACAAAGAGAGGAAACCCATGGAACTCGGATACTTCGCGATGCCGTCGCATCCGCCGGAGTGCGGATTGAAGGAGGGCCACGACTGGGACCTGCAGGTGCTGCGCTGGCTCGACGAGCTCGGCTATCAGGAAGCCTGGATCGGCGAGCACCACACCGCACCCTGGGAGCCGCATCCGTCGCCTGATCTGTTGATCGCGCAGGCGCTGCTGCAGACCAAGAACATCCGCATCGGGCCCGGCGGCTTCCTGCTGCCGTATCATCACCCGGCCGAGCTCGCCAACCGCGTCGCGATGCTCGATCACCTCTCGAACGGGCGGCTCAATTTCGGCGTCGCGGCCTCCGGGCTGCCGAGCGACTGGGCGATGTTCAATGTCGACGGCATGTCGGGACAGAACCGCGACATGACCCGCGAGGCGCTCGAGATCATTTTGAAGATGTGGACCGAGCCGGCGCCCTGGACCCACAAGGGCAAGTTCTGGACCGTGACCAAGCCGGACACGATGTTCGATTTCCTCAAGCCGCACATCAAGCCTCAGCAAGCGCCGCATCCGCCGATCGGCGTCGCGGGGCTCTCCAAGAATTCGGATACGCTGAAGCTCGCCGGCGAGCGCGGCTTCATTCCGATGAGCCTCAACCTCAACCCTGCCTATGTCGGCAGCCACTGGGACTCGGTGGAGGCGGGCGCGGCCAAGACCGGCCGCACGCCGAGCCGCAAGGATTGGCGAATGGTGCGCGAGGTATTCGTCGCCGACACCGATCAAGAAGCATGGAAGCTGTCGACCGGCGACATGATGGGCCGGATGATGGGCGAGTACTTCCTGCCGCTGCTCGGCCACTTTGGTTTCAAGGATTACTTGAAGGCCTCGCCCGACGTGCCGGACAGCGACGTCACGGTCGAATATTGCGCGCGCAACAACTGGATCGTCGGCTCGCCCGCGACGGTCACCGAGAAGATCGAGCAGATCTACCAGGAGGTCGGCGGTTTCGGCGTGCTCCTGGTGTTCGGCTTCGACTACAAGCACAAGCCGGAAGCCTGGCACAATTCGCTGCGGCTCCTGAAGCAGGAGGTGCTGCCGCGGCTGAAACATCTCGACGCCTCGGTCGGCCGCGCGGCGTAGGTTTGGCGGAGAGGATAACAAGGGGCAGCGGTAACGCTGCCCCGTATTCATGACGGATCGCCGGCGTCAGGTGGTGCCGAGCCAGAACCGCGTTTCGGTTTCCGCCCAGCCCTTGCCGATGCGGTTGCTCAGCCAGGTGTCGCTGCGCTTCAGACCCTTGTCCTTCTGGCCCTCCGGCGTGTTGCGCCAGGCCTGCCAACGATACTGGCCGTAGATGCTGACGATGCGCGCCGCATAGGTCAGCGCCAGCTGCGAATCGCCTCTGATGATGACGAGGTTGTCGTCGTTCTTGGTGCTGGCGCGGTCGGAGAAATTGTGTGAGCCGGTCATGACCACCGGGTTCTTGCCGGCCGGATCCAGCACGATCACCTTGCTGTGCACGGCGATCATGAACTTTCCGGTGTTCTTGATCTCGTGCTCCCACCAGTCCGCGGTCTTGTCGATGCCGGCGGGCCGGATCACGTCGGCGATCTGCTTGCCCTTGAAGACCTGCTGCTGTCCGTCGCCGGCCAGGAGCTGCAGCTGATCCTTCGGGCTGTCCTTGCCCTGCGCCGGGAAATTGTTGAGCACCCCGCGCACATAAAGCTTCTTGTCCTGCGCCTTCTCCAGGATCGGGCCGAGCAGGCCCTTGTTGCCGGGATTGAGCATCAGGCACGCCGCGCCATGCTCGGTGTCCTCGATCATCCTGGTGGCTTCCTTGAGGTCGCCGCTCCTGGTGGTGGGCGTGAACCAGACGCTGAGCTTCGACTTGCCGATGGTGAAAGGCCATTCGTGATCGCCGGCCACGGCCAGCGCCTTCGGCGACTTGCTGCCGTCGGCGTAGATCGCTTTCCAATGGTCGTGATAGGCCGCCGCGACCTTGTCGTCGGTGATCTCGAGCCCGTTGTTGTTCTGGGTGCACAGTCCGGTCCGGGTCCAGTTGGTGCTGCCGGTCCAGACCACCTTCGGCTTCTGCGCGCCGTCGCAGAACACCGCGAACTTGTTGTGGGCGTAACGGCTCGGCGCGATCTTGCGGCGGACGATGTCGACGCCGGCCTTCTTCAGCACGCCGGCGTTCTTCTCGGTGTCCTTGGCGGTGGCGTCGGCCTTGCCTGTGCTGTTGCCGAGCACGACGTGCGCCTTGCCCTTCATCGCGGTCAGCGCGGCGATCAGCTCAGGGTCGTTGAGCTCGTAGAGCGCGAGATAGACGTCGCGCTTGCCCTTCTTGGCATCGGCCAACAGCGCCAGCAGGCGGGCGCCGAGCTGGCCCTTGAGGAAGTCGCGGATCTTGTTGCCCTTGGTCGAGATCGCCTTCTCCAGGGTTTGCGCCGGCTTCTTGTCCTTGCCGATCGCGCGCGACAGCCATTGCGCCGAGATCGTGCCGCGGTTGAACCACGGCTTGAGCGGGCCCGTCGGCATGGCGGAGACGTATTCGGTCCATGTCGCTGGCGCACTGTAGGCGGGCTTCACCTTGGCGGCGCCGTCCTTGAGAACCGGAACGACGCCATAGCGGACCGGCGCGTCGGTTGGCGCCAGGAAATCGGTCCAGTTCGTCTTCTGCACCGGCCATTCGGTGCTCGGCCGATGTTCGCCCGGCTTGTGATCCTGCGCCTGGTCCTCGAACCCGACCCAGGTGTCGACCACGGTTGCACTTTTGCCCTGCTGCTGACGATACAGCGCAAAGCCGAGGCAGTCCGGGATCATTGCCGCGACCTCCCAGACCACGAAGATGCCGTCGGTGGTCGGGAACGCCTGAATTGTGGAAATCATGGTGATACCTCCAAATCGCGGCTGAGAAATATCCGGTCGACATGAACCTGGCGCGTCAACGTCGCCCGGCGATCCCTGAAGTCGCGTCGGATCGTTCCGGGCGTCGGGGCAGCTGATCTAGCAAGGAGAGTATGCCAGACAATCTACAACCTGGTCTGTCGGCAGGATCACAGATCGGTCACGTCGTGCGCACCCGTTGGGCCGCGATGCTGTGGGCCCGATCGCGGCTTCCTACAGCAACCGCACCGTGACCTTCGCCTTGCCCTTATGGTCGCCGTAGAACCATCCGCAGACCCAGGGCAGGCTGATGACGGCCTGGTTGACGTAGAGGAAGATCTCGCCGCTGCGATCGGCGGTGAAACGCGCCTTGTAGACCTGCGGGTCGGTGTTCGACATCGGCAGGGGGTCGAGAAAATACTCGTCGACGCCGGTCTCTCCGACCCGTGCGATCAGCCTGAACCATGGCCGGAACAGGATCCGCCGCAGGAAGATCGCGAAATAGCCGCGCAACTGCTTTGTGCCTTCGATGGTCGAGGTCCGGTATCCGATCGGCGTCACCGCGCGGCCGGCGTCCTCCCATGGCTCCGACATCGTGATCGCGATCTCGTATTTGAACCCGGTGCGGACCTTGAGGCCGGTCGGCGCACAGATGGCGCCGGTGTCGAAGTCGGCGGCATCCTGCGGGATGCCCTTGTCGACGGCGACAAGCTTGTCCGTTGCAGTGCCCTTGCAGAATGCCCCCGTCGAATCGGCGAGATTGAACAGGAAGTGGCTGACCAGCGTCGCGCTGAACCAGACCAGCAGGGCCGTGAGCAGGAAAGGGACGACATGCCGCTTTCCGACATTGAGAATCCACTGATAGACCGCGCTGGTACGGAATCGATAGATCGCATCGTGCAAGAACCCGGAGAGTGGCGTCGGCTTCGCGCGGTCACGCCAGATGATCCGCATCCTGTCGCTGATCGTCGCGCTGAGCGAACTGCCGGCACCCATCAGCACGATGACAGCAAGGATGCCGCCGGCGAACCATTCCGGATTGCCGGCGTACCAATCGGTCCACCAATGAAAGGAATCGGGCAGGAACGATTGAACGAAGCGCACCAGCTCCGAAATCATCCTGACATAGGAGCTGAATTCGTGCTCCTTATGCTGGTTGTGGAACAGCCAGAACGCGGCCAGATGCAGCGACGCCGCCAGCGTGGCGAAGTAGGCGATCCGCCGCATCCAGACGTAGTTCCACAGCTTCTCCTGTGCGGCATAGCGCGCCGGTGCGCCCGCGGGCGTCTCAAACGTATTGGCGCCGAGCGGGGTGACCTGGCCGCTGCGCGACACGACCACGTAGTTCGGCGGAAGTCCGATCGGGGCATAGGCATTGGCGCCGCTGTCGATCCGCTCGAACACGCTCTCGTGGATCTTCGGCATCGGCACGCTGACGCCGGCATAGGGATCGTTGCAGAGGTCGGCGACCTTGCGCGGACCGTACCGGTAGTACGCGCCGAGGCCCGCCCGGGAATCGTAGAGGCGGCCATCCTTGTCCTCGGAGGACTTGATTGACTTGATCGCGTCAGGGTCGGCGATCGGTGCGCTCTTGAATGCGAGGCCGCGCTTGACGGCTTCGTCGACCAGCCAGGCCAGCGGCACGAATGCGACAGCGTCGTCCGGATAGCCGCCGCCGACATTGGCGTGCATGCCGACGAACCAGACCTGGACGAGGCGCTCGCCATCGATGCTGGTCGGCACGGCCGGCGCGGGCTGCCCCGGCTCTTGCTCGGTCCAGAGCACCGGATGAAAGGTCGTGCGCTCGTCGTCGAGCGCCAGCGCGTGGCGCGCGCACTTGACCCTCGGGCTTAGAATCCGGTTCGGTAGTTCGAGCGGCCACACCCAGTTGGAGATGCCGCGCGTCATCTCGTCGATCGGCAGGCCATAGGCCGCGACGGTATCCCAGATGCCGATGAACTCGATCGCCGGCACCGGCTTCCGCGCGATCCTTGCATACGGCTTGTTGCCTCGAAGGCGATCCCACAGCGGCACAAGAACATAGTCGCGAAGCGCGCGGAACAGCACCTCGATGCGCCAGATCGAGTGGTAGCCCTCGGCCCGGTATGCGCGATAGGCCTTCACCGCGCCGTCGTGCAGCTCGGATTCGGTGTCCGCGACGATCAGGCCCTGATCGAGGATGAGTGCGGCGAGCGTGCGCACGGTGAACGCGCCGCGGCTGAATCCGAACAGGTAGACCTTCGAATCGTTCGCGTGGTCGTAGTTCCGGCAGATGAACTTGTAGGCGTCGAGGATATTGCGCTTGAGACCGTAGCCGAAGGCGCCGCCGAGGATTGCCAGCGGAATGAATTTCGACGTGCCGACGCCGTCATCATACTTGGCGGCCTGCGTATTGCCCTGCAAATCGAGCGACTGGAAGATCCGCCAGACATTGGTGCGCCAGACGCTGGAAGCGGCGTTGCCGGTGCCATCGGACAGAATAATGATCTTCGGACTCGGCATTGAAAGACGCTCGCTGAAACGAATGAAGCGGATGGCGCAGCGTAGCAGGGACCGGATCGTTTGCTACCTTTGATCGCTCTTTAATCATTCCATGCCGCGATAGGTGTGAACTAGCGCACAAAGCGTCACGTGGTCGCGGCCATGTGAGAGGTGACCGCTTTCGCGTTGCTGCGAAAAGGCCTAGCCTAATAGCGGCGCAATTCATTGATGAGGCACAGCCATGCGCAGCCACGTCAGAAAATTTGCCCACGTCCTTGAGCGCTTCGGCCTTGCTTTGGCGGGAGCTGCAAGCGGTCTGTTTGTCGCCATCCATGTCGGCTCGAGCGTCTCGGCGCTGACCTCGCAGGCGTTCCTGCTCATCATGATGCTGGGCGGCGCGATCGGCTTCTATCTCGGCATCGATACGCCCCCCAAGCTGTTCCATCCGAAGGATACGGCCTCGATGCGCAAGATCGACGCGGCGGAGCTGCTCGGCGCGATCGGGACCTTCCTCGCGACAATGGTTGCGTTCTTCTCGGTTGGCGTCGTCGTGCTGCGCAGCGAGCCGGACATCGGCTGGACCGCGGCCATCATGGCGGGCTGGGTGCTCGGCGTTGCCATGCAGATCGTCGGCGGCACGATCGCGCGGGCGCGCGCGTGAAGCGTCGGAGTGGCGTTGGACGAGGCTGGTTTGCTGGCTCGGGATCGGTCGTGTTGCAGGGGGGATGGTCTGAACGCAAGTCCTGTGTCGGCCGTCACCGCTACGCCGGGACACCGCAAAGGCCTACGCCGAGCCGGATCAGCTGCTACTGCGCCTCCCTCATCGGTTCGCGACCTTGGCGGGGTCCTTGACCGCCTTGAACGTCTCCTGCTCGACGCTGTAGAGCTCGCCGCCGACCTTCTCGACCCTGCGAATGTAGATGTCGTGGACGACTTCGCGCGTCTTCGGGTCGATCGACATCGGGCCACGCGGGCTTTCCCAGGCCATGCCCTTCATGGCTTCGACCAGCGCATCGCCATTGGTCTTGCCGCCGGTCACCTTCAGCGCCTCGTAGATCAGATGCATGCCGTCATAGGCGCTGACGCTGATGAAGTTCGGTCGAACATTCGCGTTGGCCTTGCGGAACGCCGCGACATAGTCGCGGTTCAGGTCGGATGGATGCGCGGCGGAGTAGAACCCCGCCGTGATCATGCCGATCATCGCATCGCTCATGCCCGGCAGGTCCTCGTCGTCGGCGATGTCGCCGGGGCCGATCAGCTTGATCCCGCTCTTGTCGAGCCCGCGCTCGACGAACTGCTTGGCCAGGATACCGGCCTGGCTTGTCGGGACAAAAATGAACAGAGTGTCGGGATTGCCATCCCGCGCGCGCTGCAGGAACGGCGCGAAATCGGGGTTGGCCAGCGGCACTTTCAGCGCTTCGACGATCGTTCCACCTGCCGCGGTGAAGCTCGCCGAAAATACGCCGGCGGCTTCGCGCCCGGGTGCCCAGTCGGATGCGATGATGGTGGCCCGTTTCGATCCGTTTCTCGCCGCCCAATCCGCCAGCACGCTGGCCTGCTGCGCGTGCGTCCAGCTGGTGCGCACGAAGTAAGGCGACCGTTCGGTCACGATCGAAGTGCCCGATACCATCACGACGGTTGCCGTCTTGCTCTCATTGGCCAGCGGCGCGAGCGCCAGCACGCTCGGCGTCAACCCGCCGCCGAGGATCGCCACCCCGTCGTTGACGATCAGCTCCTGCGCAATGCGCTTGGCATTGTCGGGCACGCTGGCATCGTCCCGGACGATCAATTCGACCTTGCGGCCGGCGACCATGTCGCCGTGCTGCGCCATGTAGAGCCGCGCCCCGGCGACCGCCTGCTTGCCGACCGGCCCCAGAACGCCGGTCAATGGCATCACCAGCCCGACCCTTACGACGTCCTGCGCCTGGGTGAGTCCCGGTCGCACCGCCGCAAGCGACAGAACAGCCCCGACCAACATGGCAAACCGGGTGCTCGACATGGCCAACCTCCCGCGAGCCCGGAATGATGCCGGGCCGGTTCGCGACTATCGGCTTCGCGCCAGGGAAGTCCTGATGAAGAAGTGACAGAACGGCGAATTTGCTGCTAGATTTTCCCGATTGGTGCCGTCTGTGGGCATGGAGTGACCTCTATGGACCCGGCGACTGATTCCGTTTTGATATTTGATTCCTTTGAGCTTGATCTCGCCCGCGGCGTAGCCCGCGTGGATGGCGTCGATCTCGATCTCAGGCCGAAATCATTCGCGGTGCTCGGCTATCTCGCCAGCAATGCCGGGCGGCTGGCATCCAAGCAGGATCTGCACGAGGCGGTCTGGGGTAACGTCGCGGTTTCCGACGACTCGCTCGTCCAGTGCATCCGCGAGCTGCGCCTGAAGCTGCGCGATGATGACCACCGCATCATCAAGACGGTGTCTCGCCGCGGCTATCGTCTCGATGCCAGGCCGCTGCCGCCGCCGCACGATCATGGATCGCAGAACGTCTCGCGCCGAACGTCCGCTCCACGCGGCATCGCAGCACGCTTGGCCGCGCTTCCCCGATGGTCGCTGATCGCCGGCCTGTCGGTGATCGCCTTCGCATCATTCGCATCCGTGCCGCCGCTCGCCAACGGGATGTGGCATCCTCTGGCCGAATTGGCGCACTGGCTTGTGCCGCAGGATCACGGCATCGTGCCGGAGCAGGATGTCGAGCGGATCACCGCGCTGGCCGCCGAGAAGCAGCTGCCGCTTCCCGCCTATCGCGTTCGCGCGCCGGCAAGTGACGTACCGGACAATGTCCGCCGCTTTCTCGGCGTGTGGGTGAGCGCCGAGGGATGGATCAATTCGCACCGCCAATTCATGATGATCGTCACCAATGTCGATCGGGACGGTGTCGCGACCGGCTATCTCGTGAACGGCCCGGCGATGCCGCACAGCCGTGTACCCGGGCCCGGCTTTTCCGGCGGCTTCACCGGATATGTCCTCGACGACGTCTTGCGCTATGACGGCAATACCGGACTGCACTCCGCCTCCATCACCGCGGATGGACGGATCGAGTTCAAGCTCGTCTTCCGCGATGGAGGTACCGGTGTCGTGTTCCTCGAACCGCTCTGGACCCTTGCCCACCCGGGCCGCATTGCACGCAGTCAAACCTGATCGAGACGCACCCGGTGTGATTACGCGCGCCGCGAAACACCGAGCCCCGCCAGATGCGTGTCGACGAACTGCGCGAGGCGCTCGCGCAGCATCTCGGGTGGGACCGCGACCATGCGCTCTTCGAGGCCGAGCGAGATGATGCCGTGGACCGCGGAGAACATCGTCCGCGACAGCAACGCGACATCGTCGGGATCGCGATCGGGCAGCAGCCGGAGCAGCGGCGCATGCATCAGCGCGAACGCGTCCATCACCATCGTGAGGATGTCTTCCGGAAACGGCCGATCGTCCTCCATCCGGTGCTCGAACAGCGAGCGCAGCAGATTGGCGTGCTCGGTGGCGAAGCCGAGATAGGCGTCGGCAAGTCCGTGCAGCTGGCGCAGGGGATCGTCGGCCGGGACCGCCTTGAGGCGTGTGGTCAGGGCGTGAACGGTCTCCCGGTTCACGGTCAGGATCAACCCGTCGAAGTCGCCGAACTCATTATAGACACTGCCGATGGAGCAACCGGCGGCCTCGGCGACATCGCGAACCTTGAGTGATCTCAAGCCTTTAGTGGCGATTGACCGACCCGCGATCTCGATCAGCAGGGCCCGCCGCTGAAGTTTTTTTCGGTCTCGTCGCGATTCTTCTTGAACGATGTTCATTTTCGTACTACTAATTTGAGCGTTGCTCAAGTTGGCATAGGAGGCCACTCAGATGCAGACCCTAGCACTTCAATTGACCACCACCCTTGTCGATGACGCGATCGAGCTCGTGAAGGGCTTCGGCCGCGCCGTCCTCAATCTGGCGACCGCGCCGATCGAGCGGATCGCCCGCGCCTGCGACGTCGCAGGCGTCCTGGAGCAGCGGCGCGCGGATCGGCGCGCGCCGCGCCAGGCGGCTGCGAGCGGAGGCCGCTGCAAGCCGCGCAACTGCCGATGGTCACCGTTCGGCGGCTTGAGCGAACTGACCTGAAGCACGCGGCCCGCAATTGTCCGCGAAACCTCAACAAAGCGCTCACCATGTCCCCTGCGAGCCTATCCGGCGTCGATCAACCCCAGGTCTGGATAAGGTCTCGTACATCTCTGGCGGGCAATGTCGCGACGTCCCGGTTCGCCCGATTTTGCGCGCCTTCGAACCGATACGTTGCGGAAAAGACTAAAGCCTGCGGCATCCCCGTCATTTTCTCCACGCTCACCATTCTCCGCCACCCGAATTCGCAGACCTGCCAGCGCCGTGCGCGCTAACCCAAGGAACCGGTCATGATCAAGGAATTGATGACGTCCCGCCGCTTCGCGCCGCTGTTCTGGTCGCAGTTCTGCTCGGCGTTGAACGACAACGTGCTGAAGAACGCGCTCGTCATCATGCTGCTGTATGGCGTCGCCAACGAGCAGGGGCCGGCGCTGGTCCAGCTCGCGGGTGCGGTGTTCATCGCTCCGTTCTTCGTGCTGTCGGCGCTCGGCGGCGAGCTCGCCGACCGCTACATCAAATCCGTCGTCGCCCGCCGGCTGAAGTTCTTCGAGATCTTCGCCGCGGCGTTTGCCGCCGCCGGCTTCTTCACTCATTCGATCCCGCTGCTGTTCATCGCGCTGGCGCTGTTCGGCATCGTCGCCGCGCTGTTCGGCCCAGTGAAATATGCCGTTCTGCCCGACCAGCTGTCGGTGTCCGAACTCGCGACCGGCAATGCGCTGGTCGAGGGCGCAACCTTCATGGCGATCCTGATCGGCACCATCGCGGGCGGCATGTTCGTCGCCGGCGCCAGCCACATGGGCTGGATCTGTGCCGCCGTGGTCGGCCTGTCGGTGCTGTCCTGGGGCTTTGCGTCACGGATCCCGGTGACGCAGCCGTCCGCGCCGGATCTGCCGATCACAAAAAATCCCTGGACCTCGACCGTGCGCCTGTTGAAGTCGCTCTATGCCGAGCCGCGGCTGTGGGACGGCATGGTGATCGTGTCCTGGTTCTGGATGGTCGGTGCGATCGTGCTGTCGCTGCTGCCTGCGCTGATCAAGGAAGGCGTCGGCGGTACCGAGGGCGTGGTCACGCTGTGCCTCGCCGTGTTCGCGATCGGCATCGCCGCCGGCTCGCTGTTCGCCGCGCAGCTGAGCCATGTCCGCCCGAACCTCGCGCTGGTGCCGATCGGCGCCATCGTGATGGGCGTGGTCGGCCTCGACCTCGCCTGGGCGATCGCCACCACCTCGCTCGGCAAGGATGTCACCGCGGCCGCATTCGCGACCTCGTTCGGCGGCTTCCGCATGCTGGCCGACTTCTTCCTGTTCGCCTTCGGCGGCGGCCTGTTCGTGGTGCCGTCGTTTGCCGCCGTGCAGGCCTGGACCGCGCCGTCCGAGCGCGCCCGCATCATCGCCGCCGGCAATATCCTGCAGGCTGGCTTCATGGTCGCCGGCGCGGTGTTCGTCGGCGCCCTGCAATATATCGGCCTGCCGATCGCCTGGATTTTCTTCGGCCTCGCCGTCGCGAGCTTCGGCACCGTCTGGTTCGTGCTGAGCAAGTGGGGCAAGGAGGGCGTGCGCGACTTCGGCGCGCTGCTGTTCCGGGCGCTGTTCCGCGTCGAGGTGCGCGGCATGGAGAATCTGCCGCCATCGGGCACGCGGATGCTGATCGCGCCCAACCATGTCAGCCTGGTCGACGGCCCGCTGCTGCACGCCACCTTGCCGATCGATGCGAGCTTCGCGGTCGACACCGGCATCTCCAAGGCGTGGTGGGCCAAGCCGTTCCTGAAGATGATCAAGCACTACACGATGGATCCGTCGAAGCCGCTGGCCGCGCGCGACCTGATCAAGCTGGTCGCCGCCGGCGAGCCGGTGGTGATCTTCCCGGAAGGGCGCATCACGGTCTCGGGTTCGTTGATGAAGGTCTATGACGGCACCGCGATGATCGCCGACAAGGCCGATGCGGTCGTCGTCCCGGTCCGCATCGAGGGCGCGCAGCGTTCGCACCTCAGCTATCTCAAGAATGGCGAGATCAAGCGCTCCTGGTTCCCCAAGGTGACGATCTCGATCCTGCCGCCGGTGAAGTTGCCGGTCGACCAGTCGCTGAAGGGCAAGGCGCGCCGCAATGCCGCCGGCGCCGCGCTGCAGGACGTAATGATCAACGCCATGGTCCAAAACGCGATGCTCGACCACACGCTGTTCGAGGGCCTCGGCCACGCCTATCGCGACCGCGATACCGGCAAGCCGATCATCGAGGACGCGCTCGGCACCAAGCTGACCTATCGCAAGCTGATCCTCGGCGCCCAGGTGCTGAGCCGCAAGCTCGAGCAGGGCACCGCGGTCGGCGAGAATGTCGGGGTGCTGCTGCCGAACTCGGCCGGCGTTGCCGTCGTGTTCATGGCGCTGCAGACCATCGGCCGCGTGCCGGCGATGCTCAACTTCTCGGCAGGTCCAGTCAATGTGCTGGCGGCGATGAAGGCGGCGCAGGTGAAGACCGTATTGACCTCGCAGGCCTTCATCGAGAAGGGCAAGCTCGACAAGCTGATCGCGGCGCTCGCCGGCCAGGCGCGCGTCGTCTATCTCGAGGATGTCAGGGCCGGCATCGGCCTCGCCGACAAGGTCGCGGGCTTCCGCGCCGGCATCGCGCCGCGCGTCGCCCGCAAGGCCAACGATCCCGCGGTCATCCTGTTCACCTCGGGCTCGGAAGGCACACCGAAGGGCGTCGTGCTGTCCCATCGCAACATCCTCGCCAACGCGGCGCAGGCGCTGGCACGGGTCGATGCCAATGCCAACGACAAGGTGTTCAACGTGCTGCCGGTGTTCCACTCGTTTGGTTTGACCGGCGGCATGATGATGCCGATCCTCGGCGGCATCCCGATCTTCATGTATCCGTCGCCGCTGCATTACCGCATCGTGCCCGAGCTGATCTACCAGACCGGCGCGACGATCCTGTTCGGCACCGACACCTTCCTCACCGGCTATGCCCGCTCGGCGCATGCCTATGACTTCCGCACGCTGCGGCTCGTCATCGCCGGTGCGGAGGCGGTGAAGGAGCGCACGCGGCAGATTTACATGGAGCGCTACGGCATCCGCATCCTCGAGGGCTACGGCGTCACCGAGACCGCGCCGGTGCTGGCGATGAACACGCCGATGGCCAATCGCCAGGGCACCGTCGGCCGCATCTCGCCGCTGATGCAGTACCGTCTCGATCTGGTCCCCGGCATCGAGGAAGGCGGCCGCCTGTCGGTGAAGGGCCCGAACGTGATGCTCGGCTATCTCCGTGCCGAGAATCCCGGCGTGCTCGAGCCGCTGCCCGAAGGCTGGCACGACACCGGCGACATCGTCTCGGTCGACGCGCAGGGCTTCATCGCGATCAAGGGTCGTGCCAAGCGCTTCGCCAAGATCGCCGGCGAGATGGTCTCATTGTCCGCGGTGGAGGCGATCGCGGCCGCGATCTGGCCGCAGGCCATGTCGGTTGCGGTCACGCTGCCCGATCAGCGCAAGGGCGAACGCATCGTGCTGCTCACTACGCAGAAGGACGCCGACCGCGCCGCGATGCAGCGCCAGGCCAAGAGCGTCGGCGCCTCCGAGCTCGCGGTGCCGGCCGATATCCGCGTCATCGACAAGGTGCCGCTGCTCGGCACCGGCAAGACCGACTATGTCGGTGCCACTGCATTGGCCAAGGAAATAGCAGCGGAACTCGCCGCGGCGCCCGCGCCGCAGGCCGAGCCCGCCGGCGATGAGGGCGAGGCCGAGCCCGCGCAGCTGGCGCAACACGTCGCATGAGGCTTGGCATGATGGTTGTGCTTTTCGGGAGCATGTTGTCAGATAGACGGCAACTGCTCCCGAGAAAGCACGATCATGCTGGACAAACTGAACCCGGCTACGGAGGACGCGCCTGAACTTGCCGCCGAGCGATGGATCGGCGCGCTGGATGCGGCGCTCGCGAGCCGCTCCATGGAGGCTCTATCCGCATTGCTTGCGCCGGAGAGCCACTGGCGCAATATCTTCGGCATCTCCTGGCAATTTGCGACCTTCAGCGGGCGGCAGCGCGTCGTTGCCGAACTGCTGACGCGCGCTGAAGCGGTCGGCGCGAGCGGATTTCGTCTCGATGACCGTGCCTTGATACCGCGGCGGGCCGTGGTGGCCGGACGCGAGACGATCGAGGCGGTCTTCACCTTCGACACGTCGAATGGTCCCGGCACCGGTGCGGTCCGCCTGCTGCATGAGAGGGGCGGAAATTCCGTGGCGTGGACGTTCTCCACGATGCTCGACTTCAACCGCATCTGCGAGGCGCGCGCCGACGGCGCTGCCGAGCAATCCCATGCGCGCGATTTCGCCGCACCCGACTGGCTGGAGCAGCGGCAGGCCTCGCGCGCCTATGCCGACCGCGAGCCCGATGTGCTGATCGTCGGCGGCGGCCATGCCGGCATCGCGGCCGCGGTCGAGTGCAAGCGGATCGGGCTCGATGCCCTGATCGTCGATCGCGAGCGGCGCATCGGCGACAATTGGCGGCTGCGCTATCGCGGGCTCAAGCTGCACAACAAGACGCCGGTCAATCTGTTTCGCTACCTCCCGTTCCCGCCGAGCTTTCCGGACTACATCCCGAAGGACAAGATCGCGAACTGGCTGGAGAGCTATGTCGACATCATGGAGCTCGACTTCTGGACCGAGACCTCGTTCGAGGGCGCGCGCTATGACGATACGACGCAGCGCTGGACCGTGACGCTGCAAAGGACCAGCGGCCCGCGCACGCTGCATCCGAAGCACATCGTGCTCGCGACCAGCGTCAGCGGCACGCCGAACATTCCCAGGATCGACGGCATCGGGAATTTCGAGGGGAAGGTGCTGCACTCCAGCGCCTTCGCGGCCGGGCGCGAATGGGCGGGGCGTTCGGTCGTCGTGTTTGGCACCGGCACCAGCGCGCATGACATCTGCCAGGAGCTGCACGCCGCCGGTGCCGACGTCACCATGGTGCAGCGCAGCCCGACCATGGTAGTCAATGTCGAGCCCGCGCAGCTCTACGACAAGACCTATCTCGGCGACGGACCGGCGATCGAGGTGCGCGACATCCTCAATTCCGGCGTGCCGCTCCCGGTGATGAAGATCGCGCACAGGATCATCACCGACGAGGTCAAGCGGCTCGATGCGCCGCTGCTGTCGCGGCTGGAGCGCGCCGGCTTCCGGCTCGAGTTCGGCGAGGACGGCACCGGCTGGCCGCTGAAGTTCCGCTCCCGCGGCGGCGGCTATTACTTCAATGTCGGCTGCTCCGAATTGATCGCCGACGGCAAGATCCGCCTGATCCAGGCCGCCGACATCGCCGATATCACCGCCGCCGGCCTTGCGCTGAAGGACGGCACGTCGCTCGCCGCCGAGCTGTTCGTGCTCGCCACTGGCTACAAGGGCCCGGACCATCTGGTCGGCAGGTTGTTCGGCGAGGACGTCGCCGCCCGCGTCGGCCGCGTCTGGGGCTTCGACGAGGCGACCCAGGAGCTGCGCAACATGTGGACACGCACGCCGCAGCCCGGCCTTTGGTTCGCCGGCGGCGCGTTCTCGCAGGCCCGCATCTACAGCCGCTTCATCGCGCTGCAGATCGCAGCGATCGAGGCCGGCGCGCTTTCCAAGCAACTCACCTGAACTCCACGCACTCGCACTGAAGGACTCCCATGCCGCTTCCGCTCGATCCCGTCATTGAGAAGATCATCCCGCTGCTGCCGCTGCGCGATCCCGAAACCATGACGCCGCAGAGCTGTCGCGATTCGCTGCGGGCGCTGGCGGAGGCGCGCAAGGCGGTGCCGCCGCCGCCGGTCGACGTGGCACGCGATATCGAGGTCGCTGGCGCCGCCGGCAAGCTCGGCGCGCGGCTCTATCGCAACGGCCGTGGCACGGCGCCGACCGTGATCTTCTTCCACGGCGGCGGCTGGGTCGCCGGCGATCTCGAGACGCATGATCGCCAGGCCCGCAACCTCGTGATCGACACCGGCGCTGTCGTGATCTCGGTCGACTACCGCCGCCCGCCGGAAACCCGCTTTCCCGGCGCGTTCGAGGATGCGTTCGCCGCGATCCGCGACGTGGTCGCGCGGATCGACGAATTCGGCGGCGACCTTTCCCGCGTCGGCGTCGCCGGCGATTCCGCCGGCGGCAATCTCGCCGCCACCACCGCGCTGGCCTGCCGCGACGCCGGCATCAGGCTCGCCGGGCAATTGCTGGTCTATCCCGTCACCGATGTGGTCGGCAATTTTGCCGACGCGGCCGAGAACGCCAAATTTCCGTCACGCGCCGAGAATGCGGACGGCTACTTCCTGACGCGGGCGACGATGCAGTGGTTCTGCGGGCACTATCTCGCCGGCAAGGCTGAGGGCGCCGACTGGCGCGTCTCGCCGCTGCGCGCGAAGAGCCTCGCGGGTGTGGCACCGGCGGTGGTCACCACAGCCTGGTTCGACCCGCTGCGCGACGAGGGGCACGCTTATGCCAAGGCGTTGCAGGCGGCCGGCGTGCCGGTGACCTATCATTCCGGCGAGGGGCTGATTCACGGCTATTTTGGTCTCGGCGACGCGTCGGAGGCCGCACGCGCCGAGGCGCAGCGCGCGCGGGCGGATTTTCGGGCGTTGCTGGAGCGGGGCGTCTAAGCTCCCGTCGTCCCGGCCTTTGTTTGCGAACGGACTCTAACCTCCTCGTCGTCCCGGCGGAGGCCGGGACCCATAACCACCGCAGCCTGTTGTTGCAGCGGGCTGCGGCCCCAGCGTCGCGCCACTCCATCCAGTCGGGGTAATGGGTCCCGGCCTTCGCCGGGACGACGACGTGGATGGATTTGCGTTTAACCCCCTCAATCATTCCCGATCGTGTCGCCGAACAGCTGCCAGGTCTCGCCGTTGAACTTTTGCAGCCGCATCGCTTCGACCGGGAAGTAGTCGGTCGGTGAGGTCTTCACCTTGATGCCGGGCAGGAACATCGGCAGCGCGATGTCGAGATTGGCGGCCTGCTTCATGATGTTTTCATGGGTGAGGTCGTCGCCGCATTGCTTCAAGACCTGCACCGTCGCCTCCGCCACCACATAGCCGTAGACGATCAGCTGGTCCTGCAGATTGCCGTCCGGAAAATACTTCTTCATGAAGTCCTGCCAGGCGATCACGTCCTTATCCGCCTTCCATTGCGGATCGTTCGGATCCTTCAGCGAGTAGGACGAGATGATGTCCCTGGAATATTCGAAGCCGGCCGGCTTCAGCACCGAGGACACCGAGGTCGAGGTCGCCGCGAGGAAGAACAGGTCGGGCTTCCAGCCGATCTCGCCGATCTTCTTGATCGCCTGCGCCGCCTGCTTGGGGATCGCGTGCATGAACAGCACGTTGGCGCCGGATGATTTCAGCTTCACGATCTGGCTGTCGACCGTCGGATCGGTCGATTCATAGGTCGTTTCCGCCACCACCATCTTCGCGGTGTTCTCCGGCCCGAGCCCCTTCTTGAAGCCGTTGCCGTAATCCTTGCCGGCGTCGTCGTTCTGGTAGAACAGCGCGATCTTGGCGTCCGGCTTGTTGGTCAGGACATACTTGGCGTAGACCGCGGTCTCGGCCTGGTACGACGGCTGGAAGCCGATCGTCCACGGATAATGCGCGTAGTCGCCCCACAGCGTGGCGCCGGCGCCGACGAACAGCTGCGGCACTTTCTTGTCGTTGAGATATTTGCGCACGGCCAGGCCCGTCGGCGTGCCCAGCGGATTGAGGATCGCGGCGACCTCCTCCTGCTCGACGAGCTTGCGGGTCTGCTCCACCGTCTTCGGCGGCGAGTAGCCGTCGTCGAGCGTGATCAGGTTGATCTTGCGCCCGTTCACGCCGCCCTGGTCGTTGATCATCCTGAAGTAGGCGGCCTGCGTCTTCGCGATCACGCTGTAGGCCGATGCCGCGCCGGAGAATGGCGAGGTCTGTCCGAGCTTGATCTCGGTGTCGCTGGCGCCCGTGCCATATTTCTTCTCGGCGGCGTGTACCTGCGTCGCGAGCGCAAGCGCGACGGCTGCCGTGACGGCCTTCCAGATCATCGTGAGCCTCCCTGTGGCTTTTTTGTTTTGTCCGCGAGGGAGAGCTTACGTGAGCGGCCGCACGTTGGGCTTGTGGTGAGACGCCGGGGCAGGGATGCGAAAATGCGGCGGGATGGCCAAATCGGCCAATGTGCGGTGGCCTACCGTGGAGCGGAATGCCGCTTCCTTAACCTCGCCCCGCTTGCGGCGAGAGGTCGGATCGCATGCAGCGTAGCGCAATGCGATCCGGGTGAGGGGGTACAGGTCTAACGGCGACCTAACGTGTGGAGAGAAGCCCCTCACCCTAACCCTCTCCCCGCAAGAGCGGGGCGAGGGAATAACTTCTAGCGCACCCGCACGCTGCCGGTCGTGACCGGATCGGTCGGCAGCACGGTGGCGCCGGCTCTGCTGGCGGCGGCAGAGGTGATCATGCCGGGCTCGGCCGCGGCCTGCACATTGCGGGGCGGGTTGAATTCGAGGATGACGAGGGCGGCCGTGGCGAGCACCGCCACGGCGGCGGTTGCAATCGCAGGCACCAGTCTTCCGCGCGGATCGGCTGCGCGAACTTGCATCGAGCAATTCCTTTATCGGGGTCGTTCTTTGGACGTGACATAGGAACGGCCAGGCTTCTTCCCAAGAGTGCGGCGCACATGCCTCACAATCAGTTGTGCTGGCCGTGATGTCCCTCACGGTCTTCGAGACGATGCGGCGTACCGCGTCGAATCGCATTCGTGTCGGACGGCTTGTTTGCACACTAATATCTGGAAGAGATCGTGGCGTTTTGCATGCGCCTCATGCGCTCGTGATTGATCGCGTGAGGTTGTGATTAACGTCCGCCTTCGCCAAGGCTGCGGCGCGACAAGCCCACGCGAGAAGCCGCTTTTGCCTTTATTTATAGGCTTTCTTTGTGGGTCGGGGCGCGCGCGTTAAGCGTTTCTTCACGCGCTCTCGATGGATCAAGCAGAAGATTCGTGTGATGTGCGCGTGATGGAGGAGATGACACCGCTGTCATTGGCAGCAGCTGTCAGCGAACTGTCGCAACCCATGGTGACGCCGTCATTGCGAGAAGCGAAGCGACGACTTGTCCGCCGAAGCCTTGGCGAAGCGACGAAGCAATCCATCTCTCCTTACGCAGAGCAATGGATGATTTTACTTCGGTCGTCATTGCGCAAAGAAGATTCCACTTCGCCGTCGGGCCTCGATCGCGGTCTCATTTCAATTCTATTGCTTTGATACCAAGTCGACGAAATGCACTGATGCGTCGCTTGACACGAGAGCCCGCGTGTCCCCTTCCCAAATTGGTCCAGCGTTCACGCATGAATGTGCGACGCATGCAACCAGAGCGACCATCTCGGTAGCCAGTTTGTTGGCCAAGCAAAAACGGCCGGGTCATCCGACCCGGCCGTTCAAATCTCTCTTCCCGCGAATTCCGCTCCCGCAGTCTCGCTCAGCTCGCCTTCTTCACCGGTGCCGGCTTGCCGACCTTCTTCTCGATCGCGCGCTTCAGGTCGAGGGCGCGGGGCGAGAGCACGTCGGCCTTGGCCTTGAGCAGATAGGCGTCGAGGCCGCCGTTATGGTCGACGCTCTTCAGCGCGTTGGTCGAGACGCGCAGGCGCACGTTGCGGCCGAGCGCTTCGGAGATGAAGGTGATGTTGGCCAGGTTCGGCAGGAAGCGCCGCTTGGTCTTGATGTTCGAGTGGCTCACCTTGTGGCCCGTCTGGGGGCCCTTGGCCGTCAGTTCGCAGCGCCGGGACATCTTACAAAATCCTTATTGCATCCCCGCCGCTCGAAGGGCGTGCAATCACACGGCCCGCGCGGGGGTTTTGAATTCGCGTCCATTTTCCAGGAACCGCGGGTGTATAGGGGGAGAATACCCGGGCGTCAAGATTATATCGCCGCATGCGGGGCACCGGAATTGCCGGTTCATAAGGTCTTCCAGCCACTTAACGGCGGATATGGCAACCATATAAAGGGCGTATTCGGCTGCAAGTCTAGGTTCCATACAAGATGCGCCTTGTTGTCCGGCCGAATTGAACGCCGAAATGGACAATGGATAGAGCGCCGATAGCAGGACCGTCAGGTAGGTTAAGTGACCACCGCCATTGCCATTTTGCCCCCGCTCGGCCGGCTGCTCGGCCTGTGCGCGGGCGCATTGCTGCTGTTCTGCGCCGAGCGCGCCAGCGCGCAGGGGCGGCTCGACGCCCAGTATGAGGCGACCCTGGCCGGTATCCCGGTCGGCAAGGGCAGCTGGACCATCGAAGTCGGCGACGACAGCTTCTCGGCCTCGGCCCAGGGCGGCACCGCGGGCCTTCTGAAAGCGTTTTCCGGCGGCTCTGGCGCGGGCGCCTCGCAGGGCCGCGTCGTCAACGGCGCGCTGGCCGCCACCTCCTACACCGCGACCACCACCACCTCGAAGAAGTCGGAGACGATCCGGATGGTGCTGGCCGATGGCGGCATCAAGGAATCCGCGATCGAGCCGGAGCCGCCGGTCGATCCCGACCGCCTGCCGGTGACCGATGCGCAGAAGAAGAACGTGTTCGATCCGATGACCGGCTCGTTCCTGCGCGCGCCCGGCAATGCCGAATTGATGAGCCCGGATATTTGCCGCAGCGGCGCCGGCATCTTTGACGGCCGCATGCGTTACGACCTCAAGCTCGATTTCAAGCGGGTCGAGATCGTCAAGGCCGAGCGCGGCTATCACGGCCCGGCGCTGGTCTGCGCGCTCTATTTCGTGCCGATCTCGGGCTACATCCCGGATCGGCCCGTGATCAAATATCTCGCCGCCCAGCGCAACATCGAGATCGCCTTCGTGCCGATCGCCGGCACTCGCCTTCTGGTGCCGTTCCGCATGACGATCCCGACCCCGCTCGGCCAAGCCATGCTGGAAGCCACCTCGTTCGTCACCACAGCCGCGCCGCCGCGCGTGGCGAAGACGCAGTAAGTCGCACCGTCATTCCGGGGCGCGCGTACCGCGAACCCGGAATCTCGAGATTCCGGGTCCGCGCTACGGGCGCCCCGGAATGACAGACAGAGGCAGGCGCGGACCAACAACAA
>NZ_JBUYWT010000065.1:0-40543 GCF_055264925.1 Bradyrhizobium sp. KZN70725
ATATCGCATGCTCGGCCCTCTGTGTCTCGACAACCAGAAAAGACCGATTTGCCTCGGTCCTGCCGAGCATGCACCGCGACACAGTGAATCATTCCCCGGACACCCCTGCGCACGCGGGGAGAGGCGAAGCGGCAGCTCAACCGACCTTCGCCGCACGCCCGTTCTTCGGCGCCTGGGCCAGCGCGCGGGCCAGCACCTGGGCTTCCTTCTTCAGCATGTCGGCGAGCTCGCCTTCGCGGCGACGGATGCGGTCGGACGCGGCGCCGATCGAGAGCGCGGCGACCACCTCGCCGGCATCGTCGCGCACCGGCACGCCGACGCCGCCCATGCCGGGGAACGCGGCGTCGATCAACACGGTGTGGCCGGCCTTGCGCGCCATGGCGATCCGCTCGCGCAGGAACTTTGGCGTGATGCGCGGCGATTTCGCCAGCCGCGGCACGATCACCTCGATCACAGCCTCGATCTCGGCATCCGGCAGCCAGACCAGCAGCGCCAGCGCGCCGGCGCCGACGCCGAGCGGACGGCGGCTGCCGATCTGCAAATAGTTCGGTTGCAGCGGATGGTTGCCGACCGAGCGCGCCAGATAAAGCGCCTCGACGCCGGATCGCACCGACAGCAGCGCGGTATCGGCCGAGCGCTCCGACAGCCGGAGCAGGCTCGGCTGCGCCAGCTCGGCGATGTCGACCGAACGGCGCGCGCCGACCGCCATCACCCGCGCCTCCTGGCCGAGCTCATAGGTCTTGGCGCCGGCGACGCGGCTGACGAAGCCTTCCTCAATCAGCGAGTTGAGAATGCGCAGCGCCGTCGCCTTGTTCAGCGAGGTGGAGTCGGCGATGTCGGTGAGCCGCAACGGCGAGCGCTGCGCCAGCACGCGCAGGATCGCGCAGACCTTCTGGATCGCGTTGAACTTGTCGGGTTGGCCCGGCTCCGGCAGTGGCCTCTTGCGGCTGGTCCGTGCGGTCGCAGTCGTGGAGGCGTTCATGCCCTGGCCTTCCTTGCCGTCAATTCCAAATCCTGAACCGGGCAGGACGAAGATGCGCGCCCGGCCGACATCATCCTAGGACGGATGACGCACGCCGGACACCGTATACTTTCGTCAGATGAAACTTTGATTTCGACTATCTACGCTGCTGTGCAACAATAAGGATATTTGAATTTCGCATCACGAAATCTGATGCGGTTTGCGCGTGATCTCTTCGAAAAACCGCTTCGCACTTTTTCGGATCATGCGCTACGCCAGCCGCAGCCTGCGGATCGTGAACAGCGCGCAGAGGCTGAGGATGCAGACGGCGGTGAGATAGTAACCCGGCGCGAGCTCGCCGATCGCCGCGAAGCCACCCATCCAGGTCATGATCGCCGGCCCCATGCCGCCGAACAAGGTGACGCCGATATTGTAGCTGAGACCGAGCCCGGTCGCACGCGTCGCCGCCGGAAACAGTTCCGACATCAGCGCGGCGAGCGGCCCGTAATACAGCGACTTGAGGACGCCGAGCCAGAGCACGCCGATCAGGATGATCATCGGCGTCGGCTTGCCGGTGAGCAGGAGGAAGGCCGGGAAGATCGACACCAGCAACAGCAGCGCGAACAGGATCATGTGGGTGGTGCGTCCGATCTTGTCGGAGACCATGCCTGCGATCGGCGCCAGCAGCGCAACCGCGGTCTGCGCGGCGAACGAGGCGATGAAGCCAACCGATGGCGCGAGGTTGAGCGTCTTCACCACATAGGTCGGCATGTAGACGATCAAATAGTTGACCGCGGTCGACACCGCGAGTGCGCCGATCGCGAGCATCGTGGCGAGCTTCTGCCGCGCGAACACTTCCCTGACCGGCGATTCCTTCTTCGCCGCCGGCGGCGGGGTCGCATCGTCGACGTGGTTGCGGATGTAGATGCCGACCGGGCCGATCAGGACGCCGAACAGGAACGGCAGCCGCCAGCCCCAGGACTGCAAATCCTCCGGGCTCATCAGCGAGGTCAGCAGTGCACCAAAGCCGGCGCCCAGCAGCCCGCTGACGCCCTGGCTCGCGAACTGCCAGCTCGCCACGAAGCCGCGCCGCTCCGGCATGTGCTCGACCAGGAACGCAGTCGAGGAGCCGAACTCGCCGCCGGCGGAAAAGCCCTGCACCAGGCGTGCCAGCAGCACCGCGATCGGCGCCAGGATGCCGATGGTCTGATAGGTCGGCATCAGCGCCAGCACCAGCGTGCCCAGCGTCATCAGCACGATCGACAGCATCAGCGAGGCCTTGCGGCCGTGCCGGTCGGCATAGGCGCCGAGCACGACGCCGCCGATCGGGCGGATCAGAAACGACAGGCCGAAGCTGCCGAAGGTCAACAGCAGCGAGGTGGTCGGATCATTGGCCGGGAAGAACGCCTTGGAGAGATACACCGCGAAATAGGCATAGACCGAGATGTCGTACCATTCGAGCGCATTGCCGACCGAGGTCGCGACGATCAGGCGGGTGATGTTTTTCTTGTCGACCGCTGTTGCGCGCTGAGCGTCCGCCGAAGTTGATAGTGTCATTACATTTTCCTTGCCGGTGAAGGCACCAGCTTTTCAACTCGAAATGGCCGGCTTGACCCGGCCATCCACGTCTTCCCCGTCATCCGCGCGCAAAGGCTTCGCCTTTGTCGCTGGAGGTGCGAGCTCTTGCGAGCCTCGAAGGATGCACGGCGCCACTGGTGGCCGTCGATCCTTCGAGGGCCGCTGAAGAAGCGGCCACCTCAGAATGACGGGGAACAAGCGAGCCCAGCTCCTTATCCCTTGTGCTTTGCCTCGCCGAGGTCCCAGAACAGGCCGGCCATGATGGTCAGCGCCTCCTCGGTCACCGGCAGCAGGATGTGCTCGTCGGGGGCGTGCTGCGAGCAGCCCGGATAGGAATGCGGCACCCAGATCGTCGGCAGGCCGAGGCCTTCGGAGAACACGTCGTTCGGCAGCGAGCCGCCGAAGTTCGGCAGCACCGCCGGCGCCTTGCCGGTGGTGGCGCGGATCGAGTTCGCCGCCCAGTCGATCCACGGGCTGTCCATGTCGGTGCGCGAGGCGGCAAAGCGCTGCGTGCCCGAGACCTCGACCATCGGAAAACCGTTGTTGTGCAGATAGTCCCGCACCGCGTCGATCACCTCGAGATGCCGGGTGCCGACGACGAAGCGGAGCTGCAGCACGGCGTTGGCCTTGCCAGGGATCGCGTTGGCGGGCTTTTCGATATTGCCCGACGACATCGCCAGCACCTCCAGAGTGTTCCAGGCATAGAGCCGCTCCGCCGCGGTCAGGCCCTCCTCGCCCCAGTCTTCCGCCAGCGCCGGTTCGTCCGCCGTCGGCTTGACCTCGACGTCGGCGAGCGCGGCGCGGACGCGGTTGGAGATCGGCGGCGGTTTGAGGATATCGAGCTTCATGCGACCCTTGCCGTCGACCAGGCTCGCGATCGCGCTCGCCAGGATCGTGGCGGGGTTGGCGAGCACGCCGCCCCAATTGCCGGAATGGTTGCCGCCCTCGCGCAGATTGACGTCGAGATGGATGCGGTTGCCGCCGCGGCAGCCGAGGAAGATGGTCGGCCGCTCCGCCGACAACCGCGGCCCGTCGGACGCGATGAACAGGTCGGCCTTCAGCTCCTCGCGATGCGCCTCGCAGACCTCGCGCAGATCGGGCGAGCCGATCTCCTCGCCGGTCTCGATGATGAATTTGGCATTGAAGCCGAGCTTGCCGCCGCGCGCCTGCTTCACCGCGCGCAGCGCCGCCATGTTGATCGAATGCTGGCCCTTGTTGTCGGCGGTGCCGCGGCCATAGACGCGCTCGCCCTTGACCGTGGTCTGCCAAGGATTGAGCCCGTCGCGCCATTCGCCGACCATGCCGTCGACGACGTCGCCATGGCCGTAGGTCAGCACGGTCGGCCGCGAAGCGTCTTCCTGATAGTCGGCAATCAGATAGGGCCCGCGGCCGGTCGGCGACTCGATCAGGTGGGTCTTGAAATCGAGCTCGGCGAAGGCCGGTTGCAGATTCTCCACCAGATAGGCGCGCAGCGCATCGGCCTTGTCGGCATTCAGGCTCTCGGTCTGGTAGCCGACCCTGCGGTCCAGTTCCTTCAAGAACTCTCCCGATTGAAAATGCTCTCGCACCTTTGCGATTGCGTCGGCCCGTGTCGCCATGATTGTTCCTTCGTCCGGTCGCGTCTTGGCATGATCGCACCGGAACGCCATGCTTTGCGTCCCGATCATGCTTCTGGAGGGGCGCAACCTATCGGGATCGGCTCGCGACCGGAAGGGCGCGAAATGCGAATGGGCCTTGCCAAAACGTGGGAAGTCGCAACAAGTTGAAGCGGGACGCCCGGCACCGACCGGGCAGCAATCGAAGCGGCGCGCAAGGTTTCGACCAAGGTTTTCGACAATGACAAAACAAATCCGGCTCAACGCCTTTGCCATGAACTGCGTGGCGCATCAGTCGCCGGGGCTGTGGACCCATCCGCGCGACCGCACCAAGGACTACAACAAGCTGTCCTACTGGATCGATCTGGCGAAGACGCTGGAGCGCGGCCGGTTCGACGGGCTGTTCCTCGCCGACGTGCTCGGCGTCTACGACGTCTATGCCGGCAATCCGGATGCGGCGCTGCGCAACGCGGCGCAGACCCCGGCCAATGAACCGTTGATACTGATCCCGGCGATGGCCGCGGTGACCGAAAATCTCGGCTTCGGC
This sequence comes from Bradyrhizobium sp. KZN70725, assembly GCF_055264925.1. Taxonomy (NCBI): domain Bacteria; kingdom Pseudomonadati; phylum Pseudomonadota; class Alphaproteobacteria; order Hyphomicrobiales; family Nitrobacteraceae; genus Bradyrhizobium; species Bradyrhizobium sp. KZN70725. The sequence continues at coordinate 4,682 of NZ_JBUYWT010000065.1, forward strand.
GTCACCAGCAATCTCTCCTTCGAGCCGCCCTACCCGTTCGCGCGGCGGATGTCGACGCTCGATCACCTCACCGGCGGCCGGGTCGGCTGGAACGTGGTGACCGGCTATCTCGATTCCGCCGCGCGCGGCGCCGGCAAGGACAAGCAGACCGCGCATGACGACCGCTACGAGCTCGCCGACGAATATATGGAGCTGGTCTACAAGCTCTGGGAAGGCAGCTGGGAGGACGACGCCGCGATCCGCGACGTCGCGCGCGGCATCTTCACCGATCCGAGCAAGGTGCATCCGGTACGCCATGACGGCAACAACTACCGGCTCAACGCGATCCACCTGTCGGAGCCGTCGCCGCAGCGCACGCCGGTGCTCTACCAGGCCGGCACTTCGCCGCGCGGCCGGCAGTTCGCCGCCGAGCACGCCGAATGCGTGTTCATGTCGGGACCGTCGGCGAAGGTGATCGGCCCGCGGGTGTCGGCGATCCGCGAGCTCGCGGCCGCGAAGGGCCGCAACGCGGCCGAGATCCTGATGTTCTCGATGATGTGCATCGTGGTGGCGCCGACCGAGGCGGAGGCGAAAGCGAAGTACGCCGAGTATCGCAGCCATATCAGCCATGAAGGCGCACTGGCGCTGATGTCGGGCTGGACCGGAGTCGACTTCTCGACCTATTCGCTCGACCAGGAGGTCCGCCACGTGCAGAACGACGCCGGCCGCTCCGCGATGGACAACGTCACCCGCGCCGATCCCGACCGGGTCTGGACCGTGCGCGAGGTCGCCGAGCATGTCGGCATCGGCGGCGCCGGCCCCGTGGTGGTCGGCTCGCCGGAGCAGGTCGCCGACAAGATCGAGCAATGGTTCGAGGACACCGACGTCGACGGCCTCAACATCGCGTTCGCGATCTCGCCCGGCGATTTCGAGGACATCGCCGACATGCTGGTGCCGGAGCTCGTCAAGCGCGGCCGCTACAAGCGCGAGTATGCCAAGGGCACCTTGCGGGAGAAGCTGTTCGGCGCAGGGCGTGCGAGGCTGGACGCGACGCATCCGGCGAGTCGGTATCGGGCGAAGAAGATGACGACGTAGCCAGCCCCGTCATTGCGAGCCACCCGGTCGGCGCGAAGCGCCGCCGGATGACAGGCTCAGCGAAGCAATCCATAGCTCCGCATATGCGGGATCATGGATTGCTTCGTCGCTTCGTGCCTCGCAATGACGCGGCACACACATCTGCCCATCCCGTCATCCTGAGGAGCGCGCTCTTGCGCGCGTCTCGAAGGATCGACGGCCACCGGCCGGGCCGTGCATCCTTCGAGGCTCGCTCCGCTCGCACCTCAGGATGACGGTGAGAGGAGAGCGCATCGTGAAAAGTCAATTCACCGCATTGCTCACCACCACCTCGATCAGCTTCGCACCCGGGCGGCTGAACGCCGACTTCATCACGCTCTTCAGCTCTTGCGGGTCGGTGATCCTGATCGCCTCGAGCCCAAGCGAGCGTGCGACGCCGGTGAAATCGACCGGCGGGTCGATGAAATCCATGCCGACATAGTTGTCGTCGCCGTGGAAGGCGAGCAGGCGCTGCTTGATGATGCGGTAGCCGCCATTGTTGACGATGACGAAGGTCAGCGGCAGCTTGTGATTGGCGGCGGTCCACAGCGACTGGATCGAATACATCGACGAGCCGTCGCCGGAATAGCACACCACCGGCCGCTCTGGATTGGCGAGGCTGACGCCGACCGCGGCCGGCAGGCCCCAGCCGATGCCGCCGGATGCCAGCGCGTGATAGCCGTAGCGGTCGCGATGCGGCCGCAAGCCAATGATCTGACGCGACGAGGTCAGGCCCTCGTCGACCAGGATCGCGTTGTCGGGCATCGCCTCCACGACCTGCAACGCCAGCCAGTCCGGATCGATCGGCGAGGTCTGACTCGCCTTCGAGATCTGTTCGACCAGCGCCTTGCGCTTCGCCGCCCAGTTCTTCGTCGACAAGGCCGCGAGTCCCTGCCTGGCACGCGTCTCCAGCGCGCCGCCGCCGGCCTCCTTCAACGCCGGCACCAGCGCGCGCAGCGTTTCCTTGACGTCCGCCTTCACCGCGATCTCGGCGCCATAGTTCCTGGCGAGGTCGCTGTCGACCAGGCCGACCTGTACGATCGAGAGCCCGTCCGGCAACGGATCGACCTCGCTGTAAACGGACATCCGCAGCGGATCGCCGCCGAGCGCGATCAACAGATCATGCGGTGCCAGCACGTCGCGCGCGACCTTCTGCAGCCGCGCGATCGCGCCCATGAAGCTCGGGCTTTCGGAGAGGAAGTGCGAACCATAAGGAGTCGGCGATTGCCAGGCCGGGCAGCCCAGCGTCTCGGCGAGATCGGCCGCCTCGCGCAGCGCATCGCTTTTCACGATCTCGTCGCCGACGACGATCACCGGTCGCTCCGCTTTCAGGATGCGCGCGGCCAGCGCCTTGAGCGAATCCTCCGACGGCCTCACCCGCGTGTCGATCCGGGTGGAGCGGCCGAGCTCGATGCCGGCTTCGGAATTGAGGATGTCGCCGGGCAGCGAGATGAACACCGGCCCGGTCGGCGGCGTGGTCGCGATCTTGGCGGCGCGGCGCACGATGCGCGGCAGGTCTTCGAGCCGCGTCACCTCGACCGCCCATTTCACCAGCGGCGTCGCCATCTGCACCAGCGGACCGTAGAGCACCGGTTCGGTCAGGCCGTGGCCCTGTTCCTGCTGCCCGGCGGTCAGGATCAGCGGCGTGCCGGTGAAGCTGGCATTGTAGAGCGAGCCCATCGCGTTGCCGAGGCCCGGCGCAACATGAACATTGCAGGCGACCAGCTTGCCGGAGGCGCGGCTGAAGCCGTCGGCCATCGCGACCACCAGGCTCTCCTGCATCGCCATCACATAGGTGAGATCGGGATGGTCCTTCAGCGCGTGCATGATCGGCAGTTCGGTGGTGCCGGGATTGCCGAACAGATGGGTGACGCCCTCATCCTTCAGCAGCGCCAGAAATGCCGAGCGGCCGGTAATGCGATTTTTCATGTTCCCTCCAGGCCTGTCGGCGCGTTGGCCGACGGGGATCGAGGGAGATGACCAAACTTGCGCGCGAGGGGCAATCGAGCGAGCGGTCATGGCCGCATTCCGCAGGCGCGCGCCTGAGGTGAAGCACTCGCTAGAACATCCCCTCACGCGCGCTGCGCTTCCTCTTTTTCGAGCGCTGCCAGACCACGCCGGGATAGCCCTTCAGCGGCACCAGCGGCTCGCCGGTGTAGGCCCATTCCTGCAGTTCCTCGATCGCGATGTGATAGAGCGGCTGCCGGCCGGTGCGCCCCGAGAACAGCGCGCGCGGGATGTTGACCATGTGCGGCGACCGCGCGCGCTCGTAGATGATCGGCGTGCCGCAATTGGCGCAGAAGCTGCGCGCGGTCTTGCTTTTCGCGTCCTCGTAACGCGACAGCTCGCTTTCGCCTTGCGTGATGCGGAAGCGCTTCTTCCAGCTGCCGACATAGGTCGCGTAAACCGCGCCGTGCGCACGACGGCTGGCGGCGGTGTGATCATGCCAGGCCCAGCGCGCCGGCACGTCGATCTCGAACCGCACCTTGCCGCACAGGCATTGGCCGGCCGCGGGCTTCGCCAGCGCCACCGGCTTTGGCTTTTTGGTCGGCTCGAACTCGTCGTCCGGAAACATCACGGTCTCCCATCAAGGCATCGTAGCCCGGACGAGCGAAGCGATATCCGGGCTACGAAGAGTTACGCCTGCGCCAATTCGTCGTGCACCGGATAATCCGTGTAGCCCTTCTCCTCGCCGGCATAGAAGGTGGCGCGGTTGTACTTGGTCAAGGGATAGCCGCGCTGCAGACGGCGCGGCAGATCCGGGTTGGAGATGAAGTAGCGGCCGAACGCGATCGCATCGGCATGACCTTCGGCGACCGCGCTCTGCGCGGTTTCGCCGACGAAATTGCCGGCGGTGATCAGCACGCCGCTCCACATCGGGCGGTACAGCACCATCGCCGCCGGCACGTTCTGCCAGTCGACCTCGGCACGCCCGGTGCCCGAGGCGCGCGGCTCGATGAAATGCAGATAGGCGAGCCCGAGCTTGTCCAGCGCCGTGATGGCGTGGCTGTAGAGCGGCATCGGGTCGGCCTCGCCACTGCCATTGGCGATGCCGTAGGGCGAGAGCCGCACACCGACGCGGCTCGCGCCCCAGACCTCGGTCACCGCCTGCGTCACCTCCATCAGGAAGCGGACGCGGTTCTCGATCGAGCCGCCATACCGGTCGGTGCGCAGGTTGCTGCGCGACTGCAGGAACTGCTCGATCAGATAGCCATTGGCACCGTGAACCTCGACGCCGTCGAAGCCGGCGGCGAGCGCGTTCTTCGCGCCCTGCCGGTAGGCCTCGACCATCAGGGCGACCTCGTCGGTCTCGAGCGCGCGCGGCGTCTCGTAATCGACCACCTTGCCGTCCGCCGTCATGCACTTGAACTCGGAGGGGATCGCGACCGCCGACGGCGCCACCGGCAGGGCGCCGCCCGGCTGGAACGAGGAGTGCGAGACGCGGCCGACGTGCCAGAGCTGCAGGAAGATCAAGCCGCCCTTGGCGTGCACGGCATCCACCACCTCGCGCCAGCCCGCGATCTGGGCCTCGCTGTAGATGCCGGGAACACCGGGATTGCCGAAGCCGGTCGCGACCACCGGCGAGGCCTCCGCGATCAGCAAGCCGCCGGGCGTGGCGCGCTGCGCGTAATATTCCGCGTTGATCGGCCGCGGCGCGAGGCTCGGCCGCGCCGCCCGCATCCGCGTCAGCGGCGCCATCACGACGCGATGTTCGAGCTGGTAGGGACCGATCTTGAGCGGAGAGAACAGCGACGGAGGATTCATGCCTGCCCCAATTAATCTTGTGTCATTTCCCGTTGTAGTCCGGGCATGATCCGCCCGGAGAACCGGTACCCACTTTTCCGGATCATGCCCGTTATCTAACGGGTTCATCTTGTTCATGAAAGCGGGTAGTGGCAATCTGTTGCCACGAGAACAGGTCTCCCATGTCGAAATCGAGCGCCTCATCGCTCCCCTCCCTCAGCGTCCGCATCGACCTCGATGCCGAGGACCGGATCGGGCCGGGCAAGATCCTGCTGCTTGAGCGGATCAAGGAATGCGGCTCGATCTCCGCCGCCGGCCGCGCCATGGACATGAGCTACAAGCGCGCCTGGGACCTGGTCGACGAGATCAACCGCATCTGCCGGCAGGCGGCGGTGGAACGGCAGACCGGCGGCAAGAATGGCGGCGGCGCGGTGCTGACCCCGTTCGGCCTCTCCTTGGTGGCGCGCTACCGCAAGATCGAGCGCGACGCGGCAAGCGCCGTACGCAAGGATCTCGAGGCGCTGCGCAGCGACATCGGCAAGCCGAAGAAGGCCGCCGGGCGCTAAACGCAGAAACCGGCGGCCGCAGCAAGGGGCGCTTACGAAAAATATCGAAAACAACCCCATGCAAAGGCGCCGACGGCGGCCGGCGTTCGACAACCCAACTTGACGCGTCGGGCAAATCAGGGATATTCTTCTAATATTCCGAAATCATGCGGGCGTTGGAGCGGAGAACTCCCCTCGGCGAACACGCCGAGCGTTGAGACCTGTACCCCTCACCCGGATTGCATCTGGCGATGCAATCCGACCTCTCCCCGCAGGCGGGGAGAGGTGAAGAGAAACAGCGGGACCAGCCCTAAGCTGTCTTGATCCAGACCGCCTTGACGTTGAGATATTCCTCGACGTGCTGCTTGCCGGACTCGCGGCCGTAGCCGCTCATCTTGTAGCCGCCGAACGGCACCGCCGGATCCATCGCCTGGTAGCAATTGACCCAGACCGAGCCGGCACGCAGCGCCTTGGCGACCTGGTGCGCCTTGCTGACATTGGTGGTCCAGACGCCCGAGCCGAGGCCGAAGGTGGTGGCGTTGGCGCGCTTGATCAGTTCGTCCGGATCCCTAAACGAAATCGCCGAGATCACCGGGCCGAAGATCTCCTCCTGCGCGATGCGCATGTTGTCCTGCACATTGGCGAACACGGTCGGCTGAACGAAGTAACCCTTCGACAGCGCGCCCTCGGTGAGGCGGCCGCCGCCGGCAAGCGCCTTGGCGCCTTCCTTCTGGCCGATGTCGAGATAGCCCGACACCCGGTCCATCTGCTGCTGCGACACCAAGGGACCAATCTGGGTGTTGGGGTCGAGGCCGTTGCCGACCTGCAGCTTCTTGCCGAACTCGGCGACGCGGCCGACGAATTCGTCATAGACCTTCTGCTCGACGAACAGCCGCGTGCCGGCGCTGCAGATCTGGCCGGAATTGGCGAACACCGCCATCGCCGCGCCCGGCACCGCGGCGTCGAGATCGGCATCGGCGAACACGATGTCCGGCGACTTGCCGCCGAGCTCGAGCGAGACGCGCTTGAGGTTGCCGGCCGAGGCACGGATGATCGACTGGCCGGTGATGTGCGAGCCGGTGAAGGCGACCTTGTCGACATCCGGATGCGAGGCGAGCGCGGCGCCCGCGGTCTCGCCATAGCCCGGCACGACGTTGACGACGCCGGGCGGAATGCCGGCCTCCATGCAGAGCTCGCCGATGCGCAGCGAGGTCAGCGGCGATTCCTCGGCCGGCTTCAGCACCACGGTGCAGCCGGTCGCGATCGCGGGGCCGATCTTCCAGATCGAAGCGGTCAACGGCCCGTTCCAGGGGATGATCGCGCCGACCACGCCGATCGGCTCCTTCAGCGTGTAGGAGAATATCTCGCCGGGCAGCGAGTTCTCGATGGTCTCGCCGTGGATCGCGGTCGCCTGTCCCGCATAGTAGCGCAGCATGCCGAGCGCGCGCAGGCGGTTGCCGCGGGTCCGGCTGATCGGTGCGCCCATGTCGAGCGTGTCGAGCTGGGACAGTTCCTCGAAATTGGCTTCGACGACCTCGGCCAGCTTGAGCAGCATGTTCTGCCGCTCGAACGGCTTCACCTTGCTCCAGGGCCCTTCGAACGCGCGGCGCGCCGCCGCGACCGCACGGTTGATGTCCTCGGCATCGCCCTCGGCGACCGACGCGAGCAATTCACCGGTCGCGGGATTGTGCGTCTCGAACTTCTTGCCGGAGGCGGCGTCGACCCATTTGCCGTCGATCAGCATCTTCTTGTAGGAGCCATCGGCATAAGGATGGCGCGTGATCGGAACAGCCTGCGAAACAGCCATGTTTGCACTCCCTGTAAAATGTCGGCTGAGGTCTTTTGGAAGCGTTATATCCCGAATTCTACAGCGCGAACGCGAAACCGTAAAGCCGAGCCGGCGTTGATCAGGGCGGCACGCACGAAAACCTCCCATGCGCGTGCGTGCATGGTACGATAGCGACCGCACCTCAGCCACACATGTGTCCGGAGACCGCAGATGCCCCACCCCGTGATATCAGCCAATCATGTTGCCGTGATCACCGGCGGCGCCTCCGGCATCGGACTTGCCGCCGCATTGCGGTTCGCGCAGGCCGGCATGAAGGTCTGCATCGCCGACCTCGACGACGACCGGCTGAAGGATGCTGCGACAAAGCTGTCATCTGCGGCGCCGGGCGGCGCTGATGACATTATGACGGCGGCTGTCGACGTCAGCCGCGCCGACGCGGTCGCAAGCCTGGAGGCCGCGGTCGCGAAAAAGTTCGGCGGCACCGACATCCTGATGAACAATGCCGGCATCCAGCCCGGCAGTGCGATGTTCGGGCCCGCGGACAATTGGCAGCGCATCCTTGGCGTCAATCTGTGGGGCGTGATCAACGGCACCCAGGCGTTCGCGCCCAACATGATCAAGCGCGGCCGGCCGGGATTGATCATCAACACCGGATCCAAGCAGGGCATCACCACGCCGCCGGGCGATCCCGCCTACAACGTTTCCAAGGCCGGCGTGAAGGCATTCACCGAAGCGCTGCAGCACGAGCTGCGCAACACCGCCGGCTGCAAGATATCGGCGCATCTCTTGATCCCCGGCTTCGTCTTTACCGGGCTGACCGCGCGCGGCCGCACCGAGAAGCCGGCCGGCGCCTGGACAGCGGAGCAGACCATCGACTTCATGATCGAACGCCTCGATGCCGGCGATTTCTATATCCTCTGCCCCGACAACGACGTGCCGCGCGCACTCGACGAACGCCGCATCCTGTGGGCCGCCGGCGACATCGTCGAGAACCGCCCGCCGCTGTCGCGCTGGCATCCGGATTACGGCGATGCTTTCGCCGCGTTCGTGAAGGGGAGGTAGGGCCACCCGTCATTGCGAGGAGTTCGCGACAAAATTGCAAAGCAATTTTGCGCTGAAGCGACGAAGCAATCCATGGCACCGCATACGCGGAAGGATGGATTGCTTCGCGGAAGCCCGTCATCCGGCGGCGCTTCGCGCCGACCGGGTGGCTCGCAATGACGTGGAAGCGTCGTCGAGAATTGTAGCGAGCGGCCTCCGCACGCCGTCGTCCTGGCGAAAGCCAGAACGACGGCTGAATACATTCACATTCTGTCAGGATGACGGGAGCGCGGCCCCGCTCACAGCGTTTCCTGCTTGTGGTCGCAGTTCTTGCAGGTGAACTTGACGCGGGACTGGCCCTTTTCCGCCTGCACCCGGTTCGGCGCACCGCATTTGCCGCAAACGGCCTCGATCCGGGTCGTGCCCTGCTTGATGACCAAGTTCCGCTTTTCCATGGTCTCGCGGATGAGGCGTTCGGCCTCCTCGCGCAGCGATTGCTTCGACATCATCTCCACCGGTCGTTGGTTAGCGGGCGGCGTCATAGCACGACCGCGTGAAGTTTTGACAGCGGGGATTGCAGCTTAATTTTCAGACAATGAGCCGGTCAACCGGCAACCGGAAATGCCGCGGTTTGATCGGTTTTGACGGCCGGCCGATGCGGAACACATTGACGAGGCGCAGATCGGCGCCAATTTTGCCGAGCTTTCGCAGCCGGTCGTTGAAGTCAGGATGATCTGATAGCGCCGAAATCGGGCACGCCGCGAAACCGGCGCGATCGATCTCCAGCCAGGCGCGGTAGAAATGGCGTCCGGTCGTGAGTGGATCCTCACCGAGCGGACGGCAAAACAGCACGATCGCCGATGCCGACGCAGTCTTGGCGCCGTCGGCAAGCAACGACGCGGCGAGGCCGAGACGATCGAGCGGCTTGAACAGGCTGCCGAGCACGTAACGCGCGGCGGTGGCCTCGACCACATTCATGGCCAGCGCATCACGGTTGAGGCCATCGAGCAGATAGTGCGGATGGCCGGGCGACAGCCGCATCCATGCGAGCAGCTCGGCCCGGTAGTCGTCACCGCGGACAAAGGAGAATTCGGCCCGGTCGGCCCAACCGGCGATATCGGCAATCGCCCGGCGATCGCCAATGCAGATCACATCGTCGCGCGCGGCGGCCAGCTGCGCCAGCGCCGCCGCATCGTCCGGCGATGCCGCGAACTTGCCGCGCCACGACACGCGGCGTGCCACGAGGTCCGCCAGCGGATCGGGCTCGGCTCCTTGCCTGATCGCAAAAGAGCAGAGCACGGAGAGTTGCGGCGACAGCGGCTGCTCGAGCGTGGTCATGCCCGTGATTGCGAAGCCACGCCGGTTGAGCGCGAGGCTCATGCCCTCCAGCGCCGCGCCGTGCGACACCAGCACGTCATGCCCCGCGGGGTCGGCGACCGGCGCACGCACACCGGTCGCGTCGACCAGCGCCAGCCGCCCGTCGCCGAGCAGGCGCCAGCGGGTCGGCTGGATGTTGTGGACGCTCGGCGCCAGCCGCGCCTCCGCGACCAGCTCGCGCAGCAGATCCCGTGTCAGCTCGCTCATGCCGCGGCCAGCCGCTTGGTGAACAGATGCAGCCGGTGCAGCGGCCGTGCGCCGACCTTCTCGACCTGGCGCAGCGACGGACCGTTGATATCGGCGATCCAAGTGCCGCCCAGCGTGCGGTAGCCCGCCTCCTGCAACGCCAGCGCGGTGCGGTAGAGCATCGCGCCGTTGAGACCGCGATTGTGCAGGTCGCGGCAGACCGACTGATAGATCAGCACCGCGCGCCTGTTCATCACGCGGTGCCGCACGAATTTGAACGGCGCTGACAGCCCGACCCGGCCGTCGATCGCCTTGATCAGCGGATTGAGGTCAGCGATCGCGATGATCGCGCCGGCGGGCCGGCCGCGGTGATAGACCACGGTCGAAATCCGCTTGTCGATGATCCACATCATGTCGCCGGCCTGGAACAGATATTCGGCGGCGGTCGGCGGCACGAACATCGGATTGTCGGCAAAGCCGTCATTGAGGATCAGCCGCGCGTCCTCCAGCCGCACCTTGAAGGCGGAACGCTTGATCGGCTGCCAGACGAAATCCGGGTCAGCGAGCACGGCGCGCTGCTTGTCGCCGAGCAGTTGCTCCGGCTTGCCGCCGTCGAGGGCGATCTCGAACGTCGTCATCGGGAAGGTCGCGGCGTAGCCGGCGCGTTCGAGATGCTTTGCGATGTGCGGCGGCGACCACATCATGTCGGTGAACGGCGCATGGTCGAACCCGTCGGTCATCACGCCGATCTGCTGCATCGCCGTGAGGTTGAAGTTGCCGGTGACGCGGCTCATGCCGCGCGCCGACAGCCATTGCTCGGCGGCGCGCAGCAGCGCATCGGCCACCTCGACGTCGTCGATGCAATCGAAGAAGCCGAATGCACCATGGCGGGTGCCGTGCTTGCGGTTGGACGCGTCGTGGATCGAGGCGGCGATGCGGCCGACCGGCCGTCCATCGCGATGCGCTGAAAATAGCGCATAGCGGCCGTGGCCTTCGGTGACGAACGGATTCTTCGCCGGATCGAACATCCGGTCGAAATCGCTCCACAGCGGCGGCACGTAGAGGCTGTCGGGCCCATAAGCGTTGAGCGCGGCGTCGAATGCCGCCCTGCGGTCACCCTCGCGGATCTCTGATGTCATTTGGCCTCCGGGGTCAACGCCAGCAGCCGGCGCACCAGCGCCAGCGCGGTCTCAGTGGCGGGGTCGGCCGCGGTGACGGGCACCGCGAGCACGATCAGGTCGAGCGGATCGTGTCCGAGCACGATGACATGGGAGGCGTTGTTGGCTGCGATCAGCGACACGATGCGCTCGGCCGCGGGATCGGTCGGCGCCAGTCCCCACGGCGCGTCGGACCGCCGCAGCACACGCCGTGTCGACAGGAAGTCGTGCAGCAGCGGCGGATCGTAGAGCGCAAGCTCGTTCTCGCGGAAGCGCCGCGCGCTTTCGAAGATCGGGTGCCGCGCCAGCTCGGCGATCAACTGCTCCCTTGTCTGCGCCGGCGATGCCGCGACTGAGTTGAGCACGCCCGGCTCCTGCGATTCGAACAGCGCCCGCAGCGCGTCCGTCATCAACCCGATGGTCAGGACGCCGGCGATCGCAACCGCGACGAAACGGATCATCTGCGCGGCGTCGACGTCGGGCGCCATGAAGGCAGCGGCGAGGCCTAGCAGGCCCGACGAGATCAGCCGCAGCGCCATCATCGCAAGGCCGTGCCGGCGCGTCTCGGCGCCGCCGCCGGCGATCAGCATCACGGTCACGGTGAGCAGCGCGCCCAGCGCGCCGAGCCGCACGGGGATATCGGGAAACAGCGTGCGGAAATCGGTCAGGATGAACGGGATCACGACCAGCGCGCCGACCGCCATGCGGCCGATGCTGCGGTTCTCCGCAGCCATCAGCGAGGCGCGATCGCGCGTTGCCAACAGCAGCGCGCAGGTGGCGAAACCCAGCAGCTGGAACAGCGCCAGCGCGATCGCGTAAGGCATCGCCAGCCGTTGCAGTCCGAACAGGCCGCCGAGACCGAGCAGGATGGCGCCCGCGAGCGCCGCGATCTTGACCGCGCGCGGCGCGTGGCGCCGCAGGATGCCTTCGGTGACGATCAGGGCGCCGAGCGGGACCAGCGAGGCCGGGATCACCGAGAGGCGGTCGAGCAGGCGGCTTCCGGTCCACCAGGCAAGACCGCGGTCGAGGAACAGAATCGCGATCACGCCGAGCGCGAGCAGCAGGCGGCGCGTCAACGGGCTCCTCGGATCGCGCCGGTAGAACGTCATCATCGCCACGGCGAGCCCGATGGCGCCGCACAGATTGACGATGGAATCGGCGATCACCCCGGAGGTCATTTGCCGCCCGTCAGTTCATCGATGGCCCGCCGCACCAGCGGACGCATCAAGGCGGCGACCAGCGCATTGCGCGGCTTCTCGATCGCGGGCCGGTGCGGGTTGAGAAACCAGCCGCGACAATCGGTGCCGGAGGTGCGGCCGAGGATCAGCGCGACCGCCTCATAGGCCATCAGCATGCCGGTCGAGATCACCATCGGCGCAAACGACATCCGGCTGCGGCGGCCGGCGGCGACTTCGCCGGCGATGGCGAGGTCGACATAGTTGCGCGACGAGGAGTGCAGCATCACGTGCTCGATCTCGGCGCGCATCGCGGCGCGGCGGTCGTCCTCGGTGATTTCGGTCCAGTCCTTGCCAAGCGTCGGAAAGCCGAGGCGCTGCTCGGGCCGCGGATCGTGCGGGCGCACCACGATCACCGACGGCAGCGGCGACATATAGGCGTCGATCACCGTTGCATCGGCGCGCTTCGCGGTCCGGTACAGATGCACGCCGGCGGCGATATCGTCCATGCCGTTGACGATGACCGGGCACTGCGCGGCGATCCCGGCCAGCTCGCTGGTCCAGTTCTCGCCAAGCACCTCGATCTCGATGGTCGGATTGATCCGTTTTGCGGCTTCGGCGGCAACCGCCGCCTTCTCGCGCCCGACCTCGTCGGCGAAGGCGAACACCTGGCGGTTGAGGTTGGAGACCTCGAAGCGGTCGATGTCGGCGATCACGAATTTGCCGACGCCGGCGCGCGCCAGCGCCATGAAGGCCGCGCCGCCCATGCCGCCGACGCCGCAGACGAACACCCGCGCCTGACGCAGCAGCTGCTGCTCGTGCTCGTCGATGAAGCCGATATTGCGGCCGGTGAAGGAATAGTAGTCGAAATTCATCGCGCGGCCCCGTTATCCTGCTTGCGCGGACGCAGCGTGCCGAAGGCGCGGCTGTCGTCCATCCAGTAGACCACCGGCAGCACCAGCCGCTGCAGCGCCAGCATCGCGGACGCCGCGAGCAGCGACGGCAGCGAGCCCGAGGGCACCTCGCTCATGAGATAGCGGCGTGCGCCGGCAAGATCGACGCGGCCGAGCTGCAGCACGTCGTCGCCGCGGCCGTAATCCAGCTCGCGTTCGCAGAATTCGTTGTAGATTGCGTTGCGGTGCTTCGGGGCGACCTCGAAGGTCTTCTTCAGCGCGTCCGAGCCGCCGGTATAGGCGTTGGTGATGACCGAGCGCGCCTCGTCGAAGCCGGCCTCCTCGCCGACGCCGAACACCGCGCGATGCCTTGCCATGATGCCGCGCGCGAGTTGCAGGTGCGCAAAGCTCTGTCGCGCGCCCGGCAGCGGCGACGGGTAGACGTCCGAGAACGTGTCGCTGACCATGCCGGCCACCGCCGGCACCTGGGTGACGTTGGAAATCCATTTCGGCCGCAGCCCGTCGCGGGCGAACAGCACCAGCGCGGTCAGGCCGTAAAGCACCCAGGACAGCCCCTGGCCGCGCACATCGGGATCGACCATGACGAGGCCGAGGTGGGTGACCTCGGCCGGCTCGCCGTCGAGCGGCACGTCCATCACCGACAGCGCGTTGAAGGCGATCGGCCGCCCGGTGTCTTCCTCCGAGATCAGCGTGACGACGGCGCGCGACAGCCGCTCGGGTTCACCGGAGAAGATGCCGTAGGTCAGGCTCTCCTCGGGCAGCGTCTTGGCGGCGACGATGCGCAGCTGCTCGACCAGCGCGTCGAGCTCGTCCCTCGGCAGCGACAGACCGGGCGATTCGACGATGCGGGTGCGTTGGCCGGCCTGGGTGCGCAAGCTGAGATCGATGGTCGGCTGCGACAGCGCCTTCAGCCAGAAGCCGCCATGGCTGCGCAGACCGTCAAAGGCGGCGCGCGCCTTGCCAAGACTCTTGCCAAGGTTCTTGCTGCCGCGCGAAGCCGGCGTGGGATTGTCCGTGGACGCCATTTCTCTGTCCCTCGGGCGCGATCTCTGCACTCGCCCCTGTTAAGGAGCCATGAGCGCAACCTGACGCTGTTTGCCGCACGGTAAACAAGGCCTTCCGGAAACGGAACAAGTTGGCCGTAAGCGGTCGGCGGCCTATCCACACCGTCATTGCGAGGAGCGATAGCGACGAAGCAATCCATCGCTCGGCATACGCGGAAGAATGGATTGCTTCGCTGCGCTCGCAATGACGGCGGGGTCGGCCAAGTCCCCGGAACGACAAAAGCGGCGGGTGAGAAACCACCCGCCGCTTCGACTTGACTTCGGCTCACCCTGCCTTGGAGACCTCCATCAGCAGGCGCTCCGCCTTGGCGTCCTCGATGCGGTTGACGAACTTGCTGCTCTCGTAATTGTCGCGCACCGTCTTGGTCAGCGTGACGCAGGTCTGGATCAGCATCACGATGCCCATCGTGAGATAGCCCTTCATCCAAAGGTCGATCGGCAGGAAGAACACGCCGACGGCGACGAGGAAGGCGGAAGCCGCGAAGGACGCGTAGGTGAAGGTAACCCAGCTGCCGCTGTGGGGTTGGATGGTCTGGTTCATGGTCGTCTCCTTGATGATAGATGGTTTGAAATTGGCTTGGTTTCAGACTTGAAGTTCAGGCTTGAGGTTTCAGGCTTGGGATTTCAGGCTGCTGGCGGGCCCTTGGCTTTCAGCCGCGCCAGCACGTCGTCGGCGGTCGATTTCATGCGCGGGCCAAAACCCTGCTCGGCGAGCTTCTCGGCGGTGGCTGATGGTCCCGAGGCGGCGTCGATCTCGATCAACGCCTCGTCGGCGGCCTGGATCTCCATCTGCCGCTCGCGCAGCCGCTTCAGCGTCGCCTCCGCTTCCGGCAGCGTCGACTCGTAGGGGCGCGCCGCCTCGATGCCGCTCCGGCGCAGCGAACGCACCGCTTCCGATGCGCGGGCCAGCCGGCGGCCGCGGTCGAGCTCGGCGATGCGCGCCTCGGCGTTGCCGACATGGCGCTTCAGCCGGGTGATCTCGGAGGCAAACAGCGCGCGTGCGGTCATCGCGGCGTCGCGCTCGGCTTCGAGATTGGCGATCGCCTGCGCGGCTTCGCGGGCGAGGTCTTCCCGGCCGCCCTCGAGTGCCGCCGACGCGCGCACCTCGAGATCGGCGATCCGGGCGTTGGTGGCGTCGAGCCGCCGGCCCTCCTGCTGGTCGCCGGCGATCGCCAGCGCCAGGGTCCGCTTCGAGCGGTCGACGGCGGCGGCGGCATCGCGCATCTGCTGGTCGAGGATGACCAGCGCGGTGCGGTCTTGAAGTTCCTCTTCGGCCACCGCAACGGTGCCGCGGAAAAGAGTGAAAACAGTTTTGAACATTTCATCGCTCCCTGTTATGAGCATCGCTCATGAATCGCTTGTACCACATAATGAGCATTGCTCAAGAATTATTTGAGCAACGCTCAAGATAATGGTTAACGAAGGATCAAAGATGTCCAAGGCATTGGAACGACGTGCAAAACTGCGGGAAGCGCTGATCGAGGCGGCGGAACGGGCGATTGCGGCAAAGGGTCTCGGTGGCCTGAAAACCCGCGAACTGGCCCAGGAAATCGGGGTCGCCAATGGCGGCGTCTACAATCTGGTCGAGGATGTCGACGAGCTGATCCTGCGCGTCGGCTCGCGCACGCTGGCGCGGCTCGATGCGTCGCTGTCGCTGGCCGAGATCGGCGGGGCTGCCGCGCCGCGCGAGATGCTGGTGCGGATCGCGGTCGCCTATTGCGATTTCGCCGCCGACAATCTCGAACTGTGGCGCGCGCTGTTCGAGCATCGCATGCAGCCCGGCAAGCCGGTGCCGGAATGGGCAATCGCCGAGCAGATGGAATTGTTCCGCCACATCTACAAGCCGCTCGCCGCGCTGTTTCCGCAGCGTTCGCCGGCGCAGCTCGGCGTCACCGCGCGCAGCCTGTTCTCCGCCGTGCATGGCATGGTCGCGCTCGGGCTGGAGCACAAGCTGATCGCGGTGCCGATCGGCGCGCTGCGCAGCGAGATCGCAACATTGACGCGCGCGATGGTCGACGGGCTGACGGCGAAGAAGGAATAGACCGCGTGGCCCCAAACCGCACGATGTCCCCGCCATCCGGTCAAGCAAAGTTGCCGCAGAGCACCGTGAATTGCAGCCGTTGCCCCAGGGGGACGCAGCGGCCGAGGTCAGAAAGGGGAGAAAGCCACTTGCGGAATGACCGAACCGTAGCTATTTACCGCGGATCGAGTTTCGGCCGAACGACTTGGCCTCGCCGCTGATAGCGTGCCTGACTGACGACCCTCACCCCCTGAACTTCGAATTCGCCCGCTGCACTCGTGAGTGCGGCTCCAAACACGTATCTATAGGACGATTTTCCATGAGCATGGGAACTGTGAAGTGGTTCAACAGCCAGAAGGGTTTCGGCTTCATTCAGCCGGACCAGGGCGGCCAGGACGTTTTCGTTCATATCAGCGCAGTCGAACGCGCCGGCATGAGCACCCTCAACGAGGGACAGAAGGTCTCTTTTGAGATCGTTGCAGACCGCCGGACCGGCAAATCTGCTGCGGACAATCTGCGCGCGGTGTAAGCTGCGACAATCGGCCATGCTGCTTTGACCACGGATGAACTGGCAAAGCCTCTGGTTACGCGACCCCGCGACCGGTCACCCGGCCGCGGGGTTCTCTTTGTCAACACCGCGCGCAATGCCCGCCAGGACCAGGACTTGAACCGTCTGCCGGCGAAACGGCCCGCGCATCGAAGCAGCTGAGGTCGCGAGCGTGTCCACCAATATCGATCCAGCTCGGCAGCACGACGACATCATGTACCCGCAGGTCCTCCCGTTTCTGCTGGTCCACGCAGGGTGTCTGGCGGCGATCTGGACGGGCGTCTCATGGCAAGCGACCGCAATTTGCGTCGCTCTGTATTGGCTGCGCATGTTTGCGATCACCGCCGGCTATCATCGGTACTTCTCGCATCGGGCCTACTCAACGAGCAGGGCGTTTCAATTCATCCTCGCATTCCTCGCCCAAAGCAGCGCTCAGAAAAGCGTCCTTTGGTGGGCCGCGAAACATCGACATCACCATCTTCATTCGGATACCGAGCAAGATGTGCATTCGCCGGGGCATAAGGGCTTCGTGCACAGTCATCTCGGGTGGATTTTTTATCGACAGCACGATGCAACTGATCTGACGAAAGTTGCGGATTTTACCTCGTATCCGGAGTTGATGTGGCTTCACAGATTGGAGGTCTTGCCGGCGATCGTGGTCGCAGGTCTGTGCTTCCTCATCGCCGGATGGCCAGGGCTCGTGGTCGGTTTCTTCTGGAGCACCGTGCTGCTGTATCACGCCACGTTTTGCATCAACTCCCTCGCGCATGTTCACGGGCGCAAGCGGTACGTTACGGGCGATGACTCCCGCAACAATTGGCTGCTGGCTCTGTTTACGATGGGTGAGGGTTGGCACAACAATCATCACGCCTACCAAAGCAGTGCGCGGCAAGGCTTCCGGTGGTGGGAGATTGATGTGACCTATTATGTTTTGGTGACTTTGTCCTTGCTCGGTATTGTCTGGGATCTGAAGGCGCCGCCCACGCTGGTTCTCCGCAACGAGCAGCGCTTGGGATCGCGTGTGATAAAGCGAACGGCTGAACAACTCGCTGGTCGCTTCAATCCCGAGTACATCGCGCAGGCCATCAAATCGTCGGTCCACGAAACCGGATTGTCGGTGCGGGAAGCGCTTGTTCTGTTACAGCATCGCGCCGACTTGCATCTGCCCAGCATACCAACGCGCGACCGGTTGTTGGCTGAAGCCCAGGCCATGTTCGCGAAGACAAGTTCGTTGGACGACATTGTCGACCGTGCGCATGAACTCCTGGTGGAGTCGGTTTGCCTCCTGCTCGCGGTTCCACCTCGGATGGCCGGCGCAAGCCCGAAACCTCAGGTGAGCCAACCGTAACATTTTGCCTTGGCCTTTTCCCGACCTCACGGCTCCGTCGCGTAGGCGCGCCCGGGCTCGAGCGCGTAGATCGTCAGGAAGCGCAGCGGCCGTTCCGGATCGCAATTGCGAAACAGCGTGTGCGGAACGTCAGGGCGATCCTGCAAGGTCTCGCCCGCCCGATACTGGCGCGGCGCCTCGTCGTCATACGCGGACTCGGCAACGCCTTCGACGATGAAGGCCGCTAATGGGATGCCGATGCAGCGGGGCGACCCCGCCGGGCGGATAGGTCACCTCGGCAACGACAAGCTCGCGATCATCGCCGGGCAAAGCGAGACGCTCAAGGGTCCTGCGGGTGACGCCGGCGAATCCGGCTTGTTGAGCTTTTGCCTGACCGTCGCTGCTTTCAGCCATTGGAACCCTTCCCTGTCACGCGCGCCTTTGCCCCATTCAGATCAAGGCTGCGGTGACTATGGGGGCGCTTCAACGACGCAACAAGCGCCCAAGCATTTCAACACATGTCGCGCGGGCGAGGCGAAGCCCTTGCCACCCCTGCTCCCACGTTGCAGGATTCCTGCGAGAACCTTCAGCAGTGGGCCTTGCATGAAAACGAGTATCGTCACGACGCGGGCGTCGGGGATCGCCGCCCTGGCGCTCATCTTTGCATTAAATGTCACGCCGGCATCTTCGGCGCAGCCCGTGCCGGAATGTTCGATGTCGATGACATTGGCGGATTGGGGCGAGAATTCGAGCGGCGATATCGACGTCGCCTCGGGCCAAAGCTGCCAGATCCCGATCGGGATCCGCGGCACGGTGACGGACTCCGCGATCTCGCAGAAGCCGGCCTACGGCAAGCTGAAGAAGATCAACGCATCGACCTTCGAATACAGGGCGAAGGCCAAGTACAAGGGCAGCGACACCTTTGCCATCAAGGCAACGGGCCAGGGGCCGAAGGCATCCGGCACCTCGGTCATCACCGTGCACGCGACGATCAAGTAGTCCCTCGGTCGCGCGCCGCCTAAACGCGACGCGCGAGCATTACATCGGTATCAGGCCGGCCGCGCGCCGGTGCGGATGATCGATCCGACATGCTGGCCACGCAGCGCCGCCGCGAGCCGGCCGGGAACGAGGCCGTTCACGACCTGCACCCGCTCGATATGCCGCGCATTGGCCATCACCTCGAGCAGCGCGGGATCGAACGGCAGCGTGCCCTTCAGCTTGGCGAGGTCGGCGAGGCTGGCCTCGCGCAGCAGCTGCGCCTTCTTCCCCTCGGGACCATTCGGATCGTCGGTGTAGACGCCGTCGACATCCTCGACGATCGTCAGGCCGGCGGCACCGAGCGCATCGGCGATCAGGAACGCACCGGTGTCGGCGCGATGCAACGGGATGCGCGAGACCGGGAATTCATGATGGTGATAGGGCGGAAACGCGCTGCCCACCACGGCGCGGGCCGCGGAGAGATGGATCGCAAGCTGGCTCGCGATGGTCGGATGCTCGATATAGGACACGCCCTCCGGCGCGAGCAGGCAGGCCAGGATGTGGCCGTTTTGGCCGGCTTCGCTCGCCGCGAGCGGCGCGAGCGAGCCGACCGGCAGGCCGAGATCGAGGCCGACGCTGTAGAGATGACGGGCGCGGATGCCGGCGCCGGTCAGGATCAGCAGGCGGTGCTCGGGCAGCAGCGAACGCAACTCGGCGACGATCGGCAGGATCGCCTCGTGGCCGCGATCCATGATGGAGCGGCCGCCGATCTTCACCACCTGCACCCAGGGCAGCAGCGGGATCGGGCGGCCGCCGGCAACGGGACGGGTGAGATCGCTGTCGAGCAGGGTCTGGCGCGCGAGCGGCGAGGCGACGTGCTTGATGGTGTCATCCATGGTCGGTCCCTGCTCAGTTCGCGGTGATGATGGTGCCGACATGCTCGCCCGCAAGCGCACGGGTGAGGTTGCCGGGGACGAGGCCATTGACGACCTGCACCTGCTGGACATGGCGCGCGGTGGCGAGCAGATCGAGCACCGGGAATTCGAGGATCGAATCCTGCAACCCCTTGGCCTTCATCTCGGCGACCGAGATTTTCGGGATGAAGGTCGCGCCCTTCGAAGTCTTGGGGTTCGCGGTGTAGAGGCCGTTCTCGTCCTTCACATAGATCATCGCCTTGCAGCCGAACTGTTCGGCGACCAGGAAGCATCCGGCATCGGTGCGATAGGGCGGGATCATGCCCTCGGCTGCCGGCCGCATCCAGAGGCCGTAGGGCGGCATGCCGCTGAAGATCACGGCGTTCACCTCGGCGAGATAAAGCGGCACGGCCGAAAGCCCGGCGCCGCTGACCGCGGAGATGCCGTGCTTGGCGAGCAGCTGGCCCAGCATCACCGCGTTCTGGTCGGCGACCGAGGCGCCGAGCTGCGACACACGCCGGCCGGCAGCCGCAGCCCGGCCGCGATCGAATAGAGGTGCCGGGCGCGGGTGCCCGCGCCGGTCCCGATCAGGATCTTGTGCGCCTTGCGGGCCGCGACGATCTCATCGACCAGCGGGTAGACGGCGGCGCGGCCGCGGTCGATGACGCTTTGCCCGCCGATCTTGATCACGGTGGCATCCGGCAGGATCCGGAAGTCCGATGCCGCCTCCGCCGTCGCCAGAAGCTGCGGATCGGTCAACGATCGCTGCATCAGCAGCGCTTCAAGCTCCGCCGTCGTATTCGCCATGAGAAACGTCCTTTCTCCAATGCGCCTGGCATTGCTTCCATCGGCCCGCGATGTTCGATGTCTCCACCGGTGTCTCGCAAAGACCCGTGTTCGAATTGCACGGCTAACGGCAAGCCTGGCGCGTCTCAAGCCGCAACGGCGGGGATAGACCATCGCGAATGGCACCGGCGAGTGCGTGTCGCGACACCCGCTGCGAGGCCGTTCGGAACGGGATACCTATGACGTTTTGCCGCACGCGACTCGACTGATGGGTGTGACACCCACCATAGATGCTGCATTGAAATTCTGCGATCCTGAATTTGATATTAACGATTTCTTCGGAATGCGCTGATCTCAGCCGGACGATACTAATCTCAGCCTGGCCCGCCTCACGGGCCAAAATTGATTGCCTTGCACCTTGGAAATTAGCCGGTCTCGACCGGCGCACCCCACGAGGAAGCAAACCATGGCCAATTCCGCACCGGTCGTCACGATTGGTAACCACAGCCTGTTGTACAATCAGTGGCAAAAAATACAGCCATGGCTCACCTATGCCGACTCCGACGGCAATCCCGCGCAGAAATTTCAGTTCTGGGACGGCGGCACAGCTGCGAACAGCGCCTATTTCTGGACTTCCACCAACGACCATTGGGCCGCCAACACGACGATCGAAGTTTCGGCCTCTGACCTCTCCGACGTGTGGGTGCGTGCTGGTGCGGTCGGCGGCACCGAGACACTGTGGGTACGCGCTTTCGACGGGACCGATTGGGGTAACTGGACGTCTTTCACGCTCACGACGATTCCAAACACTGCGCCGGTCGTCACGGTCCCCGACGTGCAGCTGCACACCAATACATGGACGCAAGCCAAGAATTGGCTGACCTACTCCGATGCCAACGGGGATGCAGCCACCAAATATCAATTCTGGGACAGCGGCACCTCCGCAACAAGCGCCTATTTCTGGACTTCCACCAATGATCATTGGGCTGCCAACACGACGATCGAAGTGGCGGCCGCCGACCTGGCCGATGTCTGGATCAAGGGTGGCTCGACAACCGGTGCCGAGACGTTCTGGATCAGAGCGTTCGACGGAACAGACTGGAGCAACTGGGACAGCTTCACGCTGACGTCGGCCAATACTCCGCCCGTCGTGACAGCCGGTGATCATTCCATACATATCGATCAATGGGTCACCGTCGACAACTGGTTGACCAAGACCGATGCCAATGGCGACGATCACGAAGTACCAGTTCTGGGATAGCGGCACCGCCGCCACCAGCGCCTATTTCTGGACGCCCGACAATTCCCACTGGGCTGCCAACACGACGATAGACGTTTCGGCTGCGGACCTCGCCAATGTCTGGATCCATGGCGGCTCGACAACCGGTTCCGAGACGATGTGGGTAAGGGGATTCGACGGAACGGAGTGGAGCTCCTGGGACACATTCACCGTGACGTCGACGCCAAACACGGTCCCCGTCGCGACCATCAACGACCAGTCGCTGCACGTCAATCAATGGGTCAAACCGCAAGGCTGGCTCACTGCGACCGATGCCGAAGGTGACACGATCACCAAATACCAATTCTGGGACGCCGGCGCGGGCGCGACCAGCGCCTATTTCTGGACACCCGACAATTCCCACTGGCCTGCCAACACGACGATCGACGTTTCAGCATCCGATCTGGCCAATGTGTGGATCAAGGGCGGCTCGACGACCGGTTCCGAGACGATGTGGGTAAGGGCATTCGACGGTATCGCCTGGAGCAATTGGGACAGCTTTAATCTGACGTCGACCAATACGGCTCCGACCGCGACGATCAACGATCAAACGCTGAACGCCGCGCAGTGGGCGCAGCTCGTCAACTGGACGACGGCATCCGACACTGACGGCGATGCAATCACCCAATACCAGTTCTGGGACGGTGGCGGGGCTGCGACCAGCGCCTATTTCTGGACGCCCGACAATTCACACTGGGCGTCCAGCACGGTCATCGACGTCTCGGCGTCCGACCTCGCCAATGTATGGGTGCGAGGTGGCACCGCGGCCGGTACCGATTCCATGTTTGTGCGCGCTTTCGACGGAACGAGCTGGAGTGCCTGGGACAGCTTCACCGTGACCAGCCTGGCAAACCACGCACCCGATGCCTCGATCAGCAATCAGACCTTGCATGTCAACGAGTGGAGCCAGGTCGGCAACCTGGTGTCCTATGCTGACGCTGACGCGAATCCCGCGGCCGCCTATCAGTTTTGGGATGGCGGCGGCAACGCCAACAGCGGCTATTTCTGGACCTCTGCGAATTCCCATTGGGCAGCCAGCACCGTGATCGACGTCAATGCCGCCGACCTCGATGATATCTGGATGCGTGGCGGCGCCACCACCGGCAGTGAGACGATGTATGTGCGCGCCTATGATGGTATTGACTGGAGTGCGTGGCACGCGTTCACGCTCTCGACCATCGTCTAGCTGCCCCGGCGTGACGTCGTGCGGACATGCGCCGGCGTGTCGCGCCGGCGAATATCGGGGGGTACGACCTAACTTGGCGTGAAGATCACCTTGCCCTTGAATGCCGCCGCCTGCGCGATCGCCTGTGAAAAATCCTCCAGGCGATAGGTGCCGACCACCGGCGCGCTGATCGCACCCGATGCGACCATCGGCACCAGATGGTCGTACATTCCGGCCAACGCTTCGTCCGTCGCAGTCTTGCCCCAATGACCGAGCCAGAAGCCGCGCACCGACACCTCGTTGAAGATCACGCTCAAGGCCGAGCCGGAGAACGGCTGTCCGCTCATCGCGCTGTAGATGACGAGCACTCCTTTTGGCGCGAGGGAGTTCATCAGGTTCAAGGCGGATGAGCCGCCGACCATGTCGAGCGCCAGCTGGATCGGCGCCCCACCCGTTTCCCTGGCGACGCGCTTGGCGAGATCCGGCCCGTCGAGCAGCACGATATCGCCGCCGACCGACTTGACCTCGTCCACGACGTCCTCGCGGCGGACGATGTTGACGGTCTTGAGCCCGAGCGACTTGGCGATGGCGATCACCGCGCGCGCCGTCGCCGAATTGGCGCCGTTCTGGATTACCCAGCCGCCGGGCGGCACTTTCACGAAATCGGTCAGCAAGAGATAGGCGGTGGCCGGATTGACCCCGATCATGGACAGTTGCTGGACATCGGCATTGTCAGGCAGCGCACGCTGCCATGATGCGGTGAATTTGACCCGCTCGGTCCAGGTCGGGACCGTGAAGGGAATCAGCGTGCGGTCGCCCTCCTTCAGATTCCTCACCTGCGATCCGGCGGCAACAACCCGCCCGACGCCCTCGATCCCGAGCGTGGCCGGCGGTGACGGCAGATAGCCGTAGCGCCCGGCGATGATCATGAAATCCGAATTGTTGATCGGCGCAGCCTCAACCGCGACCACGATCTCGTCGGGGCCGGGGCTGCCGACGTCCGGCACCTCGTTGAGCTTGACCACGTCCGCTGCACGTCCGAACGCAACGACCTGAACCGCTTTCATGGCGTGATCTCCCGATTTCGTTGTGTACTTCTAAGTACAGAATATGGATTGCGTCAATAGCCGGACCTGCCTTCACAGCAAGGTGAAGGCTTCACATCCGACGCGGGAGTACATAAAAGATGGATATGGCAAGGCCGCGCAGCTTCGATCCGGACGATGTCCTGGAAATCGCCCGCCAGATGTTCTGGCAGAAGGGCTTTCAGGCGACTTCGCTCGACGACATCACGGCGGCAAGCGGCGTCGCGAAACCCAGCCTCTATGCGGCGTTCGGCGACAAGAACGCGTTGTTCCTGAAGGTGCTGGACCGCTATCACGACGGCATCCTCGGCTGGGCCGAGCGCGTGCTGGCGCAGCCGGGGCCCGCGCGGGACGTCATCAGGCAGTGGCTTACCGGCTTCATTCCCTATTGCTCGGGCGAGAAGGGACAGCGCGGCTGCCTGTCGATCAATTCCGCGACCGACGGCTCGCTCGACCAGGTCGAGCTCCGCAAGAGCATCGAGCGCTACAACCGGCGGCTTGAAGAGCTGCTGCGCGCGCGGCTGCGCACCGATCGCGCCCAGTTCAGGAAGGACTTTGACCCTGACGTCACCGCCCACACCATCATGGTGGTGCATGCCGGACTGCTGGCGCTCGCGCACCAGAGGCCGGATTCGAAGCAGGTGAAGGCCGTGATCGATCAGGTGATGAGCCTGCTCGCCTGAGTTTGTCGGCACCCGGCCTCCCGGCAGCCCCCGCGCGCTCTCACGATTGTGATTATATGACGATTATCATCTGATTGATGTCCTGATCTCGATGACCATCTCCGGGCTGGCTGTCATGGGCTTTCCGGATTTTGGGGATCAGATGAACAAACGGTTTTGGCGTGCGGCAATCGTTCTAGTCACCGCCCTGCTGGCGAAGCCGGCGATCGCGCCGGTGCAGGCCCATGATCACGGGCATCCCGAATTGAACGCCTGGTATGAGAGCCTGCGCACCGTCAAGGGCCCCTGCTGCGACGGCAGCGACGCGAAGCGTGTCGATGACGCCGATTGGGACACCAAGGACGGCCACTATCGCGTCCGGCTCGAAGGCGAGTGGGTCGATGTTCCCGACGAGGCCGTCGTCGCCGGACCGAACCGTGCCGGCCGCACCATGGTCTGGCCGTATTATCTGGACGGGCACCCGAGGCCACGCTGCTTCATGCCGGGCAGCATGGGCTAAACACCATGAGTTAGGTTCAATCGATCTCGCAACGCGCTGACTACACCTCTCCCGCTTGCGGGGTCGAGACGAGCGAAGCTCGCTCTTAGGTCGCATCGCATCGAATATGCGATGCGGGTGGGGGCTCTCTCGGCAGCGTGACTCGCGGAGAGAGCCCCCACCCCAGCCCTCCCACGCAAGCGGGAGAGGGGCGCGCCACCTTGCGATTGCCATTCAATCTAATCTCATCATGCCTTCGGCGACCAAGCTGCGCAGGCCGGCGTCCTGCGGCACAGCTGATCAGAGATCCAGCTGGATCCGGTCCTCGCCGTTGGCCTCCGGCTTCGCCGGCACGGCGCAGCAGATCAGCACCTCGTCATCGGCTACCTCGGCGGCGGGCTGCTTCACAAAGGTCACGGCGCCTGCCAGCAATCGCGTTCGGCAGGTTCCGCAATTGCCCTCCCGGCAGCTGAAGGCGGGGCTAAGGCTGCGCGCTTCCGCCAGTTCGAGCAGCGTCCCCGCCTCCGGCGTCCAGCGCGCCTCCTTCAACGAAGTGGTAAAGGCGACCGGGACCGGCGTTGTCGCCGGCGGTCGCCGCGGCGGCGCTGCGGTGACGAGGTCGGGCTTCCGAACCAGCGATGAAGGACCGAATGCTTCGGCGTGAATCCTGCCGTCGGCAATGTTGTAGCCGCGCAGGGCGTCATAGAGCGATTGGGTGAACCGCGGCGGTCCGCACAGATAGAAGTCATAGTCGTTGAACGGCAGGACGCGCGACAACAGCGCCATGTCGATCCGTCCCGCCGCGTCGTAGTCTGTGCCCTGCTCGGCGCCGTCGACATCGCCGAGGACGCGGACGATCCGCACCGCGCCGCCGGCGGCATCCACCAGCTGCTGCAATTCGTCGCCGAACGCGCGGTCCTGTTTCGCATGCGCAGCCTGAAACAGGAATGTCGGCCGGATGCCGCGGGTGCGCAGCCCCTCATAGACCACGTGGCGCAGCATCGCGAGCAGCGGCGTGATGCCGACACCGCCGGCGAGCAGCACCGCGGGCCGCTTCTCGCGCGCATCGATCGTGAAGCCGCCAGCCGGAGCGCGCGCTTCGATGATGTCGCCGACATGGATGGTATCGTGGAGATGCTGCGATACGACACCGTCGCGCTTCACGCTGATCCGGTACATGCCATCCGACGGCGCAACCGACAGCGTGTAGGTGCGGATGACTGGCTTGTCGATACCGGGCAACGAGAGACCGATCGGCAAATGCTGTCCCGCCCGGTGCGGAAGCAACCCCGCGCCGTCGTCCGGCTGCAAATGAAACGAGCGGATCGATCGGCTCTCGTCGACGATCCCAGTGACCTTGAACGGCCGCCACTGCGTCGCGCGCTCGGCGGCGCGGATTCGGTCGGCGGTCTCCCCCCAGTCGCCGGTCATCAGCGAATTCGGCGACCAGCCTTCGGCCCGAAACGCCCAGCGCAGCGGCAGCGCGCCGCGCCGGCGCACCACGCGGCGGGCACGGAAGCTCCACAGCCGCTCGGCACCCTGAAACGCCGCGATCTCCGGCGAGTCCAGCATCACCTCAGCGTCACCGCTCAGCTGCAGCAGGTCGCCGGTTTCGAAATCGACAAACACCAGCCCGGCCTTGCCGTTGACGAGGATGTTGCCGAGCGTGTTGAAGAACAGATTGCCGGCGAAATCGGGAATCGTCAGCGTGCCGTCGTCGGCGACGCGGACGAAGCCCGCCCGGCCGCCGCGATGCGAGACGTCGACCTGACGACGGTCCTCACGCTCGGCATAGGACGCCACGAAGAACGTGTCGGCCGCCCTGATCATGTCGCGCGCGGCCTGATCGAGCGCCGTGCTTGCCTCGATCTCTCCCGTGAACGGTTCGTCCGGCGCGCACACGAAGGCGAAATCGCGCAGCTGGATATACTGCGCGCAATTGCCAAAGCTCTGATCGAGCTCGAAGCTGAGCGCCTTGCCTGATGCCGCGCGCAGCAGCCCGTTCGCACGGTTGCGGCGCCGCGTGTGCAGTTCGATTCCGAGCA
Source organism: Bradyrhizobium sp. KZN70725 (assembly GCF_055264925.1). NCBI lineage: Bacteria > Pseudomonadati > Pseudomonadota > Alphaproteobacteria > Hyphomicrobiales > Nitrobacteraceae > Bradyrhizobium > Bradyrhizobium sp. KZN70725. The sequence continues at coordinate 32,073 of NZ_JBUYWT010000065.1, forward strand.
GTCCGATCGCATCGCCCGCGCGCATGCCTTCGCTGACGGGATCGCTGGCGTCAGGCCGCGCATCGATCTCGAGGCTGCGCGGCGTCGGCGAGGAGATGAAGCCCGGCCGGCCGGCCAGCAGCGAGGCCCAGGCGTCGCCGCTTCGGTCCACGCTGCCGACGACGATGAAGGGAATCTGCGCGAAGAAATCGCGATGCTGGTCGGGCATGAAGTCGCGCACCACACGCTGGCCGACGGCCTCCATCTTCTCGGCGACACCAACCTGCTGCTGGATCGCCTTTTCGCCGGCATGCCAGGTCGCGAGCTTGCTCTTGGTTCGTCTGTCGCTCATCGTATCGCCCTCCCCTTCGGGGGTTGGACGGGCGCGCCCGACGGCACGCCCGGTCAGCAGGTCACGCGGCCGCCAGACCGACTGGGGTCTTGGCGAAGGCCACGAAGCCCGGCAGCGCCTCGATCCGGCGCAGCCACGCGTTGACGCGCGCATAGGCGGAGAGATCGACATTGCCTTCGGGCGCGCTGGACAGATAGCTGTAGAGCGCAACGTCTGCGATCGTCGGCGCCGCGCCGACCAGCCAGTCGCGCCCGGCGAGATGGGCTTCGAGCCGCTTCAGCAGAACATGCGCCCGCGCGATCACGTCGTCCGGATTGTGCTTCGCGCCGAACACGGTGATGAGCCGCGCCGCAGCGGGCCCAAACGCAAGATCGCCGGCAGCAACCGACAGCCAGCGCTGGACCGCGGCAGCGCCCCTTGCATCCTGCGGCAGCCAATCGGTGCGGCCGAGCTTGGTCGCGAGATAGACCAGGATCGCGTTGGAGTCCGGGATGATTACGCCGTCATCGTCGAGCACCGGCACCTGGCCGAACGGGTTGAGCGCGAGATATTCCGGCCGCTTCTGCGCGGCGGACTTGAGGTCGACGTCGACCAGTTCGTGCGGAATTTCCAGCAGGGACAAAAACAGGCGCGCGCGATGCGCGTGGCCGGAGAGAGCGAAGTGATAGAGCTTCATATGCCGTTCCTGATGTGGTGGACGGGTTCATTCCCGACCGCGACCTCAAGGTGGCCCATTGCAGCGGTCATTATAATTGCCGTCGACGGCACTTCATTATTGCAAAAACTGCAATATCCTTCATGGCCGGGCTTATCCGGGGCATGACGAGGTCCGCGGCGACGCGCACGGTCGCGTGACCTGCGCCAACGCGCCGGCTAGACCTCAACGATCACGTAACTGTCTTCGATGTGCACCGGGAAAGTCTCGGCGACATACGGCCCCTTCTGCAACTCGGCGCCGCTTTCGACCGCGACCGGATAGGAGCGGATCCTGAACCGCTTCGGATCGAACCAGGACTGCCCGTTGCGCATGTCGAATTCCCAGCCGTGCCACGGACAGCGCAGCATCTCGCCGACCCGGTCGCGCTGATAGATGCCGGGCTCCGGCGAGGTCAGGCGCGCGACGCAGGCCGCCTTCTCCAGCGGCGCGCCTTCATGCGGGCAGCGATTGAGCAGCGCGAAGAACTCGCCATTGACATGGAACACGACGATGTCGCGGCCCTCGATGCCGAACACCTTGTTGCCGCCGGCCGGAATCTCACTGGTGCGCGCGACGATGTGACGGGTCATCTGTGTCCTAGAATTTGTAAACCGCGCGGGCGTTGGCATTGAAGATCTTGCGACGCTCGGCGTCCGTCATCGGCGTCTTGAAGGCGTAGCGCGCGTCGTCATAGTCCCAATGCGGATAGTCCGACGAGAACAACAGCCGGTCGATGCCGGCCCATTCGATCAGCTGCCGCAGGTGCCTGGCTTCATCCGGTTCGTCGATCGGCTGGGTCGTGAACCAGAAATGCTCCTTCACATATTCGCTCGGTCGGCGCTTCAGATGCGGCACCTCGCTGCGGAAGCGTTCGAAGTGCTGATCCATCCGCCACATCGTCGCGGGGATCCAGCCGAAGCCGCCCTCGATGAACACGATCTTCAGTTTCGGGAAGCGCTCCGGAACGCCTTCCAGCACCAGGCTGGTGAGGTTCGACGCCACCGTGTGCGCGTTCGACTGGTGCTCCTCGCAATAATAGGACGGCCAGCCGCCGCCGGTCGGCGCATGGCCGCCATAGCCGCCGACATGGATGCCGAGCGGCAGGTCGAGCTCCTGCGCGCGTTCATAGATCGGCCAGTAGCGGCGGCGGCCGAGCGGCTCATTGGCGCGCGGCGAGACGTTGATCTGGATGTATTCGCCTGATTTGGCACAGCGCTCGATCTCGGCGAGGCCGAGGTCGGAGCCGTCCTGCCCGACCAGGATCGAGGCCTTCAGGCGGGGATCGCGATGCGCCCAGAACGCCAGTTGCCAGTCGTTGATGGCGCGCTGGATCGCGGCGCCGAATTCCAGATTCTGCTGCGAGAAGATGAAGAGATCGAGCACCTGCAGGATCCCGAACTCGACGTCGAAGGGATCGAGATGCTGCTTGCGCATGAAATCGAGGTCGGAGCCGGGCACGCCGCCGGTCGGCGGCCAGGCATCGCGCCGCGCGATCAGCGGCGAGGAGCGCGGATACGGCGTGGTGCCGATATAGGGCGTGCGCAGATGACTGCCATATTCCTTCAGATGCTGCTGCCAGCGTTTCGGCAGGAACTCGTTGAGGTCGCTGTGCGCGTGAAGGCTCGGATGGATGTCGCAGTCGATGATCTTCAGCCGCGTCGCCGCGGTCTTCTCCTGGTCGAGCATCGGGCGGTCGATGACGTCACTCATGCGATCCTCCTTCTTGTTTTGCGCATGATCTTGTCGGAAAACCGGCTCCCACTTTTCCGGATCATGCGCGCGAATTACGAATTCAGCTTCAACCGCGGGAACGTTTCAATCGGGTTGTCTTCGCACATCCGCTGGACGAGGCTTTTCGGCAGATGCGGCGGGATCGGATCGTCGCCGTCGAACTGCCAGTGCGGATAGTCGGATGCGAACAGGAACATCTTGTCGGAGCCAATCTGATCGATGATGTCGGCGACACCTGTTGCGTCCAGCGGCGCGTCGAACGGCTGCATGGTGACGCGGAAATGGTCGCGGATGATCGCGGCGGGCTCGCGCTCCACCCACGGCACCTCGACGCGCACGCCGCGCCAGGTCTTGTTGGCGCGCCACATGAACGCCGGCAGCCAGCTGACGCCCGACTCCATCAGCACGACGGTCAATCCGGGATACTTCCCGAACACGCCCTCATAGATCAGGCTCAACGTCTGCGCCTGAAACGCCTGCGCCTCGGCGAGATAATATTCGTAGCGGTAGGACGGCCAGCCGATCGAGCTCGGCGCGCCCCGGTAGGCACTGCCGGCGTGGATCGCGATCGGAAGCTTGTATTTCTCCGCGGCCTGATAGATCGGCCAGTAATGCCGCCGGCCGAGCAGCGTCTCGCCCTGCGAGGGCACCAGCACCGAAACGAAGCGATTGTCGCCGGCCCTGCGCTCGATCTCCTCGACCGCAAGGTCGGGCGCCTGGATCGGCACCACGATCGAGGCGCGCAGCCGCGTGTCCCTGGCAAGCCATTCGGCCGCGATCCAGTCGTTGATCGCCCTGCAGAAGTCCGCGGCCATGTAGGAATCGAACACCGCCTGCGCGCCATAGACGACGTTGCAGATCGCGTGGCTGGCGCCGAGCTGGTCGAATGCGCCGCGCTGCACCATGGCAAGATCGCTGCCGGGCTTGCTGCCGTCGGCCGGCCGCCAGTCGGCGCGGCCGGATAGCGGCATCGACGGCGGATAGGAATTGAGGTCGAGCCCGTCGATGGCACGGCTGACGACCTGTTCCTTCCAGTGATCGCTCAGATAGGGCAGCAGCGTGGTGCGCGTTCCCCCCACCGCGGGATGGATGTCGCAGTCGATACGCGTGGCCGCCATGGCGTTCCCCGGATTGATCTTCTTGTCGTCGTTGTTGGCGGCATCGCTGCCACGGATCGGACTGTGACGCCGATGGCGCGATCGTGCAAGCGGGTCCACGCGGGGCCGCCCTGCCCTGTGCGCATCGCGCCTCACGCGAAGTTGCGGGATCGCGTGTGAATGGCGTCACCCCTTGAAGTCACGCGACATGCTAGCGATTCCGCGCCGCGGAAAGCGCGGGCACCGGGAGACGGGAATGGGACTGGGCCGACTGACGATCCTCGCATGTTCATTGTCACTGGCCTCGTCGGCCACATGGGCTGCGCCTGCGACCAGCTCGGGCTCGGTCGCGCTGGCGCTCGCCGGCGTGGTGGCGCCCTACTCGCCGCTGCCGGCCAAGGAGAAGAAGGCGGTCGCCGCATTCTTCAACGGCGACAGCAATGTCTCCTATACCAGCAAGATCATCGTCACCGCCGACAAGGTGGTCTGCCGCGCCAGCAATGTCGACATCACCTCGCGTTCCTGCGCGCTGACCTTCGGCGGCAACACCCACACCGTGAAGGGCAGCGAAGCCAATGCAATGTTCGCGACCGTGGCGCTGGCCGGCGTGCCGCCCGACGGCGCCGCGGGCACGATCTACGAGGCGCTGTCGAAACTGTCCTGCACGCTGGATCCGAAGGTGATCAAGGACAAGGCCGGCGGCGGCGCCGACTGCAGCTTCGAGCCGGGAAACTAGTGCTACGAGACGAGGTCGAATAGCGACTGCGCCGGCGCTGCACTCCCTCTCCTTCTTCTTACGGGGCCCGCACGCCGGGCGAGGTGACACCGAATCGAGTGTTCGGCAAAAGCCTGCACTCACTCTCCTGCACGGTGACGCCCAGCCTCGCCGCGACACGGCGCGCGGTTTCCTCCCGCTGCTCCGTGATCGCGCGCACGGCCTGGCGCGACTGCTGCAGGATTTCGGGTGGCGCGGTCTCCGGCGTGCCGCTGTCGAACGGCGGCTCCGGCGCATACACCATATAGAGCTGGATCGCGCGCGCGGCATCGTCGCCGCGCAGTTCAGCCGCGAGCCGCAATGCGCCATCGATGCCTGCCGTGACTCCGGCGGCAAAGACGAAGCTTCCGTCCACCACCACGCGTTGGTTCACGGGCGTAGCGCCGAACAACGGCAGCAGATGAAACGACGCCCAATGCGTCGTCGCCCTGCGCCCCTTCAGCAGGCCGGCCGCTCCGCAGATCAGCGCGCCCGTGCAGACCGAGAAGATGCGGCACGCCCCCGCCGCCTGCCGGTTGATCCAGCCGAGCACCTCCGTGTCCTCCATCAGGGCTTGCTGACCGAAGCCGCCCGGCACATGCAGCACGTCGAGCGGCGGCGCATCGGCCAGCGTCGCATCCGGTGTCAGCCGCAATCCCTTGATGTCGCGGACCGGCTCGGCGGTCTTGCCGTAGATGCGGTAGGTCGAATTCGGAATCCGCGACAGCACCTCGAACGGCCCGGTCAAATCGATTTGGTCGACGCCTTCGAACAGCAGCGAACCGATCCGCAGATGAACATCGTGAGCGATCATCGAACTTCCCTCGAACTTTCCTTGCGCTATGGACAAAGCGAATCTAGCGCGGCAGGTTTCGGCGATGACGCCAACCAGCCCACGTTTTTCGCCAAACCGCCGCCGCTCGATCGAAGTGCTGGCCTATCCGGCCGTGCAGTTGCTTGACGTCACCGGGCCATTGCAGGTGTTCGCGTCCGCCAATGCGCTGGCGGCCAAGGCAGGCAACGCCGAGCCATATGAAGTCCGCGTCGTTGCAAAGGATGGCTCACACGTCGAGTCGTCCGCCGGCGTCGGGCTCGCGGTGCATCCGCTGCCCGCGATCGGCAGCCCGGTCGACACGCTGGTGATTCCGGGCGGCGACGGCGTCAACGCCGCGGCGGCCGATGCCGTCCTGGTGGACTGGGTGCGCGAACGCGCCGGGCAGGCGCGCCGCACCGCATCGGTCTGCACCGGCGCGTTCCTGCTCGCCGCATCGGGCGTGCTCGATGGCCGGCGTGCCGCGACCCATTGGGGATTTTGCGCAGAGCTCGCCGAGCGTTTTCCCGATGTCCGCGTCGAGCCCGATCCGATCTTCGTGCGCGACGGTTCGTTCTGGACGTCGGCCGGCGTCACCTCCGGCATCGATCTGGCGCTGGCGCTGCTGGAGGAGGATCTCGGCCGCACGGCGGCGCTTGCCGTCGCCCGCTATCTCGTCGTGTTTTTCAAACGGCCGGGCGGACAGGCGCAATTCAGCGAAATCCTGTCGCTGCAAGCCACCGACGACAGGTTCAGCGCGCTGCACGACTGGATCAGCAACCATCTGGCCGGCGACCTCTCGCTGTCGACGCTGGCGAAACAGGCCGGCATGAGCGAGCGCAGCTTCAGCCGCCATTACGCCGAAGCGACCGGCTTGACGCCGGCACGCGCAATCGAGCGGCTCCGGGTCGAGGGCGCGCGGCATCTGCTCTCGGAAACGCGCCTGCCGATCAAGCGCATCTCACAGCGCTGCGGCTTCGGGTCGGAGGAAACGATGCGGCGCAGCTTCCTGCGCCTGCTGTCGACCACGCCGCAGGACTATCGCGCCAGGTTTGCGCTCTGACGCGCACGGCCGGCCGCGCGGTCGACGTGCAATGATTGACGCCAGGCGAGACCGTCTCAGCCGTTCCAGGCATATTCCTGCAACGCCGCCTCCAGCGGCGGATTGGTGACGCTGCCGGTGTAGTTGGTGATGGTCGACGCCGCCACGATGGTGATCACCTCAAGCACGAGATCCTTGTAGAACCCGGCTGCCAGGAATCGTTCGATCTCCTCGTCGTCGAGCCGCCCACGCTTTTCGATCAGCGACCGCGCCAGCGTCGAGAGCGCGCCGAGCGTCTTGTCGGCAGGCGAGCGGCCGGCACGCATCGCGTCGACATCGGCCGGATCGAGCCCAGCCTGCAAGCCGAGCGCGGAATGCAGCGCGACCGCCCAGGCGCAGCCATTGGTCACCGCGTCGGTGAGCAGCACGGTCTGGATCTGCTGCTCGGTGAAGCTGCCGCCGTGAACCTTGTCGAAGATGCCGAGGAAGCTCTGGATCAGCACGGGCGACGTCGCCATCGCCGCCGCAAGGTTCGGGATCATGCCAAACCGCGCCTCGACCTGGCGCAAAGTAGGCCTCGAGGCTTCGGGGGCAGACTCGAGCGTATGGACAGGAAAACGCGCCATCGGAAATGCCTTTCGCGGTGTTGATTGAACCCGAGTCCTCCGGACGCAGCTGAGCTGTTGCGATCCGCGCGCGGGCAACCGGATTCGATGGAAGCTATCTAGACCCGCCCTGACGCGCGCGTTCGCCAAACTCCCCACGTTCCGCGCCACTGGGGGCAGCGGCGACGTTGGGCTACGTCGCGCAGACTCCACTAGTCGCCGGCACGGTCCTTCACCCGTCGCGTCACGATCCCGAGCAGACGGCCAAGCGTGCCGGCGGCGGGGCCCTTCTTGCGCGCCAGCGCGAGCGGCGCGACGAGGCCGGTGGCGCGGTCGAGGCGGAGATAGGACACGCCGGCGGTCTCGAGCCGCGCCATCGATTCCGGCACGATCGAAATGCCGAGGCCCGCTGCGACCAGGCTCAGCGTCGACACCATCCGCGTCGCCTCCTGCGCCACCTTCGGGCTGAAGCCCGCGGCGCGGCAGGCGGCGATGATGCTGTCATAGAGGCCGGGCCCGGTCGGACGGCGGTAGAGGATCAGCGGCTCTTCGGCGAGCGAGGCCAGCGAAATCCGCCGGCGGGTGTCCTTGCGGGCGCGCGGATGATGGTCCGGCAATGCGACCACCATCTCCTCGTCGAGCAGACGCGTGATCGTGAGGTTCTCCAGCCGCTCGCCTGGCGCACGCACGAATGCGGCATCGAGCCGATCGGCCTCGACGGCTGCGATCAGCTCGCCGGTCGAGGCCTCCTCGAGCGACAGCGTGATCGCCGGCGCGCGCTCGCGCATTTCGCGCATCACGCCGGTGACGAAAGGATGGAAGGCGGCCGAAGAGGTGAAGCCGATCGCAAGCTGCCCCTCCTGGCCGCGGCTCGCGCGGCGCGCGGCCTCCACCGCGAGGTCGGCGTCGCGTAGGATCGCGCGCGCCTTGCCGACGAAGGCACGGCCGGCCGCGGTCAGCTCGACCCCGCGCGGCTGCCGGCGAAACAGCGGCGCGCCGATCGCGGCTTCCAGCGCGCGGATCTGCTGGCTCAGCGGCGGCTGCTGGATGCCGAGCCGCGCGGCGGCGCGGGTGATATGGCCTTCCTCGGCGACCGCGACGGCATAGCGGAGATGGCGCAGTTCGATCATCGGGCGATCCATATGCAACAGATATGCGAATTCCCGTATCCATATATTGGAAATTTGTCACGCGGCCAACTAGTAGCTCGTCACAGTGATTTTGACTCTTTGGGTATGCCTGGATAGGCGCGCCCCAGTTTGGTGCGAGCTTTGTCCGTTGTGAACATCCAATTGATACGGGCGCGAGTTTTGTTTCGCTGCCGCTCCCATGCTGCGATCTCGTTTCTAAGGCGTTTTGGATCGTCGATCCGGCGGCCGAGACACTGCCCTTGGAGCACGCCG
>NZ_JBUYWT010000066.1:0-38951 GCF_055264925.1 Bradyrhizobium sp. KZN70725
AAGCAGTTCCGACGTGTCGCAACCCGCTTCGAAAAAACGGCCCGGAATTACCGGGCCGTCGTCACTCTCGCTGCCATTGTTCTATGGATGCGCTAGTGTCCACACCACCTAAAGCGCGATAGTCTTCGCGCTTTAGTCGTTTTTTTCGCATGATCTTTTCGGAAAACCGCTTCGCACTTTTCCGGATCATGCTCCTAGCTCGGCAATGATCGCGCCGGCTTCCTTGACGGCGTGATTGGCCGCGGGCACGCCGCAATAGATCGCCTGCTGCAGCAGGATCTCCTTGATGTCCTCGGGCGTGAAGCCGCCCTCGGCGAGCGCGGCGCGCACATGCAGGCGGAATTCGTCCCACTGGCCGAGCGCGACCATGGTGCCGATCACAAGCACGCGCCGGGTGCGGTGATCGAAATGCGGCCGGGTCCAGATGTCGCCCCACGCATAGCGCGTGATCAGGTCCTGGAAGTCGGTGTTGAACGCGTTGCGGTTCTTGATCGACTTGTCGACCCATTCATTGCCGAGCACCTTGCGGCGCTGCGTCATGCCGTCGTCGCGGCGCTGATTGTCGTCCATGGATGTCTCCTCATGAAATCGTAGCCCGGATGGAGCGCAGCGCAATCCGGGGCTTCAGCGTTGGCCGAAAGACTTGTCCCGGATTTCGCTTCGCTGCATCCGGGCTGCGTGCTGATTGTCGCCCATAGAGCATCTTTCCCGGTTACGTCATTCCGGGGCGGTCCGCAGGACCGAACCCGGAATCTCGAAGTTATGGATGCGGATCGAGATTCCGGGTTCGATGCTTCGCATCGCCCCGGAATGACGATGACCGTTACCGTTGCGTCAGGAAGCCGACCACGGCCTCGGTGAAGGCGTGCGACTGCTCGACGTTGGAAATGTGCGCGGCATCGAGCAGCGTCATGCTGGCGCCGGGAATGCCGCTGCGGATCATTTCGCCTGCCGACACCGGCGTTGCCATGTCCTGCTTTCCCGCGATCACCAGGGTCGGGCTCTTGATCTTCGGCAGCAGGGCGCGTTGGTCGAGTGTCGATAGCGCCTCGCAGCAGGCGAGATAGCCTTCGACCGGCGAGGCAATCAGCATCGCCTTCATGCGCGCCGCGGTTTCCGGCTCGCGCTCGCGGAAATCGGCGGTCAGCCAGCCGGCGATCACGGCGTCGGCGACGGCGGCGATGCCGCCTTCCTTCACCGCCTTGATGCGGTTCAGCCAGTTGGTCGGATCGGGATAGTAGCAGGCGGTGTTGGCGAGGATGATCTTGCCGAATCTTTCCGGGGCATTCGCTCCCAGCCACTGTCCGACCATGCCGCCCATTGACAGGCCGCACCAGTGCACCTTCTCGATGTTGAGGTCGTCGAGGATCGCCAGCACGTCGCGGCCGAACCGCTCCATGGAGTAGGGGCCCGCCGGCACGCCGGATTTGCCGTGACCGCGGCGGTCGTAGCGGATGACGCGGAACAGCTGCGTCAGCGCCCGCATCTGCGGCTCCCACATCTGTAAGGTGCAGCCGAGCGAGTTCGACAGCATCAAGGTCGGTCCGCCGTCGCGGCCGTCCACCTGGACGTTGAGCAGGCACCCGTCGGCGTTGATCATCGGCATCGTCTTGTCCCTCTCGTCATGCGCTTGCCGGGTCATCTGCGCGAACATGCGCTTCGCGCTGTTGCCCGGCAATGACATCGTCGCTATTTGTCATCCAGTGAAGCCAGCAGGCGGTCGATCAGCGCTTGCGAGGCGCCCTGATAGGCCATCGGCTCGAACAGCTCCGCGATTCGTTTCGCGTCGAGATGCGCGGTGACCTTGGCGTCCGCCGACAGCACCTCGCGCAGGTGCTTCTTCTCCGCGACCGCGCGCTTGCTGGCGGCCTCGATCAGATGATGGGCGTCGCTCTTTCCGATCTTGTCGGCGAGCGCAAAGGTGACGGCTTCCGCCATGATCAACCCTTGAGTCGCATCGAGATTGACGCGCATCCGCGCCGCATCGACCTCAAGCCCTTCGGCGAGATCGACGATGGCAGCAAGCGCGCCCGAGGTCACCAGCATCAGGCCCGGCAAGGTCGGCCATTCCGCATGCCACGGACCGGCGCTGCGCTCATGATCCTGCACCTGCGCGGCGAAGATCGTCGCGGCGAGATTCGGCGCCATGGTCGCAGCCCCCAGCGCGCTCGCGGCGGCGACCGGATTGCGCTTGTGCGGCATGGTGGAGGAGCCGCCGCGGCCAGCGCCGGCAGGCTCGAAGGCCTCGCCGACATCGGTCTGCATCATCAGCGAAACGTCGCGCGCGATCTTGCCGCAGCTGCCGGCGAGGATGGCGAACACCGACGCGGCCTCGGCGATGCGGTCGCGATGGGTATGCCAGGGCGCATCCGGCAGGGGCAGATCGAGCTCTTGCGCAAGGGCGGCGGCGACCGCAAGGCCCTTATCGCCGAGCGCGGCGAGCGTCCCGGCGGCGCCGCCGAATTGCAGCGCCAGCGTCTCGCGGCGCAGGCGCAGCAAGCGCTTGCGGGAGCGATGCAGCGCCGCGGCATATTCGGCGAGTTTGAGGGCGAACGGCATCGGCAGCGCGTGCTGCAGCCAGGTCCGCGCCACCACGGCGGTGTCGCGATGGGCGCGCACAAGCCCGGCGAAGCCGGCGACGGCGCGGTCGAGGTCGGCCAGCAGCGCGTCGATCCCCGCACGCAACGACAGCATCGTCGCGGTGTCGATGACGTCCTGGCTGGTCGCGCCCCAATGCACGTAGCGCGCCGCCTCGGCGTCCGCCCTGGCGACATTGGCGGTCAGGGCCTTCACCAGCGGGATCGCCAGATTGCCGGACCGCGTCGCGGCGTCGGCCAGCGCGGCCAGGTCGAATGATTCGGCCTTGCAGGCGGCGCCGATCGGTCCCGCGCCAGCTGCGGGAATCACCCCGCAGGCCACCTCGGCGCGGGCCAGCGCGGCCTCGAAATCCAGCATGTTCTGCAGCGTAGCGGCGTCGTTGCACACCGCGCGCATCGCGGCGCTCGACAGCATCGGCGCAAGCAGGGGGGAGAGGGCTGTGCTCATGGCCGGCGACCTAACCACTGTCGCGCGTCGCTGCCAATGCCCCGGGGCTGCCTGCATTTTCAACAACGGGGATTGCGCGATTTCGTGAACGATCGGCTTGGCTTGCTGCGGTTGCGAATATGCATCGCTCATCCTCCGAAGGTGCCCTTTCCTTTGTGTCCCGCCTGCTTTACTTGGGGGAAAAGGTTCTAGCGATCGAGGAGGTCCCCCATGGCCATGACAATGACCGGCGAAGTCCAGCTTGCAGCGCCGCGCCAGGCTGTGTGGGACAAGCTCAACGATCCCGAAGTGTTGAAGGCCTGCATTCCCGGCTGCGAAGAGCTGGAGAAGACCGACGAGGGCGGCTTCCGCGCCACCGCCAAGATGAAGGTCGGCCCGGTCTCCGCCCGCTTCAAGGGCAAGGTCACCTTGAGCGATCTCGACCCGCCGAACGGCTACAAGATCTCAGGCGAAGGCGAGGGCGGGGTCGCCGGCTTTGCCAAGGGCGGCGCCACCGTGGGCCTTGCAGACAAGGATGGCGGTACGCTTCTGAGCTACAATGTGGAGGCGCAGATCGGCGGCAAGCTCGCCCAGCTCGGCCAGCGCCTGATCAACGGCGCCGCCAAGAAGCTGGCCGATGAATTCTTTGCAAATTTCGCCAAGGCGGTGCAGGGTTAGCCCCGCCTTTCGGCTGGATTATTCAGGTCCGGCCATGTCCTGGAGGGGTGGCTCGAAAGGTTGCCCATCGCGGGGCGCGCCCATATTATGCCGTCTGGAATGATTTAAAACCGCCTGCTTCGCCGATATGCGGTGGCGCAGATAAGAGAGTGCTGATGGCCAAGATTTCAATGATCGTGAACGGCAACCCCGTGAACGCGAATGTCGATCCCCGTACCCTTCTGGTCCAGTTTCTGCGCGAAAACCTGCGGCTGACAGGCACCCACGTCGGCTGCGACACCTCGCAGTGCGGCGCCTGCGTCGTGCATCTGGACGGCAGGGCGGTGAAGTCCTGCACGACGCTTGCGGTGATGGCCGACGGTCACGAGGTCAAGACCATCGAGGGGCTTGCAGCCGACGGTGCGCCGCTGCATCCAATGCAGGAGGCCTTCCGCGAGCATCACGGCCTGCAGTGCGGCTTCTGCACGCCGGGCATGATCATGACCGCGGTCGACCTGGTCCATCGCAAGGGCCACGAGCTCTCCGACGAGGTGATCCGCGAGGAGCTGGAAGGCAATCTGTGCCGCTGCACCGGCTACCAGAACATCGTTGCTTCGATCGCCGCCGGCGCCAAGGCGATGGCGAAGTCGGACCTCGCCTAGTCAGCAATTCATCGCGAGCGCGATCAGGACATTCCAATGTACGAATTCAAATATCACCGTCCCGGCACCGTGCGGCAGGCCGCCAACCTGCTGATGAAGAACGAGGACGCCAAGCTGATCGCCGGCGGCCACACGCTGGTGCCGGTCATGAAGCAGCGGCTCGCCAGCCCGCCGCATCTGGTCGATCTCTCCCACATCGAAGGTCTCGACACGATCGAGATGAAGGGCCGCTCGCTGGTCATCGGCGCCACCGCCAAGCATGCCGAAGTCGCGAACTCCGCGGTCGTGGGCGAGGCGATCCCGGCGCTGGCCGAGCTTGCCGGCCTGATCGGCGATCCCGCCGTGCGCCACCGCGGCACCATCGGCGGCTCGCTCGCCAACAACGACCCGACCGCCGACTATCCGGCCGCGGTACTGGCGCTGGGCGCGACCATCGTCACCAACAAGCGCCGCCTCAAGGCCGAGGAGTATTTCCAGGGCCTGTTCTCGACCGCGCTGGAGGCCGACGAGATCATCACCAAGGTGATGTTCCCCCTGCCGAAGAAGGCGGCCTACGTCAAGTTCCGCAACCAGGCCTCGCGTTATGCGTTGGTCGGGGTGTTCGTGGCCAAGCGTCCGTCCGACGTGCGCGTCGCGGTCACCGGCGCGGGCTCCGACGGCGTCTTCCGCGTCACCGCGTTCGAGGACGCGCTGAAGAAGCGCTTCTCGCACAAGGTGCTCGACGGCATCGCGGTTTCGGCTGACGGGCTGAACAGCGACCTGCACGGCAGTGCAGAATACCGCGCGCATCTGATCGGCGTTTTGACGCGCAGGGCGGTGGAAGCCGCGAACGCCAAGGACTAAGTACCAAGGCGTGACTTTGCTGACCTCTGTTCGAAGACTGGCTGTTCCATGAGTGCATCGGCGTTACCCACTTCCGTCGATGCGCTCGAGGATCTCCTGACCTCGCGCGGCTACCTCGCCGAGCGGTCGCTCGCGACCGTGACCTATCTCGCGCTGCGGATGGGCCGGCCGCTGTTCCTCGAAGGCGAGGCCGGTGTCGGCAAGACCGAGATCGCAAAAGTGCTGTCGGCGGCGCTCGGGCGCAAGCTGATCCGCCTGCAATGCTATGAAGGCCTCGACGTCGCCTCCGCGGTCTACGAGTGGAGCAGTGCGGCGCAGATGATCGCGATCCGCCTTGCGGAGGCTTCCGGCGATACCGATCGCGACCAGCTCGCCAGCGACATTTTCGCCGAACGCTTCCTGATCAAGCGGCCGCTGCTGCAGGCGCTCGAGCCTGATGTCGCGGGTCCTCCGGTGCTGCTGATCGACGAGCTCGACCGCGCCGACGAGGCGTTCGAGGCGTATCTGCTGGAAATCCTCAGCGACTTCCAGGTCACGATTCCCGAGCTCGGCACCGTGAAGGCGCCGGCGCCGCCGATCGTGATCATCACCTCGAACCGCACGCGCGAGATTCATGACGCGCTGAAGCGGCGCTGTCTCTATCACTGGGTGGATTATCCCACAGCCGAGCGCGAGCTTGCGATCGTCAAGTCGCGGGTGCCGAACATCTCCGCCAAGCTGTCGCAGCAGGTCGTCCGCTTCGTGCAGGCGCTGCGCAACCAGGATTTCTACAAGTCGCCGGGCGTCGCCGAGACCATCGACTGGGCCACCGCGCTGTCCGAGCTCGACGCCCGCTCTCTGACCCCGCAGGTCGTCGGCGACACGCTGGGCGCGCTCTTGAAGTATCAGGACGACATCGCGCGCATGCAGGGCGATGCGTTGCAGAAGACATTGAAGGAAGCGACGAGCGACTAGCCGTCATTCCGGGGCACGCGAAGCGTGAACCCGGAATCTCGCGCCGCAATCTCCAGATTCCGGATCCGCACTTCGTGCGGTCCGGAATGACGAGGCCAAATAACAATGGCGATCAACCACCTCGCGCCTCCGACCGGCCACATGGCCGACAACGTGATCGGCTTTGCCCGCGCGCTGCGGGCGGCCGGGCTTCCCGTCGGGCCGGGCTCGGTGATCGATGCGCTCGACGCGCTGCAGCTGATCGAGGTCGGCCATCGCTCCGATTTCTACGCCACGCTGGAAGCGATCTTCGTCAAGCGCCACGAGCACGCGCTGATCTTCCGCCAGGCCTTTATGCTGTTCTTCCGCGCCGCCGAGGAGTGGAAGAGCATGCTGGATTCGGTGCCGCTGCCGGACCACGCCAGGAAGAAGCCGCCGCCGGCCTCGCGCCGCGTCCAGGAGGCGATGGCGCAGCCGGCGCGGAGCGAGGAGCGGCCGCAGGCCCAGGAGCAGGAGCTGAAGCTCTCGGTCTCCGACAAGGAGATCCTGCAGAAGAAGGATTTTGCGCAGATGACCGCGGCGGAGATCGCCGAGGTGACGCGCGAGATCGCCAAGATGCGGCTGCCGCAGGCCGAGCTCGTGACCCGCCGCTACCAGCCGGATGCGCGGGGCCTGCGGCTCGACATGCGCCGCACCGTGCGCAACTCGCTGCGCACCGGCGGCGAGATCATCGACATCCGAAAGCTCGGCCGGATCGAGAAGCCGGCGCCGATCGTGGCGCTGCTCGATATCTCGGGCTCGATGAGCGAGTACACCCGCCTGTTCCTGCATTTCCTGCATGCCATCACCGACTACCGCAAGCGGGTCTCGGTATTCCTGTTCGGCACCCGCCTGACCAATGTGACGCGGGCGTTACGGGCCCGTGACCCCGACGAGGCGCTGGCGAGCTGCTCGTCCTCGGTCGAGGACTGGGCCGGCGGGACGCGGATCGCGACCTCGCTGCACAGCTTCAACCAGCTCTGGGCCCGCCGGGTGCTCGGGCAGGGCGCCATCGTCCTCCTTATATCCGATGGACTAGAACGGGAGGCTGATGCCAAACTGGCCTTCGAGATGGACCGATTGCACCGTTCCTGCCGCCGCCTGATCTGGCTCAATCCGCTGCTGCGCTACTCCGGCTTCGAGGCCAAGGCGCAGGGCATCAAAATGATGCTGCCCCACGTTGACGAATTTCGCCCGGTGCATAACTTGACGTCCATCAAGGGCTTGATCGGGGCGCTGTCATCCCCGCCGCCGGCGCACCACCGCAGCCTGATCCGTTCTGTTGCTTGAGGAGACGCTCTCATGCTCAACCGCGACGAAGACATTCTGCAGGCCGCCGAGACCTGGCAGAAAGAGGGCCATGGCGTGGCGCTCGCCACCGTGGTCGAGACCTGGGGCTCGGCGCCGCGCCCGGCCGGCTCGAGCCTCGTCATCAATGACGACGGCACCTTCCTCGGCTCGGTCTCCGGCGGCTGCGTCGAGGGCGCGGTCGTGACGGAAGCGCTCGACGTCATCGCGAGCGGCCAGCCAAAAATGCTCGAATTCGGCGTTGCCGACGAGACCGCCTGGAATGTCGGCCTGTCCTGCGGCGGCACCATCCGCGTCTTCGTCGAGAAGGTCGGTTAGCCGTGAAACTCGAGATCCTGAAAGAGCTGAACGCCGAGCGCGCCGCGCGCCGCCCGGTGATCATCGTTACCGACACCGCCAATGGCGATCAGCGCCTGGTCAAGGCCGCGGACATCGCCGCCGATCCGCTGCGCGCCGAGCTCGCAAAGCAGCTCAGGATGGGCAAGAGCGGCAATGTCGAGGTATCAGGCAAAAAACTGTTCCTCAACGTCTACGCGCCGACCGCAAAGCTCGTGATCATCGGCGCGGTCCATATCAGCCAGGCGCTGGCGGCGCTGGCGCGCTCGCTCGACTATGACGTCACGGTGGTCGATCCGCGCACCGCGTTTGCGAGCCCGGAGCGCTTCCCCGACGTGCCGCTGGTCGCCGAATGGCCCGACGTCGCGCTGCCGCCGCTCAACGTCGATCACTACACCGCCTTCGTCGCGGTGACGCATGATCCGAAGATCGACGATCCGGCGCTGCTGCACGCCTTCGACCGCAACTGCTTCTATATCGGCGCGCTCGGATCGCGAAAGACCCACGCCAAGCGCGCCGAGCGGCTGCGCGCGCAGGGCGCCAGGGACAGCGACATCGCGCGCATCCACGCGCCGATCGGCCTCGATATCGGCGCGGTGTCGCCGTCGGAGATCGCGGTCGCGATCATGGCCGAGATCACCGCGCAGCTGCGCTTGCCCCCCAAAGAAAAAGAAGAAGCGGCATGAAATTCGGTCCCGCCAGTCCGGCCGACGCGATTGGCGGCGTCACCGTGCATACCCTCCGCCAGGGCGCGCTGGTGCTCAAGAAGGGCACCACGATCGGCCTCGCCGAGGTCGAGGCGCTGACCAAGGCCGGCGTCGACGAGATCGTCGTGGTGCGGCTCGACGAGGGCGACGTCTCCGAGGACGCCGCGGCCGCCAGCATCGCGCAGGCGGTGGCCGGCGACGGCGTCAACGTCGAGCGCGCCTTCACCGGCCGCGCCAATCTGTTCGCGGCGCGCCCCGGCGTGCTGGTGATCGATCGCGCCGCGGTCGACCGTATCAACGACGTCGACGAGGCTATCACCTTCGCAACTCTCGCCGCGTTCAAGCCGGTGGTCGAGGGCGAGATGATCGCGACCGTCAAGCTGATCCCGTTCGGCGTCGAGGGGCGCTTACGCGATGCCGCCGTCGCGGTCGCCGGCAAGGATACGCTGCGGATCGCGCCCTATGTGATCCAGAAGGTCGGCGTGGTCTCGACGCTGCTGCCGGGCCTTGCGCCGAAGGTGATCGATAAGACGCTGCGCGTCACCGCCGAACGGCTCGCGCCGGCCGGCGCCACCATCATCGCCGAGCGCCGCGTGCCGCATGACGAGACGGTGCTGGCGGCCTCGATCAAGGAATTGCTCGGGCTCGGCGCCGAGCTCGTCATCGTGTTCGGCGCGTCCGCGATCGCCGATCGCCGCGATGTCATTCCCGCTGCAATCACTGAGATCGGCGGCGCGGTCGAGCATTTCGGCATGCCGGTCGATCCCGGCAATCTGCTGCTGATCGGCAGCGCCGGCGGCGTGCCGGTGCTGGGCGCGCCGGGCTGCGCGCGCTCGCCGGTCGAGAACGGCTTTGACTGGGTCTTGATGCGGCTGCTCGCCGGCATCAAGGTGACGCGATCGGATCTCACCGGCATGGGCGTCGGCGGCCTGTTGATGGAGATCGTGACGCGGCCGCAGCCGCGCACCGTGCCGGACACCGAAGGCAACCGCAACGTCGCCGCGATCGTGCTTGCCGCCGGCCGCTCGACCCGGATGGGCGGCCCGAACAAGCTGCTCGCCGAGCTCGACGGCAAGAAGCTCGCGCGCATCGTCGCCGAGCAAGCGCTGGCCTCGAAGGCTTCCGAGGTCATCGTCGTCACCGGGCATCAGGCCGAGCTGGTCGAGCAGGCGCTCGATGGCCTCAAGGTCAAATTCGTCCGCAACCCGGATTTCGCCGGCGGCCTCGCCAGCTCGGTGAAGGCGGGCATTGCGGCGGTGTCCGACAGCGCCGACGGCGCGATCGTCTGCCTCGGCGACATGCCGCTGATCGATGCGAAGCTGATCGATCGCCTGATCGAGACCTTCGCGCCGGACCGCGGCCATCTGATCGCGGTCCCGGTCAGTGAGGGCCGCCGCGGCAATCCGGTGCTGTGGTCGCGGCGCTTTTTCAAGGAGCTGATGACGCTCGACGGCGACATCGGCGCGCGTCACTTGATCACCAAGCATGCCGAGGTAGTCGCCGAGGTCCCGGTCGACGGCGACAGCGCCTTCCTCGACATCGACACGCCGCAGGCGCTGGAAGCGGCAAGACAGGGCTGAACATTCTCCGCGTCGTCCCGGCGAAGGCCGGGACCCATTACCACCAATCGTTGTTGTTGGTGGGATAGCGGCCAGAGCCTCGCGCAATCATCACCATCGGTGGCTATGGGTCCCGGCCTTCGCCGGGACGACGAGTGGATAGAATTCGCTCTCAACCCGTCATTCACCATCTGGAAACGACCCCTGCGTACAGTCCGCGCCGGGCTTTGGGGGATTTCCGCTTGATCATTTCGACCGCCGTCGCGCAGCGTCGCGCGTTGACGATTCTCGTCCTGACATTGCTGCTCGGCGCCACGCGTTTCTCCGTGGAAACCTTCGTGCCCAAGGCGCGCGCGGCCGGCGCGTTCGCGGTCGGCAAGTGCGGGGCCTATGGCCAGGCCTACGACTATCCGGCGGAAGGCGCGGCGCGCGCCGCCGCGCTGAAGCAGTGCAAGGGCGATTGCACCACCGTGACCATGAAGCGGGCCTGCGCCGCGCTCTCGATCGACATGAAGAATCCCTGCGGCGCCCATGGCTATGCCGTGGCGCCGAAGATCTCGAGCTCGCTCAATGCCGCGACCAGGAAGTGCTACGACTATGGCGGCAAGGAATGCGTGATCCGCGCCTGGGCCTGCGACGCCAAGGGGTAGGGCAGTCGCCGCAATCCGCCTGGTGGGCAAAGCGCGCTGCCGCGCTCAGACGGCGCCATAAAAGTGCCGGTATTGCCAGGCGGCGTCGCGCTCCAATTGGTCTTCGGACCACGATTGGTCTTTGAACCGCATGACCGACATCGGCGATAGATCGACGGGCGGCTTGCCGTCCACGATCCAGGCCGCAAGCGCCTCGCCGACGGTCGGCGAGATCGACAGACCGGCGACGTTGCACCCGCTCGCAAAATAGAAGCCGGTCACGCCGGCGGCCGGGCCGAGAATATGATGGCCGTCGGCGGTCATGGTCGGAATGCCGCCGCGAAACTCCCGCACCTTGGCGGTTTGCAGGAACGGGAGCTGGTCCTTGACCTCATCGGCGGCGGCATGAAGCACGCCGATGTCGAGCGGCATGTCCTTGACGTCGAAGCCGGCCCCAAGCGACTGCATATCGAAGAAGCGCGGCGTTTCCTCGTAGACACCCCACAGGAAGCCGCCCTGACATGGGCGGGCATACACCGCAGCATCCATGATGCGGATCATCGGCAGGTCGGCCCGCGCGCCATCCAAAGGCTCGGTCACGATCAACTGCTGCCGGGTCGGCACCAGCGGCACGCGGATCCCGCTCGCCTCCGCGACCTGCCGTGTCCACGCGCCGGCCGCATCGACGACAACCGGACTTTCAATGACGCCGTTCGCGGTGGTCAAGCCGATCACGGTGCCGCCGACGATGTTGACGGCGCGCACGTCAGTCTTCGGCAGCAAGGTTGCACCGTTGGCCGCGGCGGCTGTGGCGAAACCGACGGCAACCTGCGCCGGGTCGAAATACCGGTCGTCGCCGATCCGCATCGCCGCAACGACGCCCGTCGGCTGCAAGAACGGATTGAGAGCGCTCGCCTGTTCCGGAGAGATCAGCTCGACGTCGAGGCCGGTGCTGCGTCCGCGCTCGAAGTCGTCCTCGATCACTTCGGCGTCCTGCGGCCGGCGCGCAACCTTGAGGCTGCCCGAATGCACCCAGTCGAGCGGCTGGCCGGTTTCTTCCGTGAACGCCTCGATCTTGCGGCATGCGTCCTTGATGAGGCCAATCATCAAGTCGCTCTTGCGCGCACAACTCACCATGCCTGCCGCGCGGGGCGAGGTTTGCGATCCGATCTCATGCTTGTCGACAAGGGCGACGCTGAGACCTCCACGCTTGCTCAGGTAATAGGCTGTGGCCGCGCCCAATCCGCCCGAACCAATAACAACAACATCGGCCTTGCTGATCATGATGCAATGCCCTGAAATATGCTGATGGTCATCGAACGCCCGAAGCCTACTACGCGGCGCAGGAGCTGACTATCGCTTTCCGTCCCGGCACGGATCTGGCCTTTGCGACGTCGCACGGCTAGCGGTCGACGTGTGGGTTGAGCTTCTTCGCCGCAGCGATATCAGCTTCGCCAGCCGCGACGTCGCCCTTCGGGCGGGCAGGGTCCGCCCGTGGGTTGCTCAAGAAACTAACGTCAGCGCCTGGCGGGCAGATGAGGGATGCGCGGTCAGAACTGGCGTTTGTCGTCAACCTGCGGATAGATTTATCGCCATGCAGTTCGACACCAAGATCGCGGTCGTGATCCGCACCGACCTGGAAGTCTGGCAGAAGCTCAACGTGGCGTCGTTTCTTGCCGGCGGCATCGCGGCTTCCTTTCCCGAATGCATCGGCGAGAATTACGAGGACGGCTCGGGGACCAGATATCTCTCTTTGATCGGCCAGCCGATCCTGATCTACGGCGCCGACGGGCCTGCGCTGTCGCGGGCTCTGGAACGCGCGCTGGCGCGCAACGTGCAGCCGGCGCTCTACACCGAGGACATGTTCAAGACGACGCATGACGCCGCCAACCGCGAGGTGGTGAAGGCGGTCGTGCGCAGCGAGCTCAACCTGGTCGGCCTCGCCATTCGCGCCGAGCGCAAGGTGGTCGACAAGATCCTCGATGGGTTGAAGTTTCACACCTAGCGGACAGCGCGCGTGTGCGGTCCGGCGCTTATCGGCTAGCCTCCTTGTCCGGCATGATCTGCAGCAACGGCGTCGGCGCAATCGATATCTGGCCGGTGAATGGTCGATCGTGCGCGGCAATCAGCAGAACCGATGTGGCCACGCCGGTCGCGAACAGTCCCATCGCGATGGCGGATCCCAACCGGTTGTCGCAGTGAACAAGGGCAATGACCAATAGCTCGCAGATGGCCTGAAGGTAGAGGCACCACCATTTGATCGAGTCGACCTCCGTCTGGCTGACGATGATCCGTTGTCGTCGCGCATCGAGTGCCGAATTCAGATTGGTGATGATCTCGTGCTGCGTCGTCTGCTGGCCCGGGTTTTGCGCGGGCGTTGATACGACAAGCCGCAGCGCCGCGGTCAGCGCGGGGGGCGCTGCCTTGAGCGATGCAGCCTGGCGCGCCATCATCGGCCATTCCACGGCGACCGTTTCCTCGACGTAGTCGCGAACGAGGCCGCGCAGGCGCGTCTCCTGCTCCGGCGGCAGGCCGCTGGCGAGCAGGGTGACGGCGCGCAGCGAACTGGCTTCGCGGCTCACCGCCGCGGTGGCGCGATCACTGTCACTCCAGACCTGTGCCGCGGTGAACGCGACAAACAGGCCGAAAAGGATGCCGAGCACCGGCAACATGCCGGGAGAGATCGATTTGAAAGACGTTGCGCGCTCCTTGGTCGACAGGATCGCAACGCCTGCGAAAATGAGAACGGCAACAAGATAGGTGAAGCCGAAGACGATGAAGGCCATCCACGGCACAGAAAGGTTGTGTAACCAATCGCTCATTGGTGTTCCCCCAGCGGACCGCTTGTATCAAATTCCCCCCAATCTCGCCGGGGAGAGCACGAAGTGAGCCGTAGCGCATCGCGCAGGCAAAGCCGGATTGCTCCGGTTACACCTGTGGTGCCACCCCTGTGCCTTTTTGTTGCACAGGGCCCGCGGGTGCGATCGGCACCCGGCTTTCCCAGCGCCCACTGTTCCCCAGAGGGGCGGAAATAAGCAGCAAATTCGGGCATTTGCGCCGCGAGATCGCGAATCTATGCGCACCCTGAGGGGCCGGGAAGGCCGACAGGAACGCTTCCGGCCGGCAGGCGTTTTCTCTGAACACATTGACAATGACTGACTGGTCAGTCATATTATGACCATGACAGAGCGCATCGAAAAGACGACCCGCTCCCGGCCCGCCAGGCGCCGGGCCACCGCGATCCGGGCTGCCGCGGCGAGGATCCCGAAGGTGGCCTCGGCAAAGCTGCCCGAGGCCAAGCCTGCTGCGAACCGCGCCGAGAAATCGGCGGAGCGGCGCGCTGCGATCGTCGAGGCGGCGATGGACGAGTTCATTGCGCGCGGCTTTGCCGCAACGCGGCTCGACGATGTCGCCAGGCGGGCGGGCGTCGCGAAGGGCACGCTCTATCTGTACTTCAAGGACAAGGAGTCGATGTTCGAGGAGTTGATCCGCACCGCAGTCGTGCCCTTGGTCAATCGCATGGCCGCGCCGCCCACCATCACCGGCCCGGTGCGCGATGCGGTGGAGAGGTTTGCCGAGACCTTCATCCGCGAGATCGTGTCGACCCGGCGCGGCGACATCGTCCGTTTGATCGTCTCCGAAGGGCCGCGCTTCCCGACGATCGCCGACTTCTATTTCCGCGAGGTGGTGTCGAAGGGGATGGCCGCGATGCAGGCGCTGATCCAGCTTGCGATCACGCGCGGCGAGATCAGGCAGCGCCAACTCGCGCAGTTTCCGCAACTCGTCGTGGCGCCCGCGATCGTCGCGGTGATCTGGCAGGGCCTGTTTGCCCGGCACGCGCCGCTCGATGCCCTCGCGATGTTCAAGGTTCATCTCGATCTGATCTTCGGCGAACGGAGCAAGCCATGACCGGCTCGCGCATGATGAAGCTCGTGACCGCAGTCGTGCTGGCGGCGGCGCTGGCCGGTTGCCAGGAGAAGCGTGATCCCGGCTTCCAGGGCTGGGTCGAGGCCGACATGATCTTCGTCAGCCCCGATGAATCCGGCCGCGTCATCAAGCTCAATGTGCGCGAAGGCGACGAGGTCAAGCCCGGCGATCTGCTCTATTCGGTCGACGACGATTTGCAGCGCGCCGATCTCAACCAGAACAATGCGACCCTCGCCAATGCGCGGCAGAGCTATGACCGCGCGGCCTCGCTGCGCGGCACCGGCGCCGGCACCCAGGCCAATCTGGATTCCGCGGTCTCGGCGCTGCGCGTCGCGGAGGCGCGGGTCAACACCTCGCAGACCCGGCTCGACCGTCGCAAGGGCTTTGCGCCGATCGCGGGCTCGATCCAGCAGATCTATTTCCGCGAGGGCGAGATGGTGCAGGCGCAGCGCCCGGTGCTGTCGATCATGCCGCCCGGCAACATGAAGCTGCGCTTCTTCGTGCCGGAGGCCGAGCTGCCGAAGCTTGCGCTCGGCGACGAGGTGAGGGTGACCTGCGATAATTGCGCCGCCGACCTCACGGCAAAGATCTACTTCATCGCCACCACGGCGGAGTACACGCCGCCGGTCATCTACAGCCTCGATGAGCGCAACAAGCTGGTCTATCTGATCCAGGCGCGGCCGAGCCGGCCCGATGTGCTGCGCGTCGGTCAGCCGATCAGCATCTACCTCAATCCCAAGACGCCGGTGGCGGAGCGCAGATGAACGGCGGCTCCACCAGCGCGCGGTCCAACGCACCCTCCATCGCGATCGATGTGAAGGGCCTGACCAAGTCGTTTGGCGGACGCGAGGTCGTCCATGACCTGTCGATGCAGGTCAAGCGCGGCTCGATCTACGGCTTCCTCGGTCCCAACGGCAGCGGCAAGACCACGACCATCCGCATCCTGTGCGGCCTGCTGACGCCCGACAGCGGCGAGGGCACCTGCCTCGGCTACGACATCCGGCGCGATGCCGACAAGATCAAGCGCAAGGTCGGCTACATGACGCAGCGCTTCAGCCTCTACCAGGATCTGTCGGTGCGCGAGAATCTCGAATTCGTGGCGCGGCTCTATGGCATGCCGGACGCGCGCGGCGCCGCGGCCGACATGATCGCGCGGATCGGGCTGAAGGGCCGCGAGGAGCAGCTCGCCGCCGACCTTTCCGGCGGCTGGAAGCAGCGGCTCGCGCTCGGCGCCTGCACGCTGCCCAATCCGCAATTGCTGCTGCTCGACGAGCCGACCGCCGGCGTCGATCCCAAGGCGCGGCGCGATTTCTGGAACGAGATCCACGCGCTCGCCGCCGAAGGCCTCACCGTGCTGGTCTCGACCCATTACATGGACGAGGCCGAGCGCTGTCACGAGATCGCCTACATCGCCTACGGTCATCTCTTGGCCCATGGCACGGTGGACGAGGTGATCGCGGCGTCCGCGCTGTCGACCTGGACGGTGACGGGCGAGGATTTCAACGGCCTGATGGCCGAGCTCACGGACAAGCCCGGCGTCGACATGGTGGCGCCGTTCGGCACCAGCCTGCACGTCTCCGGCCGCGACAAGGCGGCGCTCGAGGCCGCGATCGCGCCCTATCGGGACAATTCGAAGTGGCATTGGCAGGCCAGCGAGCCGTCGCTCGAAGACGTCTTCATCGATCTGATGGGGCGCTCCAAGGATAATTTCCAAGGATAACTTTCAAGGATAATCTCCAGGGATAATTGCGATGAGCGCAACGGAAACGATCCAGAACAGCGAGGCGAGGGAGCCGGCATTCGGCTTCTGGCGGCGCAGCTACGCGATGCTGGTCAAGGAGTTCATCCAGCTTCGCCGCGACCGCGTCTCTTTCGCCATGATCATCATGCTGCCGGTCATGCAGCTGACGTTGTTTGGCTACGCCATCAACACCACGCCGCGCAATCTGCCGACCGCGGTGCTGACCCAGGAAGACAGCGATCTCGGCCGTTCGATCCTGAAGGCGATGGAGAACACCGCCTATTTCCATTTTGTCCGCGAGGTCCACACCGTCGAGGAATTCGACGAGCTGCTGCAATCCGGCAAGGTGCTGTTCGGCGTCGAAATCCCGCGCGGCTTCGAGCGCGCGGTGCGGCGCGGCGACAGACCGGCGCTGCTGGTCGCCGCCGATGCCACCGACCCGGTCGCGTCGGGCTCGGCGCTCGGCGCACTCGGGCCGCTGGTGCAATCGGCGCTGGCGCATGATCTGCACGTCGGCGATCCCCCGGACATGCCGTTCGAAATCCGCGCCCACGCCCGCTACAACCCGGCGGCGGATTCGCGCCTCAATATCGTGCCCGGCCTGGTCGGGACCATCCTGACCATGACCATGCTGATCTTCACCGCGCTCTCGGTGACGCGCGAGATCGAGCGCGGCACCATGGAGAGCCTGCTGTCGATGCCGATCAAACCGGTCGAGGTGATGTTCGGCAAGATCATCCCCTATGTGCTGGTCGGCTTCATCCAGGCCACGCTGATCATCGCCATCGGCATTGTGCTGTTCGGTGTGCCGGTCCTCGGCAGCCTGACGCTGCTGGCGCTGCTCACCACACTGTTCATCACCACCAATCTGTCGATCGGCTACACCTTCTCGACCATCGTCCAGAACCAGCTGCAGGCGATGCAGCTCTCGATGATGTTCTTCCTGCCGAGCATCCTGCTGTCCGGCTTCATGTTTCCGTTCGCGGGCATGCCGGTCTGGGCGCAATATATCGGCGAGGGGCTGCCGCTGACCCATTTCGTGCGCATCGTCCGGGCCATCATGCTGAAGGGGGCGGCGATGAAGAACCTGCAATACGACACCGTCGCATTGGTCGCCCTGATGCTGTTCGCCATGACGATCGCGGTGACGCGCTTCCGCCGCACGCTCGATTGAGGCTATGATGGATGCCATCAATGATCGTCATTCCGGGGGCGATGCGAAGCATCGAACCCGGAATCTCGAGATTCCGGGTTCGCTTCGCGCCCCGGGATGACGGGGTGGGAGGCATGGCGGAATCTTCGGACAAAAGCGGCGCAGCGGCAGACACAACCGTATCCGCCGATTTCCATCACGCCCTGATGCGCGAGGTGATGACCACCGAGCTGCTCCGCATCAGGGTGCTGATCGCTACCGCCGCTGCCCTCGCGGCGATCAGTCTGCTGGTGTATTTCTTTGCGCCCGACGCGGTCAGCCGCGTCTGGCACGGCAACCTCAGCCCCGTCTACGTCTTCTACGTCACCATTCCGCTGATCCTGTTCGAGCTCTGGGTGCACGGGGCAATCAGCTGGCACATGCGCAAGGGGCGCGACCTGCCGGTGGTCCGGCGCTACATCGGCGTGCTGGTCGAGACGTCGCTGCCGACCGTCGTGCTGGCGCTGCACATGAACAGTATGGGGCCGCAGGAGGCGCTCGGCTTCGTGGCGCCGCTGATCTATTTCGTCTTCATCATCCTGTCGACGCTGCGGCTCGACTTCTGGCTCTCGACCTTCACCGGCTTCGTCGCGGCGGCCGAGCTGTTCTACATGGCGGTGTTCTTCCATCCCTCGGGCGGCGGCGCGGCCGAGACCAGCATCTACTATCACGCCGCGCGGAGCTCGATCATCCTGATCTGCGGCATGCTGGCCGGCGCGGTCGGCATGCAGCTGCGCCGGCAGTTCGCGGCCAGCATCGCGGCCGCCACCGCGCGCGATCGCATCACCAATCTGTTCGGCCAGCACGTCTCGCCGCAGGTGGTCGAACGTCTGATGACGGAGGGTGCCGGCACCGGCAGCGACATCCGCCGTGTTGCGGTGATGTTCGTGGATTTCCGTAGCTTCACGGCCGGTGCGCGCACCCGCTCGCCGCAAGAGGTGGTCGACAGGCTCGATGGCGCCTTTGCCGTGCTGGTCGATATCCTCGATCGCCATGGCGGCATCGTGAACAAGTTTTTGGGCGACGGCTTTCTCGCGCTGTTCGGTGCCCCGTTCGAGACCGGCGACGCCGCGCATCAGGCGGTCGCCGCCGCGCGTGAAATGCTCGCGGCGAACGAGCGCACCAACGCGGCGACGAGCTGGCCGCTGCGCATCGGCATCGGCATCCACATCGGCGAGGTCGTCGCCGGCAATATCGGCTCGCCCCGGCGCAAGGAATACACCGTGATCGGTGACACCGTGAATTTTGCGGCGCGGCTCGAGGCACTGAACAAGGATCTTGGCTCGCAGTTTTTGATTTCCTCCGCGGTGCGTGATGCGCTCGGCGACGACTGCAAGGACGCGGTGTCGCGCGGCGAGATCCCGGTGCGGGGCTACGAGCACCCGGTGCACGTCTGGCAGCTGGGGTAGGCGGCAACGCTCACATGATCCGAGGCAATCACGCACGTCTCTTCAAGCCGCGCGAGCTGTCTGCATGTGACTTGCCCGCGATTGTACCGAGTGCTCTGAAGGGCATCGCTCGGGCCGTGGTACGGTGACGTCATCGGAATGACCGGAGCACGAGGACAAGCAGGATGCAGCGGCGCTATATCACCGTCGACGTTTTCACCGACCGCGCCTTCGGCGGCAACCCGCTCGGCGTGGTGCTCGACGCCGAAGGGCTCTCGACCGAAGCGATGCAGGCGATCGCGACCGAGTTCAACTATTCCGAGACGACCTTCGTGCTGCCGCCGCAGGACAAGGTCAACGACGCCCAGGTTCGCATCTTCACGGTGCGCTCGGAAATTCCGTTCGCCGGCCATCCCAATGTCGGCACTGCCTTCGTGCTGGCAAGCCGGGCCGCGAAGGCGCCGGCGCGCTTGAGGTTCGAGGAGAAGGCGGGCCTCGTGCCGGTCGAGATCCTGTCCGACGGCGGCAATGTGGTCGGGGCCGAGCTGACCGCGCCGCAGGCGCTGCAGCGGACCAATGAGGTCAGCGCGGCCGCCGCCGCCGCGTGCCTGTCGCTGACGGCGGCTGATGTGAAGACCGATCGGCACGCGCCGCAGGTCGTCTCGGTCGGGCTGCCGTTCCTGGTGGTCGAGATCGCCTCGCGCGAGGCGCTGAGGCGCGCCCGGCCGGATGCTGCGGCGTTCGCCAGGACGCTGGCCGAGATCGGCCGCGACGTGGTCTATTTCTACACGCGCGACGTGCCGGCGAGCGAGCAGCCGCTCGACCTGCAGGCGCGCATGTTCCATCCGGGCGCCAGCGGCCTGTCCGAGGATCCCGCCACCGGCAGCGCGACCGCGGCTTGCGCGGCGCTGCTCGCCGATATTGATCCCGCGCGCGATGGCGAATTGCGGCTGCGGATCGGGCAGGGCGTCGACATGGGCCGGCCGAGCCTGTTGCTGACGCGCGTGCGCAAGCAAGGCGGCGCGATCACTTCGGTGCATGTCGGCGGCGGCTGCGTGACGATGATGGAGGGAACGCTGAACGTGCCGGGCGAGGCAGGCTAGAGCTGCGGTGCCGCCAGGTTCTCGATCCTGACGCCGTCGCGCTCTTCGATGATCTCGGCGATCCATCGACGGTGGCAGTGCTGGTGGTCGCGCTCGTAGCAGAGGATGCAGACCGGGCCGGACTGCTTGACCAGCGCCGACAGCTCGTCGAGCTCTTCCTTGGCCTGCGCCGTCTTCAGGTGCGCCGAATAGATCTTGTGCAGCAGCGCATATTGCCCGCTGCGTGCCGCTTCCCGTCCGCTTTTCGGGGTGCCGAGACCGCGCAGATGGACGTAGCCGATGCCGCGCTCGTCGAGACCGGCGGCGAGCTGGGTCTTGGAGAAGCCGGGCCGGCGCGAGGAGGCGATGGCGCGGACGTCGACCAGCAGCTTGACGCCGGCCTGCTCGAGCTCGTCGAGCACCGCCTTCGACGGCGTCTGCTCGTAGCCGATGGTGAACAGCTTCCTGGCCTTCGCCATCGGTTCTCGCTCACTTCACCCGTTCGATCAGCTCCATCGCGCCGGCCGGCGCGCGGACCTTGCCCTCGTGGATCACATAGGCGAACACGTCGCGCGGCGCCTTCTTGGGCGCGGTCTTCTCGACCTTCGGCAGATCGTCAGGCTCGCTGCCGGCGGCCCAGTCCTGAAACCGCTTGGCCCAGGCGTCGAGCTGCTTCGGCGGATAGCAGGTCTTCAATTCGTCATTGCCCTTCTGCAGCCGCGCATAGACGAAGTCGCTCGCGACGTCGGCGATCGCCGGATATTTGCCGTGCTCGGCGAACACCACCGGCACCTCGTGTTCGCGAATCAGGGCGACGAATTCGGGCACGCAAAAACTGTCGTGGCGGACCTCGACGACGTGGCGCAGCGCGCGGCCGTCGAGCTTGCGCGGCAGCAACTCGAGGAACTTGCCGAAATCGGCGCCGTCGAACTTCTTGGTCGGCGCGAACTGCCAGAGCACCGGCCCGAGCCGGTCCTTCAGCTCCAGCACGCCCGAATCATAGAACCGCTTCACCGAATCGCCGGCCTCGGCGAGCACGCGGCGGTTGGTGGCGAAGCGTGGTCCCTTCAGCGAGAAGATGAAGCCGTCGGGCACTTCGCTGGCCCATTTGCGAAAGCTCTCCGGCTTCTGCGAGCCGTAATAGGTGCCGTTGATCTCGATCGAGGTCAGCTTGGAGGCGGCGTAGGACAGCTCCTTCGCTTGCGCGAGCTTCTCCGGATAGAACACCCCGCGCCACGGCTCGAAGGTCCAGCCGCCGATGCCGATATAGATGTTGCCTGCGTCTGTCTTGGTTGCCTTGGTGTCTGTCTGGGTCGCCTTGGTGGGAGCTTTGGCCACGACTGCACTCATCGTGAGGGAGGGAACAGGAAGCAAGACTAATCAAAATAATTGTGATTGGCCAGTTTGCCAGATCGGCACGGCGGCGCTTATCGTCGCTGTCGCTCTTCGCTACGATGCGCCAAAATGGAGAACAACAATGCGCATGCTGGTTGCGGCCGCCCTCTTGATCATGTCCTCCGCCGCCATATCCTCCGCTGCAATGGCCGATGAGGTCGACGATGCGCACAAGCTCGCGATCACCGGCCGCGACGCCTACTGGAATTGTCTCGCCCGCGAATATCCCCGCGACAGCAACAAGGCGATGTCCGACCAGGAGTTCACCTCGCTGATCGCCAATGTCTGTCCGTCGGAGCGGCAGAACTTCCGTGTGTCGCTGATCGACTTCCTGTCGCTGCAATTTCCGAAGCAGGACGCCGACGCGAATCTGACGACCGCCAACCGTGCGATCGAGCTCGCGCAGAAGGACATCGTGACCGCCTTCACCCGGCGCAGAGCCGCGGCCAAATAGGTTCCCAAATCCTGTTGCGGCCGGCCGATTTTTGATATCAATCCGCGCAGGCGAGGGGATCATCGGCATGAGATCACAATCGACGGCAGGTTTCTTGGGCGCACTGGTCGCGGCCGTCGCGCTGGCGGCGGCGTTCATCTACGGGCCGTCGCCGAGCCAGCTCCGTAACCCGACCCGGTCCGCCGCACAGCCGCAGGCGGCTCCAGCTGCCGAGGCCGCGCCGGCAGCCCCGGCGCCACGCGGCCCGGTGATCCGGGAAGTCCCGAACAACTAGCGCCTCCTGCGCCCCTTGCGGACCGCCTGGGGCCTTCCTATCTTGCTTCCAACGGCGACGTTGCAGCTTCAGGGCTCCGGCGCCGGACGACCACGACATTGATTGGCTGCGCCGGATGTACGCGCGCCCCTTGTTCGTGGTCGTTGGCATTTTCAGGGGTGTTTTGCCCCGTTTTCCCGCTTTCCGAGCGTGCGTTTGGGTCGGCCTGCCTTGGCAGCGGGAGAGGCTGCGGCTATACGCTGGCGCTCATGAACGAAGCCATCAAGCCGAGCCCCGAAACCTCATCGCTGGCAGCAAGCTTGCCGCTGCTTTCGGTGGTCGTCCCGACCTTCAACGAACGCGACAATGTCACGGTGCTGTACCGCCGGCTCGACGCGATCCTGAAGGACGTGTCCTGGGAAGTCATCTTCGTCGACGACAATTCGCCCGACGGAACCTGGGACGTGGTGCGCGCGCTGGCGCGGAAGGATTCCCGCGTGCGCTGCATCCGTCGGATCGGCCGGCGCGGCCTGTCCGGCGCCTGCATCGAGGGCATCCTGGCCTCGAGCGCGCCCTATGCCGCGGTGATGGACGCCGACCTGCAGCATGACGAGACCCAGCTGCCGAAGATGGTGGCGCTGCTGCAGAGCGGCGAGGCCGAGCTCGTGGTCGGCAGCCGCTATATCGAGGGCTACAAGGCCGACGGCTTCAACAAGCAGCGCGCCGGCGCCAGCGCGTTTGCCACCGAGATCGCGCGCCGCGCGCTGAAGGTCGAGATCGCCGACCCCATGAGCGGCTTCTTCATGGTCCGCCGCGACCGTTTCGAGCAGCTCGCGCCGCAGCTGTCGACGCAGGGTTTCAAGATTCTGCTCGACGTCGTAGCGACCGCGGAGGGCAAGCTGCGCGCGGTCGAAATCCCCTACACCTTCGGTGCCCGCCAGCATGGCGAGAGCAAGCTCGACTCCATGGTCGCGCTCGACTTCCTCGGCCTGGTGCTGGCGAAGCTGACCAATGATCTGATCTCGCTGCGCTTCATTCTGTTCGCGGCGGTCGGCGGGCTCGGCCTGGTGGTGCACCTCACCGTGCTGTTCATCGCGCTCGAACTGTTCAAGGCGCCATTCCCGGAGGCCCAGGCCACCGGTGCGATCGTCGCCATGACCAGCAATTTCATCCTCAACAATTTCCTGACCTATCGCGATCAGCGGCTGAAGGGCTTTGGCATCCTGCGCGGCCTGCTGCTGTTCTATCTGGTCTGCAGCGTCGGCCTGCTCGCCAATGTCGGCGTCGCGTTCTCGGTCTACGACCAGGAGCCGATCTGGTGGCTGGCGGGCGCGGCCGGCGCACTGATGGGCGTGGTGTGGAATTACGCGATGTCCGGGCTGTTCGTCTGGCGCAAGCGATGACGGTGGCATGAACGCGAGCGAGGCGCGGCTGGCCCGAAACACCGCGCTTGCGGTGTGCGCGCTGGTCGTGTTGCGGCTGGCCGCCGCGGCATGGACGCCGCTGACTTTCGACGAAGCCTATTACTGGATGTGGTCGAAGTCGCTCGCCGGCGGCTATTACGACCATCCGCCGATGGTGGCGGTGGTGATCCGGCTCGGCACCATGATCGCGGGCGATACGCCGTTCGGCGTGCGGCTGGTGTCGATCCTGCTCGCACTGCCGATGAGCTGGGCGATCTACCGGGCGGCCGGCATCCTGTTCGGCGGCCGGCGCATCGCCGCGAGCGCAACGATCCTGCTCAATGTCACGCTGATGGCCGCCGTCGGCACGTTGATCGTGACGCCGGATGCGCCGCTGCTGGTCGCTGCCAGCCTCCTGCTGTACGCGCTGGCAAAGGTGCTGGAGAGCGGTCGCGGCGAATGGTGGCTTGCGGTCGGCGCCAGCGCCGGCGCGGCGCTGCTGTCGAAATACTCGGCGCTGTTCTTTGGTCCGGCGATCCTGATCTGGCTTGCGACGGTGCCGAAGCTGCGGCGCTGGTTTCTCTCGTCCTGGCTCTATCTCGGCGGTCTGGTCGCCCTCGGCCTGTTCAGCCCGGTCATCCGCTGGAATGCCGATCACCACTGGGTGTCGTTCATCAAGCAGATGGGCCGGGCGCGGATCGAGGATTTCCGGCCGACCTACATCGCCGAGCTGATCCCGACCCAGTTTGCGTTCGCAACGCCATTGGTCTTCATTCTCGGCGTGATGGGCCTCTACGCGCTCTATCGGCGCCGCGCCGGCGCGCTGGAGGCGCGCGTGCTGGTCAACACGATGTTCTGGACCATCGTGGTCTACTTCACCTGGCACGCATTGCATGCGCGGGTCGAGGCCAACTGGTTCGCGCCGGTCTATCCCGCCTTTGCCGTAGCGGCCGCGGTCGCGGCAGTCCAGGTGCAGTGGGCGCCGCGCGAGCAGCGCACGGTCGATTTCTGCCGCCGCTGGGCCGCGCCCGTCGGCGTCGTGCTGTTCGCGCTGCTGATCGTGCAGGCCAACACCGGTTTGCTCTCGGGCTACCGCCGTGACGCCACCGTGCGCAGCGTCGGTGTCGGCTGGCAGGAGCTTGCGGACGAGATCGAGGCGACCCGCGTGCGGACCGGCGCGAGCTGCGTGCTGGCGGCGGATTACGGCACCACCGGCTGGCTCGCCTTCTATCTCCCGAAGGGCACCTGCGTTGCCCAGCAGGGCCAGCGCATTCGCTGGGTCAACATGCAAGAGCCGAGCCCGGCGCAACTGGCTGGCAAGCTGCTCTATATGCACGAGGTCGAGCAGGCGATGCCGGCCTCGCTGCGCGACAATTTCGCCCATATCGAAACGGTGGCCGAAGCCAAGCGCATGCGGGGGCCGCTGACCATCGAGACCTACGCGCTCGACCTGCTGGAAGGCGCAAAGGGCGAGATCCTCGACCGTTCCTCGCCGCCGGAACTGCAATAAATCCTCGCCGTTGAGTGTCGGATCGTCCGGGGCCGGCTCGTCTTCCAGACAGCCCGTCAACCACGCGAGGTTCCAACCATGACCAGTTCCGTCCTCAAGCCCGCCACCGAGCTCGCCACGACCAATGTCAGGCGCTTTCCCAATGAGAGCGCCGAGTATCGCCGCGCCCGCCAGGAATTGCTCGTCGAAGAGATCGAGTTGCGCCGGCATATCGAGCGCGTCGCCGCGCTGCGCCGCGCATTGCCGCCGGGCGGCGAGGTGACCAAGCCCTATGAGTTCACCGGCGAGTCCGGCGCGGCATCGCTCGCCGATCTGTTCGGCAACAAGCCGACACTCATCATCTACAGCTACATGTACGGCCCGCAGCGCGAGAAGCCGTGTCCGATGTGCACGTCGTTTATGAGCACGTGGGAGGAGAAGCTGCCCGATATCGAGCAGCGCGTGTCGTTCGTGTTCGTGGCGCGCTCGCCGATCGCACGGCTGATCGAGGCGAAGAAGGCGCGCGGCTGGACGCGTCACAGGATCTACTCGGATGCATCGGGCGATTACACGCGCGACTATGTCAACAAGGATGACAGCGACCTGCCGGGCTACAATGTCTTCACACGCCACAACGGCACGATCCGTCATTTCTGGGCCGGCGAAATGGGGGCGGGCACGATGGACCCCGGCCAGGACCCGCGCGGCGCGCCGGACATGGATCCGCTGTGGACCTTGCTCGACACGACGCCTGAAGGGCGCGGCAAGGACTGGTATCCGAAGCTCAGCTACTGAGAGATGGTTTTTGCTCGATCCCCGCGCGATTACGGGGCGATCGGCAAGGAAATTCTCCCCTGAATATATTCCGGTATGCCGCGCTGGAGCGGCATGCCGGAATGTCCCATGATGGGACAGAAAAGCCGCTTTGGCGGTCCAATGTCATCTTAAAAAAGCCCTAGGCCACAGGCACTTCCCGCGCTGCAGGGGATCGCATCCGGTTAAGTCGCATTTAACTAAAAGTCGCCTTAATGGCCGTCTGTGCCCCCGCGCGACGTTGAGCCGAACACCCGTTCGACCCCGCGTCGAGTGAGGGACAAAGGTGGACCTGTTTTGAGCGCCGGGCGTATGGGTACGAGTGCGAGTGCGTATGTTCTTGGGGCGCCAAGCCGCAAGAAATCCTCCCGAAAAATTCTCCCACAGCATTTCCTCGGCAGCGCCGCGGTGGCGGGGCTGGTGCTTGGCTGCGCCTGGACCGTCTACGCCAACATTTTTGCAGCGAGCGTCTATCCCTCCGTGGGCAATGCGTCGTTCGATGCGCCGGTGGTGAAGCGGCCCGGCGCGGTCGCTGCGCGGCCGACGCCGGCCTTCAACGAGGTGTTCGCGTCCTTGACGCCCGCACCGGCGGCGCCCGCGAAGACCGAGGTCGCGAAGTCGGAAGTCCCGGCATCGTCGCTTATGTTTAACGATCGGTTTGCGGCCGCCTCGCCCGAGGGCGTCGCGTCCAGCGTCGTGGCTGACGCCGCATCGCAGATCGACCCGATCAAGCAGGCCGCTGCGCCCAAGGTCGCCGAAGCGGCGAGGGCGGTCGCCTCCGCGGAGCTTGCCGAGACATCGAAGGCGTTGCCGGCGCCGAAGTCGGTCGAGACCGCCAAGAAGCAGGCCGCCGCCAATCTGAAGGTGGCGCTCAACGATCCCGCTGCGGACGTTCAGCCCAAGGGGGCCGATAAGGCGTCCGAGGCGAAGCCTGCCGAGGCCAAGCAGGCTGCGAAATCCGGCGGCGTTCGCGACATGGCCGCGCGCGCCAAGGCCGCGGTGATGTCGATCGCATCGAACGACCGGCAGACCATGGTCGAAAAACTGTGGGGCAAGCGGGAGTCGAGCGGCGGACTGCTCTCCTTCGCTTCAGCCGATGCGAACGTGACCGGCAGCATCCCCTCGACGTTGGACCAGAACCCGATGCTCGGCGGCTCGCCGCCCTATGACCGTCAGACCGCGGTCTACGACATCTCAGCCAAGACCGTGTACCTGCCCGACGGCACGCGCCTCGAGGCGCATTCGGGCCTCGGCTCCAGGCTCGACGACCCCAGGTCCTCGCATCTGAAGATGGTCGGCGTGACGCCGCCGCACATTTACGAGCTCAAGCCGCGCGAGGCGCTGTTCCACGGCGTGCCGGCGCTGCGGCTCAATCCAATCGGCGGCGAAGGCAAGATCTTCAACCGCGACGGCCTGCTCGCGCACACCTTCATGCTCGGTCCGAACGGCGACTCCAACGGCTGCGTCTCGTTCAAGGATTATTACGCGTTCCTCGACGCCTACCGTAACAAGGGCATCCGCCGTCTCGCGGTGCTCGCGCGGATTCAGTAGTCAGAGCGGGCAGCGGCCCACCGCTGCGGCCTGATCGACGTCTGGAACTGGATGCCATAGTCGCTATACTGCACTGATCCAGAGCGAGTCCAAGCTCGGCAACGGATCTGGTGCAACGCGAACATGTCTCCCACACCCTCCATCGAAATCCCGCCGCCGATCACGACCGAAGCGTTCGTCGATGCCGCAGCCGCCGTTGTCCGTCTCGAAGAGATCTACGAGCGCAACACCGGCTTCCTTCGCAATCGCTTTGAGGCCTATGTCAACGGCGTGCCGTTCACGACGCGGGTGCGGGCACATTACCCGTTCGTCCGTATCACGACCTCGTCACATGCGCGGCTCGACTCGCGGCTTGCCTACGGCTTCGTCGCAGGACCCGGCGTCCACGAGACCAGCATCACGCGCCCCGATATCTTCCGGACCTATCTCACCGAGCAGATCGGGCTCCTGATCAAGAACCATGGCGTGGCGGTCGAGATCGGCGAGTCGAACGAACCGATCCCGATCCATTTCGCCTACCGCAGGGACATCAATATCGAGGCGGCACTGACCATCGCCGACAGTTCGGCGTTCACAAGGTCGCTGCGCGACATCTTCGATACGCCCGATCTCGCCGCGATGGACGATGCGATCGCCGACGGGACCTTTGAGCTGACGCCGGGCGTGCCGGAGCCGCTGGCGCTGTTCCGCGCGGCGCGGGTCGATTACTCGCTGCGCCGGCTCTACCACTACACCGGCACCGACCCGGAGCACTTCCAGAATTTCGTGATCTTCACGAACTACCAGTTCTATGTCGATGCCTTCGTGCAGCTCTCGCAGCAGCGGCTTGCGTCGGGCGAGGCCGGTCTCGAGGCCTTCGTCGCGCCCGGCAATGTGATGACGCACAATGCGCGGCTCGGCGGCACCACCGGGACCCCGTCCGAACGCGTCCCGCAAATGCCGGCCTTCCATCTGGTCCGGCCCGGCTATCGCGGCATCACCCTGATCAATATCGGAATCGGTCCGTCCAATGCGCGCAACATCACCGATCACGTCGCGGTGCTGCGGCCGCATGCCTGGCTGATGATCGGGCACTGTGCTGGCTTACGCAACACGCAGCGGCTCGGCGATTATGTGCTCGCCCACGGCTATGTGCGCGAGGACCACGTGCTCGACCACGAGCTGCCGCTCTGGGTGCCGATCCCGGCGCTTGCGGAAATGCAGGTCGCGCTCGAGGAAGCCGTCGGCGAGGTGACCGGGCTCACCGGCTTCGAGCTCAAGCGGCTGATGCGCACCGGCACGGTCGCCAGCGTCGACAACCGCAACTGGGAGATCAGCGGACCGCAGGTGATCCGGCGCATGTCGCAGTCGCGCGCGGTCGCGCTCGACATGGAATCGGCGGCGATCGCCGCCAACGGCTACCGCTTCCGCGTACCCTACGGCACGCTGCTGTGCGTCTCCGACAAGCCGCTGCACGGCGAGATCAAGCTCGCAGGCATGGCCAGCGAATTCTACCGTCAGCGCGTCGGCCAGCACCTTGAGATCGGTCTCAAGGCGCTGGAGCGGCTCAAGCAGCAGGAATCCGAACGCCTGCATTCGCGCAAGCTGCGCAGCTTCGCCGAGGTCGCGTTTCAGTAGCACAACGCAGAGCGGAGCGGCGCTCAGGCGAGCGCGTTGCCGCGGGCGATGATCGCGAAGCGGTCGGACAGTTCGGCGAGCGCGACGTCGTGAATCAGCCTTGCGGCGATCGTGCCGCCGACGCCGTCGGGCAGATCGCGGGTGGCGCAGCTGTCGGCGTCGATCGTGGTGCGGAAGCCGAGATCGAGCGCGGCGCGGGCCGTCGAGCTCACGCACATGTGCGTCATGAAGCCGGCCAGCACCAGCTCCTTGCGGCCGGTCGCGGCAAGCTGCGCGTTGAGGTCGGTGCCGGCGAACGCGTTCGGCAATTGCTTCTCGATCACGGTCTCACCCGGCCGCGGCGCCAGCGGCGCGACGATCGCGCCACGCTCCGCGCTGCGGTCGAACAGGCTGCCCGGCTGGCCCTTGTGCGCGATGTGGATGATCGCGGCGCCGCTTTCCCGGGCGCGCGCGAGCAAATTGGCGGCGCGCGCAATCGCCGGGTTGGCGTCGGGCAGCGCCAATGGACCTGCAAGATATTCGTTCTGGATATCGATCAGCACCAGGCAGCTGTCGCCGAGGCGGGGCGGGGTGAGGTCGATACCGGCAAGCTGCATCAATGTCTTGGCTGACGTCATGGTCGTTCTCCAGCGGATGTATCGCCGAAAACATAGCCCGGGATCGGCCTGCCGTTATGCAGGGATATTGCAGCCGGTGGCTGCGTTATTGCAGGTGGCGGCCGCAGGATGTAGCCTGCCGCCATGAACTGGGACGATCTTCGCATCATCGCGGCCGTCAGGGATGAGGGCACTTACGCGGGCGCCAGCGCGCGGCTGCGCATCGACGAGACCACGGTCGGGCGCAGGCTGGCGCGGATCGAGCGCGCGCTCGGCCTCCGCCTGTTCGAGGCCGTCGATGGCGTCCGCAAGCCGACCCGGCAGTGCGACATGGTGCTCGCGCATATTGAGGCGATGGCCGCGCATGCCGAGGAGATCGGCCGGATCGGCGAAAGCCTGCCTGGTCCGGTCGGGCGGCTGCGCATCGCCTCCACCAGCGCGATCGCCGAGGAGGTGCTGGCGCCGCGCACAAGTGAATTCCTGCGCGCCCATCCGGGCCTGACGCTGCAGTTTCTGACGTCGAGCGACAATGTAAAATTCTCGCGCTGGGAGGCCGATCTCGCGATCCGCTTGCGCAAGCCGGACAAGGGCGACTTTGCGATCTCGAAGCTTGCCGAGGTCAGGTCGTATTTCTTCGAGCCGGCCGCGACGACAGCGGGCGAAGCGATGCTGTGCGCCTATCCCGACGAGCTTGGAGGGATTCCGGAAATGCAGTTCCTGCGCACGAAGCGGCTTCGCGCGCGCTGCGTCACCGACAATGTGCGGATCATCCACACGCTGATTCAGTCGCATCACGCGGTCGGCGTGTTGCCGGAGCACAGCTGTGCCGACCTGCTGACCGACCGCCGTCTGCGCGCCACGCTGCTGCCGAAGCGACGCGACGTCTGGCTCCTGGTGCAAAACCATCTCAAGCGCGACGCGGCGACGCGCGTCACCATCGACTGGCTGCGCGCCTGCTTCCAGGATGCCGCGCAGAGGCGGTGAGGTGCGCTCGCAATGGCGGGACGTGCCGCGACGCCTGAGTCACAGCAGCGCCCCGTCATGAAAAAATCACACGCAGCCCCCTTGCAACCCGGACGTGCTTCGTCTATTAGCCCGCTCCTTCGCTTCGGCCACGGGTTCGGGCTCGTTGAGATCCCGACTGGCGCGAGCCGCTTTGCGGTGTCGTGTTCCGCCGAAATGAAGATCGCGAGATGAAGCTCATGGT
This sequence comes from Bradyrhizobium sp. KZN70725, assembly GCF_055264925.1. Taxonomy (NCBI): domain Bacteria; kingdom Pseudomonadati; phylum Pseudomonadota; class Alphaproteobacteria; order Hyphomicrobiales; family Nitrobacteraceae; genus Bradyrhizobium; species Bradyrhizobium sp. KZN70725. Next base: position 30,806 of record NZ_JBUYWT010000066.1, read on the forward strand.
CGAGCGTCGGGGATGAAATCCCGAAGGCATCGGTTCGAATCCGGTCTCTCACAAAGGATAGCTCAGTTGGTTAGAGCAGGTGAATGATACTCATCGGGTCGCGGGTTCGATTCCCGCTCCAAGCGCTCCGTTTCAGCCTGTAAAGCTGATACCTCTGAAGGGGACCGGACGCGCGCTTCAGTCGCAGTCCGGCCGTCCTGCCGCAAGGCATTTCGTCCGAACATCGACACTGTGAGACCGGCTTTGCGCCGCGGTGGATACCGCTTGCGCTGATGCCGGGTGGCTCCGCTCGGCCGCGCGACATTCGTCGCGCGAACGCGCGCGTGCGCCCGTCATCGCGCAAGCCTTAAGCCACGGCCCGCTTGGCTGACAGGAAGCCGCGTTCGCGTCCTCACGTCCTTTGCCAAATGCAACCCGCTCTCAGGCCCATGGGCCTGATGGCAAACGATGGAGGCGTCTCATGACCTGGCACTTCCTGACGACCAATTTGACGGTGAAGGATGGCGAGCGCGCGTTGCTGACGCGCAACGGCCGGCTCGAGCAGGTGCTCGCGCCCGGACGTCACCGCCTGTTCGATCCCCTGCATCAGCTCAAGGCCGAGCTGTTCAGCGTCGTGCGGACCGAATTCCCCGCGGATCGCTTCGCGGTGATCAAGGCCGCGCGGCCTGATCTCGCCGACGAGCTGTTCGAGGCGGTGGAAACCCGCGCGAACGAGATCGCGATCGTCAGCCTCGACGGCCGTCCCGTGCAACTGATGACGCCTTGGCAGACGCGCGTGTACTGGAAGATCGCGACGTCGGTCGAGGTCGAGCGCATCGACGTCACCAGCGATCCCAGGGTCACGGCACGCCACCTCGCGATGATCCAGCCCAACCGGGCCGGCGTCATCACCGAGGCGGTGGTCGAGAACCACGAGGCCGGTCTGCTCACGGTCGAGGGCAAGCTGGTCGAGCGGCTCGCGCCCGGTCGGCACGCGTTCTGGATCGCGGGCCGCAAGATCGAGGTCAAGCGCCTCGATTTGCGTCCCCAGGCGGTCGAGATCACGGCGCAGGAGATGCTGACCAAGGATCGCATCGCGCTGCGCGTAACGCTGACCGCGTTCCGCCGGATCGTCGATCCCGAGCGGGTCGTGGCAACGGTGCCCGACGTGGATGCGTGGCTGTACCGCCTGGTGCAGTTCGCGATCCGCGAGGCGGTGGCCGGCCGCACGCTGGACGAGGTGCTGTCCGCGAAGACGGCGCTCGATACGGAGCTTCGCGACTTCGTCCGCGATCGTGTCGCGGACAGCGGCGTCGAGGTCACCGAGCTCGGCGTGAAGGACGTGATCCTGCCCGGCGAGATCCGCGAGCTGGTCAACAAGGTGGTGGAGGCGGAGCGGGTGGCGAAGGCCAACCTGATCCGCCGCCAGGAGGAGACCGCGGCGACGCGTTCGCTCCTGAATACCGCCAGGCTGATGGAGGAGAACCCTCTGCTGCTGCGGCTCAAGGAGCTGGAGTCGCTCGAGCGTCTGGTCGAGAAGGTCGGCCGCATCGACCTGCATGCGGGCGAGGGCCAGGGCCTCGATGCGCTGCTGACCAAGCTGGTGCGTCTCAAGGCGCCCGAGAGCGCCTAAGAGAGAAGGGCCGCCCACGGGCGGCCCTTCGATTTTCTTCGCCGGGACGGACCGCCGGCACCCGTACGAATGTTAGCGTGCAGACGGCTGTAACCGGGCACCGCCACTGCACAATTCGCATCCCCTGCGTCACGCCGCAAAACAGAGGTGCCACTCCGGTCAGATTGCGATAACGTTCATGCACCGTGGTCCATTCGGCCAGCCGTCAACCCGTCGGTGAAGCCAGTGCAGCAGATTGCGGAATGGCTCGAGAAGCTGGGACTTGGGCAATACGCGCTGCGTTTTGCCGAGAACGGGATCGACCTCGGCGTTCTTCCCGAATTGACGGATGAAGACTTCGACAGGCTCGGCGTCCTGCTCGGCCATCGCCGCAAGATGCTGCGCGCGATCGCCGATCTCAATCAAGCCGAACTGATCGCCGCGCCGGTTTCACCGCACGATGCCGAGCGCCGCCACCTCACCGTGATGTTCTGCGACCTGGTCGGCTCGACGGCGTTATCGGCACGTCTCGATCCCGAGGACATGTGGGAGGTGATCCGCGCCTATCGCGCGGCCTGCGCGCAGGTGATCACGACATATGACGGCGCCGTTGCCAGATTTATCGGCGATGGGATCCTTGCCTATTTCGGCTATCCCCGCGCCCACGAGGATGATGCGGAGCGCGCGGTGCGCGCCGGCCTCGACGTCATCGCCGCCATCGGCAAGCTCGAGACCCGCGCGGACGAGGGGGTTGCGGTGCGGATCGCAATCGCGAGCGGGCTCGTCGTGGTCGGCGACCTCGTCTCCGGCGGCGCGTCGGAGGAGCAGGCGCTGGTCGGCGATGCGCCGAACATCGCCGCGCGGCTGCAAAGCCTGGCGGAGCCGGGCGTGGTCGTCGTGGCGGCCTCGACCCGCCGGCTGCTCGGCAATTTGTTCACGCTGCGCAACCTCGGCCGCCGCGAGGTCAAGGGCATCTCCGAGCCGATCGCGGTGTGGGCCGTCGAAGGCGAGCCGGCATCGGAAAGCCGTTTCGAGGCGGTGCGCACCGCGCGCTCGATCGGCTTCGTCGGCCGCAAGGCGGAGATCGAATTTGCGCTGTCGCGCCAGCAACTGGCGTGGCAGGGCCAGGGCCAGGCCGTGCTGATATCGGGCGAAGCGGGTATCGGCAAATCGCGCATCGTGGCGATGCTCTCCGACAGCCTGGCGCCCGGAACACACCGCCGTGTGCGGTATCAATGCTCGCCCTATCACACCAACAGCGCGCTGCACCCCTTTGTCGGCCAGCTCGAGCGTGCCGCCGGCATCAGGTCGGAGGATGCGCCGGAGCAGAAGCTGGACAAGCTCGAAGCCATGCTGGCGCTCGGCACGCAGCACGTGCCCACCGTGACACCGCTGATCGCAGCGCTGCTGTCGATCCCGACCGGCGAGCGCTATCCGCCGCCCGGCCTCAGCCCGGCGCAGCAGCGGCGGCAGACATTCGCAGCGCTGCTCGACCAGCTCGAGGGCCTCGCCCGGCAGCAGCCGGTGCTTGTCGTCTGCGAAGACGTGCATTGGGCCGATGCCACGTCGCTCGAGCTGCTCGACCTCGCGGTCGACCGGATCAGGGGGCTGCCGATCCTGATGCTCATGACGTTCAGGCCGGAGTTCGAGCCGCCATGGGCGGGGCTCGCCAATGTCAGCCTGCTGCGGCTCGATCGGCTCGACCGGCAGGATACGCGCGCGCTGATCGAGCAGGTGACCGTCGGCCGGTTGCTGCCCGGCGAGATGATGGCGCAGATCGTCGAGCGGACGGACGGTGTCCCGCTGTTCGTCGAGGAGCTGACCAAGATGGTCATGGAGTCGGGGCTGCTGGTCGAGAATGCCGGGCGCTATCGCCTCGACAATCCGCTGCCGCCGCTGGCGATCCCGGCAACGCTGCAGGACTCGCTGATGGCACGGCTCGACCGGCTGGCGCCGGTCAAGGAGGTGGCGCAGATCGGTGCCGCGATCGGCCGTGAGTTCTCATATGCGCTGCTGCGCAGCGTGGCAGGGCGCGACGATCTGACGCTTGCCGCGGCGCTTGCCCAGCTCGAAGAGGCCGAGCTGCTGCTGCGCCGGGGCGTGCCGCCGGACGCAAGCTACAGCTTCAAGCACGCGTTGGTCCAGGAAGCGGCTTACGAGAGCTTGCTCAAGAGCCGCCGGCAATTGCTTCACAAGCATATCGGCGATGTGTTGCGCGACAAGTTTGCCGAGATGGCCGAGATCGAGCCGGAAGTCGTCGCCTACCATTTCACCGAGGCAGGGCTCGGCGAGACCGCGCTGGCGTGGTGGCGCAAGGCCGGTCAGCAGGCGCTGAAGCGCTCCGCCTATTGCGAGGCGATCGCGCATCTCGGCAAGGCGGTCGCCATCGCCGATGAACTGCCCGACGAGCCGGATCGGATGATCGGCCGGCTCCATCTGCAAATCGCCTACGGCCGCGCGCTGCGGGGCAGTCTCGGGCACAGCGCCCCCGAGACGGTCGCCGCCTGGACCCGCGCCCGGCAGTTCGCCTCCGATATCGATGATCCGATCGAAATGGCGCCGATCCAGTCGGGCCTCTTCAACGCCTGCTTGACCCACGGCGAGCTCGCGCCGATGCGGGAGTTGGCGGAGGCGATCATGGGCGCAGCGGAGCGGCACCCGCAGTCGCCGGTGGCGACCATCGTCGCGCGCTGGACCAGCGGGGTAACCTGCTGGTTCGCGGGCGAGTACCTGAACGCGGGCATCCATCTCGAGCAGGCCTTCGCGGCCTATGCGACCGAGCCGGATCCGGCAACCTTCAAGGCGTCGACGCTCGACTTGCCGTTCGTCATCATGAGATTTCTCGCCCTGGTGCTTTGGCCGCGTGGCGAGATCGATCGGGCCCGGCAGCTCGCGGGCGCCGCGATGGACGTGGCCGGGAAGCAGCGCGCGCTCGCGCGCGCCAATGCGCTGGTTCACAAGGCCGTCTTCGACGGGCTGTGCGGCAGCAGGTTGCGCCAGACCGACACGATCCTGGCCCTCGGCCTGGCGCGCGACCACACGATGCCGTTGTACGTCGCCGCCGGCACCTATCTCAATGGTCTGGAGAAGTGGCGTGCCGGCGACCGCGCCGCAGGTCTCGCGGAGATGCAGCGTGGCTGGTCGTTGCTTCACGAGAACGACTGCTACCTCTGTGAACCGTTCTGGGGATTGCAGATTGCCGTGGCGAATGCGGAGGCCGGGCATGTCGATGCCGGGCTCGACATCATCAATGAGTTGATCGAGGCGACGGAGCAGTCCGGGCAGCACTGGCTGGATGCCGAGCTGTACCGCGTGCAGGCTGGGCTGCTGTCGCATCGTCACAGCCCCGACATGTCCGGCGCCGAGGATGCCTTCCGCCGTGCCCTCGAGATTGCTCGAAGGCAGCAGACCAGGACGTTCGAGCTGCGCAGCGCGCTGGGACTTGCACGTCTTTACAGCCGCAGCGGCCGGGCAGAGGAGATATCGCAATTGCTGGCGCCGGTGCTCGCCGGTTTCGATCCGGCGCTCGATCTTGCCGAGATCAAGGACGCGCAGGAACTGCTCACGCAGGCGCATCGGTGGCCGGACCGCCACTCGCACGCGTCTTGACGGGTGCCGCAGCGAGCGGTCACACCGGGTCCGCCACCTTCCCGCGCCCGCGCGGGTGGTGAAAGAGCAGGTTCGGATGTCGCGCGCGGCGCGAGCGATGTGAAACTGGAACTGTTGGGTTCCCGAAGTTCTACGGTGTAACGATGCGCATTTTGCTATTGCGTCCGGCGGCGCATTTGCATCTAACTTTAAGGACGCCGCCGCGGAGAATTCCGCCTTGCGGTCAAACGTTTGGAATATGTTTTTGATCCCGTGTTCGAGTGAGTATGCTGTGCGACCCTTGACGTTCCCGCAGGTGAGCATTTCCGGTGGAACTTGTAATCGCCTTCTCGCGACATTGTCGCCGGCGGATCTGGACCTCCTGAGACCCGAACTTGAGACCGTTGCGCTCGAACAGGATGCAGTCCTGGCGCGCGCCGGTGACGAGATCGACTACGTCTTCTTTCCTCACAGCGGCGCGATCCTGTTGATGATCGACATGGCGGATGGGCAGACGGTCGCAACCGGCGTGGTCGGATGCGAAGGGGCCGTGGGCAGTCTTTCGGTTCTCGGAGCCTCGCCGTCAGGCATTACCGCCGTCGTTCGTGCGGCTGGTACCGCCTCGCGGGTTCCGGCGGCGCGCTTTCACGCCGCTTTCGGGCGCAGTCCGGGGACTCGGCAGGCAATCCAGAAGCACGTCAGATCGATGCTGATCCAGTTTCAGCTCGGCTCCGCTTGCAATGCGCTCCACCCGGTCGAGGCGCGGATGGCGCGCTGGCTGCTTCAGCTTCGCGACCGCGTCGACAGCGACGTCCTCCCGCTGACCCAGCAAGCGCTGTCGCAAATCCTCGGCGTGCGACGAACGACGGTGACCTTGCTGATGGGCAATCTGCGCAAGCGCGGTGCGATCAGGTCAGATCAACGAGGCCAGATCGAGATCGACCGGGCGCGGCTATTGGCGGCGGCGTGCGAATGCCATCGCGTCATGCGTATCGAGGCCGAGGAGATCTTCTCGGGCGACAGGGTTCGAACGCGAGGAATGGCGCCGGCTAACGATCCGGGTATCCCGGAAATCGAGGCTGACGACGCCGTGTGAGCGCGTTCCCTGCTGCGATCAGCTTCCCGGCCGCCGATCAAGCTCCCGTGTCGGGGAGGATACCCTTTCGAGCTCCGCAATCTCACGCAGCACCTTTGCGGTCTCGCGCAACTCATTGCGCTTCGGACCGGGCTTCAGCCGTCGTGCTTCATCGAGAAAGTCCTTGGCCTGCAGCAGCCAGGCAGACGTTTCGGTCGAGATCTGTACCTGCGCCATGGTGTCCCTCCATCGCGGTCGTCAAAAGTGGTGGCCATTTCAGGCCGGTGAACCGCCGCCGCGGCGCCGCCGCACGCGGATGCTCGGCTCATCGACCCAGGCGTCCCGCGCAAACCAGGCGTGATCCGCGCGGCAAAATGGACAGGGCGTGCGCGAGAAGAACACGGTACTGCGTCGAAAGCTCTCGCGATCGGTCTTGATTCCGGTGGAAATCGCGTGCCCGGTTTGCGGACATCTGACCATCACCATGCCCATGAGCGCCTCCCTCCCATATTGCCTTTTGCTTTTTGCCTGTTGCCTTGCAGAATAGTCCGGCCGGTTGGATTGGCCTGATCGGTGCGCGGGGTAGTTGGGGGGGCATCGCGCACCTGCGGCGGTTGACGGAGCATCGGGCAGTGGGGGCTGCATGCTCTCGTCACTGGGCTTCTTCCAACCGGCCAGGTCCCTCCTTGAACGAATCCTCGATGTGACTTCAACGCCGCTTCTTCAGGCGGCTCGGCTGAAAACCTTGTCGCTTTCGCTCACTGCACTGCCTCCCTCGCAAGTGAAAGCATTCTCCGCAACGCTTGCCCGCGTCACGGGAGCTGACGCTCCGTGCTCAATTCAGATTGTTGGAGTGAACTTCGATCTTGTCCCGAAGCTACTGTGGGGGACGAAGATGACGCTGTCGGTTCGGTTTGCGACTCTCGCACGAAATTTTTTTGAGATTGTCAACTCAGACCAACGTATGTTTACGGAGAGTGTTGTGCATAACCTGCATGCCGTGAGCAGTGTGAGGCGCCTGCATCAGCGCGAGGTTGTGGAAGTATTCGCATTGGCCGCGCTGCGGTAAGTCGCCCGGCGAGCCTGCCCCAAACAAAAACCCCGGCATCGCTGCCGGGGTTTTGCGTTTCGTTGTCGTTGAGCGAGATCCCGGCTCTGCGGTGCACCGCTTCGCGCTGCACCGCGTCCGGGACGACTTCGTCGCTTAGAAGTCCATGCCGCCCATGCCGCCGCCCGGAGGCATCGCGGGGCCGCCGGCGTTCTTCTTCGGCAGCTCGGCAACCATCGCTTCCGTGGTGATCAGGAGCGCGGCAACCGAGGCAGCGTTCTGGATCGCGGTGCGCACGACCTTGGTCGGGTCGATGATGCCCTTCTTGACGAGGTCGGCATAGTCGCCGGTCTGGGAGTCGAAGCCGTAGTTGTAGGTCTTGTTCTCCAGGATCTTGCCGACGATGACCGAACCGTCTTCACCGGCGTTGATCGCGATCTGGCGAGCGGGAGCCGACAGCGCCTTGCGCACGATCTCGACGCCGGTCTTCTGGTCGTCGTTCTTAGTGCGCAGGCCCTTGAGCTGCTCGGAGGCACGGAGCAGGGCGACGCCGCCGCCCGGGACGATGCCTTCCTCGACAGCCGCACGGGTCGCATGCATCGCGTCATCAACGCGATCCTTGCGCTCCTTCACCTCGACTTCGGTCGCGCCGCCGACGCGGATCACCGCGACGCCGCCTGCGAGCTTGGCGAGACGCTCCTGCAGCTTCTCACGGTCGTAGTCCGAGGTGGTTTCCTCGATCTGCGCCTTGATCTGGGCAACGCGGGCGTCGATGTCGGCCTTCTTGCCGGCGCCGTTGACGATCGTGGTGTTCTCCTTGTCGATCATCACCTTCTTGGCGCGA
>NZ_JBUYWT010000067.1:0-37279 GCF_055264925.1 Bradyrhizobium sp. KZN70725
CCAAGCTCCGCCCGCGCAATGCAGTGCTGGAGCGTTGCCGCGCTGATATCCCGCTTGAATGGTGCGTTGACCGTGGCCAAAACAAGCTTGTCGACGGCCGAGATGCCCCCGCCCGTATTGGTCTTGTGCCCCTCGGTTGCTACGTAAGCCATCGACAAAATATAGACTTTCCTCTCGATTAGTCGACCATTGGGAGGCCTAGTAGGTCAAAATTTCGCGGTTTTGGCCCTTTTTGACCCCTTACATGGTTGGGCAGGTTCCGCAAACTCGCCGGTGCCGACGCCTTTTTTTCACCGGATGGGACTGACCCGCCGGCTGTCCGGTTGGGAGGCTAATTCATTCTCCGCCGTCCGCACTGAAACAACAGCCTCGTTCAGCCGATTTGCTGCGTCGACGTGCTCCGGCTGGGCATCTGAGAAAATCTCGGAGGTTACGGACACCACGATGCCATCCCCCATGGACTCGACATTCATGCCCTCCGGAGGATCGAAATCACGTCGGCCTTTCACGTACGACATCCAGCCGCCGGCGGGGCACGTAAGGTCTAGATCCATCGGCCCCTCATGGAGCCATTTGTTGCTCATCACATCAAAGCCAAGATGGCTCCATTTCTGCATTTCTGCATTGATAGCGGAAGCAATCACCCTGATGACCTCTGCTGAAATTAGCGAACCTTCGACTGGAGCGTACGTCAAAACGAGTTCGAAGCGGTTGAAGGCCGCGAGCTTGCCGTCATACGCACCGATTTTGAGGCTGAAATTCGCCGACGCATCGTCTCCATGGACGCCGTTCCAGGCGCTCGCATGGAAACCGCGCTCCGGCCACGGCTCTGGCGGGACTGTCCCCTGAACTGGGCGCCGTCTTTGAGAATGGCTTCGAGTTCGCTCGCCTCCGGCGGCATGGGGCAAAACGCTACCTGAGACGGCCGGTTTGAGGATTTCTTGAACCAGCGTTTGAGTCCTGGATGAACGTTGGACAGAGCCAGCAGCAATCTCGCAAGACGAGTTGCAGCCTGCAGCGCGGTTTCCGGCTGCTGACGCCATTGACTTCGAATCTGGAAGGAGTGCCTGTCCATCGTCATCTTCTAAAGGGGTGGATCGTACATTGTCCTCGCATACGGGCTGGCCCGAAACTTCCGGGCATAGTATTCGCTCGCAAGCTTTTCCGCAAAATGCCACTCCAATTTGCGGGTAACCGCGAGGGCGGTTTCGGCCTGCCTCTCCGTCCACTCAAGGATGCTGGTCCAGCCTTGGTACCGGCTTTGAACCGCATCGGCGCTGGCAACGATGAATTGCGCGTAGCCAGGCCCTTTGGCCTCAAGCATGGTACCGTCGCTTTGCCGACATCCGTCGAACTTGACGTTGTTCAGCACCACGGCCGAACCCGGATCAAGGCCGGTAATCTGCTTCTGGTACGCAGCCGCTCGGGCCGACATCGATTCACTGACGGGCGTTGACGGCGGGCAATTGCTCTCATCTTCCCGTTCGTCGACTTCGGCTGCCACTGCTTCGCCGGCCTTGGCCTGCGCCAGACGCGTCAAACGCGATCAGCGGCAATTCCAACGCCTGCAGCAGGGAAAGGGTGGGTACGCAGCGGTGGGTGCGCTTTCACGATACGTGCGGCCGTATCAACGGCCGCTCGGGGGCCGACAATTCTGTGGTGCCTGAGCTTGTCTCGAGGTCCTGAATGATCGACGTGCTTTGGGCCGAACCGTATTGCGAAATTGCACGTCCCATAGAGTCGCGGATCGCGTAGGTCGCCGAAAAGCAGTAACTCCCGCTACAGCGCCAGCAACGGCCGGAAACCTACGTAAAAGCCAGCCGCGGCCGGTTGGTCATCGCGACGACCAGCGTCGCGACGAGCGCATACTTAACCAGCTTCATCATTTTGAGCAGCACCCAAGTTGGGCTGCGAACTGCCAGAAAGAAGAGTCAGTCGTCCTAAACCCGAGGGAACGATTTTATGAAACCTTGTGCACGTGCATAGGGGATCTGCTTTGCCCGGATCGGTCGTTCAATCCTCGCGATCGTGAATCTTGGCCTCAACGATTTCATTCGGTTGATGAGGTCGTAGGGACTAACTTGCCCGGTGCTGCACCAGACTTGGCACCACAGCGGCGAAAGCCTTGCGGTGTGGCCTGCAGCGCAGCCATAAGAAAAAGGGACTAGTAGAGCGATCTCCGCAATCGGTCGTATCGGCGGTGAAGAAATCGCGTATACACTCATCCGGAAAGTGACGCAGGGGCCGTCGGGAAACCCGTGCAGTCCCAACCAATGCAATGCCAGGATCAATGCTTCGATTGCTTCGACAGATGTATCGATAGCTTCGATGGCTGGGCGAGAGCTCGAGCATAAACGGCTCCGCTGACTCCGATTGACTTAAGGCGAGGCCCTGCCGAGATATCCGAACGTATCCATTCCGTAGATAGACCCAATCAAGAAAATCAATTTTACCACTTGCGGTGAGGTCATATAGACGTGGCGGACGGCTGGGGCCAACCTAGGGAAGCGACTCTAGAATGAAAAAATTCGTGATTGTGACTGCGAGCGCCCTCGCGCTTGGAACGGCGGCGGTGCCGACCTTTGTTGCTGAGGTTGCCGCCCAACCGGTCGCCACCAAGGTGCAGGTAGCCGATACGTCATATCCTCAATGCGCGGATGACCCGTTGGATGGTATCTGCGACTTATTCTTCTGTTTGACCGATCCCTCGTGCGTGCAGCACTAACGACGGAAGACAACCAAGCATAGAACGAGGATAGAGGCGCCGGCCGCTAGCTGGACAGCGGTCGCGTCCTCCTCCTCCGGCTACAGCCGACTTCCTGTTCTTGCCGGTGAATGATGCTAGCGCTACAGACCTCAATCGCCTTGGCTCCCATTGGTCGTTCCTGCTGGTGGATCGCCGCGTTCGGCTCGTTACCTATCACTATGACTCAGTTCTAGGATATAATGATACGCAGCAGGATCGCTGGACGAGTCGGGGCCAACCTGCAAGACGCGCCCATAAGCCAGCAGAGGAATGAGTATGACTGCGGCGTCGTCGTGGTTGATGGCACGCGGGCACTGGTCAGTCGATTAGCGGAAGGTCCGCAGCCAGACCTGAACCTTAGGAACCTCGTCGTCGATCGGCGGGCACTGCAAAGCCGTCTGAGAAACTGAACGCGGTCTGGGACTCGCAGGCAACTCGGCGCGTCCCATATGAGGCTTCGCCTGGTCGAGCTGGCTGAATCTGCTCTTGATGACGCGGCCAGCCGGTCTGTGAGGAGCACTGCGGACAGGAAAAGAAGTGCGCTGGATCGCGGCGCGCGTGCGAGCATCCCGACAACTCCGAAATCGGTCCGCCAAAGGCAAAGAGGCAGGCGGACGATGTAGGCGGACGTCGCTACTCGGTGTTCCCGATTGAGCCCCCCCGGATGCCATACTTTCCAATATAGCCGCGAACTTCAGAACGCCCGAATACATTTATCTCGCCGTAAGCCTCCAAGGCTTACCTGCCGGTAAAGATCAAGACTTACCGAGCACATGTGTGCGTCCGGCTATGTTCAAAGGCCAAGCCAGCTGCGATTTGATCAAAGCCGTTGCGTTCCGGTCTCTGAAGCTGTTCAAGTTTCGCCACAGGAGCTTTGGATCGCGCGGATAAGGACAGGGTGCTTAACAACGATCAGGCAACGCGCACTGCTGAGCTCCGCTTTGTCACCAAGGCCGGGACGAGATTAAAACGCGGGTAAAATCGTCGAGTTCAGACCTCCTGCCTAATGTTGCCTCGGCGCGCTTCGAGGTGAGATCCATAGCGCTCCGTCGAGTTGTCAATCGCCAAACAAGAATCGCAAAATTCGCAGCTGGCGTTCAGCCACCCCGTCACAAAATGATCTCTCATGTGAGAAGGCAGACGACAACCTACCAGCCTTGGTGAGTTGGTGACCGTGCTGGATCAATTGATTTGAAGCCAAGCAATGATACACAGGAAAGTCCTGCGAGCCCTCATCGAGCATCTTCACGTGTGCTCGCATGGAATCATCGTGCGAACAGGGCTATGTCGGCTCTTTCAACCTAAGCAAAGCCCATTTCTCTATCCGCTAGATATGTCGAACGGCAGCACGTTATCACCGGTTTCCGAAATTGTGCATGCGTACTGGCGCTCCGATCGGTGGTTGCTTCTCGTCGTTGTCGCCGTGGTGCTGATCTCAAGCGCGACCAGCGTCGCAGCGCCCTATGTATTTTCGTGTCTCATTGACCGTCTCCCGCGCGAGGAAGACATGTCGGTGCTTGCGTGGGGGTTCGCAGGCTATGCGGTCCTACTTGGGGTAGCCTCCGCATTGCAGCGCATGCTGCAGTATCTGTCCTTCATGACAGCCGAGAACCTGGGCTTCATCGCTGCAACGGGCTTCTTTGATCGCATCTTGAGGAAAACCGCGCCCTTTTTTCTTGAGCACAATCCCGTAGAGATACAGAATGCGGCCGCGCGCGGGCGCAGCGCCCTGACGGCGTTGGTCCAGCTTGGGATCGTCGTCTTCATCCCTGCTGCAACACAACTTCTACTTACGTTCGCTACTCTCGGCGCGCTCCTCAATATCCAGATCGCTGCAATCGTCGTCGTCTATGGGGCAGTCCTAATTGCATTGACGTGGAGTTCCACGCGTCGGGCGTACGTGTTCCTGGAACGAGCCAGAGAAGCCGGACAGGACAATGCGCGTTTCGTTGGCAACGTCATGAGCTCCATGGACACCCTGCGCTATTTCGGCAGTCATTCCTGGATGAGCCAGCGCTTTACGATAACCGCGCGGGAGGTGCGTGATAACTGGCGCGCCTATGTGTTGCAACGCGTTGCCTACATCGCCGTGCTCGGCCCAGCCGTCGCGCTACAATTTGCGGTCACGTTTTTCCTTCTCATACCTGAATACCAGGTCGGGGCGGTCACCATCGGGGATATGGTGCTATTCAACACGCTTCTACTCCAGCTCAATATGCCATTCGAGATGGTTGCGCGCGCCATCTCTGATGCGGCGCGGTCGCGAGCCGACCTCATCCCTCTGGCTAGACTATGGGCCGCACCCGAAGAGCGGAGACCATCTCACGCTCAAGATTTCACGCCCTCCGCTGGCCAGCTCTCTTTCGAGGGCATTGGTTACGCCTACGACAACGGTCGTGGCGTTACGAACGTCTCGTTTGTGGCTGGGCGGGGTGTGATCACCTTCCTTGTCGGTGAATCGGGATCGGGAAAATCGACAATTTTTAAGCTCGTCTTGAAATCGATTGAACCGGACCGCGGTCGTATTCTGGTAGATGGAACCGATATAGCGGGCATCGAACGCGCGGATTGGTATGCCGCAGTTGCTGTCGTGCCGCAGGACGTGATGTTGCTCAATGAGTCGCTAGCCGACAACATCCTGCTAGGGCGGCCCCGCAACGAGGTGCGCCTTCGCGCTGCGTCGGAAAAAGCCGCTATTCTCCCCTTGATCGAGGCCTTGCCTGAAGGATTTGATACAGCAATTGGAGAACGTGGTTTGAAGCTTTCCGGCGGGGAGCGCCAGCGTATTGCTATTGCCCGCGCGCTTTATGGCGAGCCGGCGATCCTTCTTCTCGACGAGGCCAGCTCCGCGCTCGACGAAGAAACCGAGCAGGACATTATGAACCATATCCGTACGCTCGCCAAAGATGTGACGGTGCTGGCGATCACCCACCGCAAGGGCGTCGTTTCTACAAGCGACGTCGTGGTCGACCTGACCGACTGCGGCTTGTCAGTGACATAGGCGAGGGGAATGATCGGCCCGGCGCGTTGACGCCGCACAAAGGTGCATGGCCGGACGAGATGCCTTCGCCGTTCAAGGAGCTACCCACGTCATAGAGAGCATCCTCGGCATCTAAGATGGAATCGGAGCCCTGTGCTCCGGTAGACGTGAAGTATTCCAGGGTGCCGATTGCCAATCTGCGACGCCAGTCGGCAGGGGCGGGCGTAAGATTGGCGATCGGCCGGCTTGCGGTCGGAACAGGCTCCTTCGTCCTGAATTCAGGCTGCACCAGACGGAATTCTGCGCATATGTGCCGCGATTGATGAGCTCGTCGACAAGGTAGACATCGCCCCACTACCCATTACTTGCGTCCGGACGGCAACATCGGCCACGATGCCTTCGCCGGGCATTGGCGAGATGGACATGGTCCTGCGCCGTCACCCGGATCGCAGGCGCCGCCCTTGCACGCATGCGCTTGACCACGAGGGTGGGTATGCAACTCAGGAAAAACGGTGGACGCGATCACTTCCGGAGAGCAGGCGGTGCTTGGGGGCGTGTCGAGCGCGTGCCGACGGCGTTTTTCGATCCCGGCAAGCAGCCGCCTTACTCATGGCGTCCGCTTTGCCGATCACAGGTGTTGTTCAATCATCGCCGGCCGAGATCCTTGAACTGCGGACGGCGCGATGTCGGCCTCACACCGACCCGGATTTTCTAACGAAGCTCTGGCAAAACGGGATCGAGTTCTTCCTGCTCAAGCGTCCTGGCTCCATCTTCTGCCAAGTAAGCTGCCAGCCGCGCGATACCGGACTGTGGTGAGCATCTGGCGGGTGCGGATTTTTTGGACGGCACTTGTCCCGAGCGCTCGGCAATTTCGACGCTCATCAGGTGGGGGCGGATCGGTCGGCCGATGGCGCGCTCGATGGTGTGGAAGATCCAGGTCCCGTCGGGATCGATGTCCGACCAATGAAAGATTGGCGTCTTTTCGGATACCGACCATGCGATCATCCGCAGCGCCTGCTGGGTGGCGAGCGAAGGGTAACCGCCGACGTACATCGTCGTTCCCAGTCGACGGGGGTCGGCCTCGGCAATGTGCCGGTTGAAGCTTGCGAAGTTTTCGATCGTCAGAATGTACGCCGGCGGCTCTCGAAAACGGACGCGATCTGCTTCCTTGGGAGTGATTCCGAGATAATGTGGAGAAATCCTGGAGAGGTCGGCTCCCTCGAGGTCGATTTTTCCTGCGACCAGCAGCGGTGGCGCGAAGCGTTCCAGTCCGATTGCCCGCAGCGCCTCGCGGGGCCGCGCGCCGGGCGGAAACTCCAGGATGCCGCTCAGGAGCCGCACGACCGCCCCCTCGATGCGTTCGAGCGTCTTGCTGTGACCCACCGTCCGTCGCGAGAAGGTCTTGTAGTCGACGTCGAGATGCTTGTCGTCCAGGATGGCCTGGGCGAGAACGAAGGCGTCGCGCAGCATCTCGACGTCGGACGAAGCGAATCCGTGCCACGTCTTCCCCCGTCCCCAGACCTCGGCGATTTGGGAAGCGCTGCTCTTCAGAGAGTCGCGCAGCGCCGATCCGGCGGCAAGCCTTGCCGCAGCGTCCCGCGCAATCCGCGACGCGGGGGTGCGGTCGAGATATCGGTATAGGATCTCCGCCGAGGCCAGCCGCACGTGTGCGACCTGATCCCGCTTGACGCCTCGGCCCCAGCCAACGGACACCGCGCCGGTACCTTCGGCTTCCCTGATCTGTTTGAGGAAGGCGTCCGCCGCGACGACCGAGGCGAAGGCGGCATAATCCGGGTGCGCGATCGGGCTCGCGGCGCCGGCCTCGAAGCGATCGAGCAGGTCATTCAGGAGGCCGTTCGCGTCCGTGAAACGCCGCGCCATGGCTACTCGGCGGCCAGACGGCTGGCGAGCTCATCTTCGGACATTAGGTCCGGATCGATGGCCATCAGCTCGCGCTTGGCCTTCTCTTTCAGTTCCACCACGGTGGCTCTGGACTGCTCGCCAATGCGGTCCACTTCCACGATCGTATCCATGTGCTCGAGCACGGCGACCCGCTTCTCGAACGGAGCCGCGATCACGAATTGGAGCCCGAGATTCTTATAGAAGCTCATCATCTGCCGCTGGTTCTTGCCGTCCATTTTCGAGAAGGCCTCGTCGAACATGGCGAGAGCGAAGCCGGCGGGCTTGCCCGTACGACGCTCGGCGCTGCCGTAGACGGCGGCGAGCGAAGCGCCGATGGCGACATAGATGGGTACCTGCTGTTCGGCGCCCGATCCGGTGCCGCGCCGCTGCTCCCAGCGGGTCGAGCGGCCGGTAGCGACATCCTCCATGTGGATCTCGAAGGTGTAGAAGTTGCGGTAGTCCTCAAACTGGGTGAAGTCCTTGTCGGGATCCTCTAGCAGCGCCTCGAGTGCAAGAATCGTATCCTTGTGCGGGAAGTCATCGGGCACATCGCCCCGGAACAGCATGTCGAGCGCCTCCGGAGAGGTCTTGGCGATCTCGATGATCTTCAGGATGGGCTGGAATTCCACCACTTGGGTGCGATGGAACGAATATCTCTCGTTGTGGAAGGGATGTGCGCAGAGGCTACGGTTCAACGACTGCAGTTCCCGCTCCATCTTGCCGATCCGGGCCGTGAGCGCGTTGATGAACTCGCCGCGGAGCAGCGTCGAGGCCTTTTCTGCTGCTTCTCGGGCCTGCCGTTCGTACTGGCGCAGCTCGTTGGATTCGATATCCGAGATGAGCTGCTCCATCCAGGGCTTCACCTCGCGTAGCGGCTCGCTTTCGGCGCCAACTTGCGAGCTCATCCCGAATTGGTCGAAGTAATCGTAGAGGAACTCGCGAACCCGGCGCTCGATCCGGACGCGCTCGACGTCCGAGGCGTCGGCATCTTTAACCGCCTTGTCTGCGATGGCACGGTGTTTCTCAGCAAAACCGCCTTTTGCTGCGGCATCGAGGCGCTCGCGGTAGACGAGCCTGCCTTTCGCGGCGGAGTAGAGCGGGAAGGTCTTGCGGTAGATCGATCGGGCGACCCGGAGGTTGAGCTCGGAGCCCGGCACGTTCTCCCCATCTCCGAGCCTCCTCTCGGCCGATCTGAGTTCGCCGTCATGCTCGCCAAACGCCTTCTGCTGGGTCTTTCTCTCGTCGAGCCTCTTGTCCTTCAGCTTATGCTGCGCTCGCTTCTTGTCGCGAAGGCCGCCGTCGCCCGCGCCATCGAGTGCATCGAGTCTGGCATGGGCTTCGCCGATCTCGATCTGCGCGGCCGCGAAGGCCGCAGCGAAAGCCTTCAGGTCGTCACGCCCTTCACAGATGTTCTTCAGAGCGGCAAAGGCCTGCTCCGCGGCTTGGGCCTCCTTGCTCTTGTCGGCCAGGAGCCGATCCAGTTCCTCGGCCTGATCTTGCAGGGAGCGCAGGGCGTTCGCCTGGGCCGCCTTTCCGATCTTGTGCTGCGAGGCTTCGATCCAGCGATGGGTCCTGACGAGTCCATCGTCGTAGAGGCCGTCCTTCATGATGGCCCGGCCGGGCCTATTGAACTGATCGAGCGTGTCGGCGAGACGGACCGTGCCGTAGCGGCGCATGATGAACGCCATCGCGTCCGGATCCTGGCTCCGGAAGATGGAGGGGAAACTGCCGCGCTCCGGCTTGGCCCTGAACTGCTCGAGCTTGTTCAGGCTCACGAGGGATGCGTGGCGAAACTCGCGGCGGCCTTCCTTGAACATCGCCGTGGCGGCGCTGATGTCCGCTCTGTCCACGAACACCGCCTCCCGGTCGCGGCCGAGGAGCGCCTCGGCGGCCCCCACCCATTCGGGTTCGGCGACTTCGATGATGTCACAGAGCACGCGCGGGGCCATTCCCTTCTGCCGGAGCCTTCGGCAGAGGAGTTCAGTGTCGTCGCCAAGATAGGCCCGCGCCCCTCCGGAGGCGTGCTGTCGGACCCGTTCCAGCACCTCGTCGCGCCGGCCTCGCAGCCCGGAAAGCTCCGCGATGATCGCCTGACGCGCTTCGTCGATCTTCGGCAGCCATTTCGCACCGCTGGTCGCGAAGGATTTCTCGGCCGCGGAGAGCTCGTCTGAGACGCCCGCTATGTCGGCCCCGACGGCGGCGGTTAGAAGACGCTCCAGCGCAGGGACGAAGTCTTCGAAAGAGTCCGCGCACATCGCCCGGAGCGGATGCAGGCGACGGATGTTATCCAGGCGTGCCTTGAACTCGGCCGAGGCGCGGTGCGCCGCCTGCGCGGCCACATCGGCGCTCTGCTGCAGCGACTTTCTTCCGGTCTTGGCATCGTGCTCGGCGATCGCCGCCGTCAGGCGTTCGATCTCCTGATCGATGGCCTTGACGTCCTCCTCGATGAATTCGAGTTCTTTTGCTGCGGCATCTCGGCGCGCCATCTCGGTGCGCCGTTTGGTCTTAAAGTCCAGGTTGATCGCCCGCGCCGCGAGCCAGGCCGCGCGTTTGGCGATCCACTCCTCCCTGAACTTGGTCTCGAGCGCCTCTTCGAGTGCGGCGAGAACCCCCCGAAGTGCCCTCAGGGCTTCGAGTCTGAGGCGCATTTTCCGGATCGTTTCGCTGATATTGCGGTAGGTCTGGATCGACTCGCGCAGCTCCTTGATCCCGATCGGACTGTCCTCGAGGATATAGTTCCGCACGAACTGCGTGGCCGTCTGGTTGTGATCGAGCGTCATCGCATTGACGATCGACTTTTGCAGGGCGCTTGCGTTCTGCTCGCCGTAGGGCGAATGCGGCAGGAGATGGCGCATGTACTCGCGGACGTAGTCGCCGGCCCGATCGCGGTGGTTGACGAAGTTGCCTTCGCCAACCGCCGTGACGATCCGGGCGCGCACGTCTTCCCACTGCGCCGGGAACTGCAACTTCCCTCGCTGTTCGATGAAGTCCTTGGAGCTTAGAACGGCGCCGACGGTGACGAACAGCGCCAGCACGGTTTCCCTGCTGTCTGACTTCCGCGCCTCGAGCGCCATGCCGATTGTGACCGGCGGCCGCGCGCCTTCCGTGTCTCCAAAACCGAGCGCGATGTAGGTGCGCGCCTCGTCGCGCCGGCGCTGGTCCTCGCCGAGCGTGCCGAGACAGTAGTCGACGACGCTGCGCTTCGAGCCACTACGCGACTTTCCGCTGTCGCCGGCGACTGCGTTCAGGCGCAGGAACCGCCGGCTGCCGCCGGTGAGCACGACTTGGGCCATGTCGAGGATCGTCGATTTGCCGGAACGGTTCTCGCCAAGGACGCCGACGTGCCCCGTCACGTCGATGTCGGCGACGTCGAACAGGTGCCAGTTAACCATCGTCAGGTGGCGTAGCTCCATCATGCCTCGTCTCCCGCGGGCTGCGGAAAGCGGGCCTCCTCGCTGCGCACGTAGCGCTCGAGCCGTTGCAGGGCGTCGCCGCCGCTGATCAGCTTGATCATCGGGCGGATCCTGATCTCGCAATCCTGCTGCTCGTCGTCGAAGTCGCCGATCTCGACCAGGCTGCGCTGGGCGGCCTCGCGGAGGATGTCGCGGAAGCGGGCGGCCGAGATCGCGCCTCCGCCGCCGTGTTGCGCCATCTCGCGGTAGCGGTCGAACAGGTCATTCAAGGTGGCGACCACGACGGCCCGGTCCTCGACCGCTCCGACGTTCACCTCCTGCTGCCAGTATGCTGCCAGCACCAGCATGACGATGGTTTCGTCGAGCTTCATCCGGGGCAGCGGCACGTCCTCGTCCATGGCGACGATGCCGGCCCACTGCGCCTCCGGATCGCGATGGACGCGGTATCCGCAACTATCGAAGAAGTCATCGACCACGTTGCGGAAGCGGCCGTCCATGATCATGTTGTAGACGGTTCCGGTTCTGGGATCTCCCGCGAACACGAACTGCCGCCGCAGCAGGAAGTGCAGCGCTTTGCGGAGGTCGGCCGCCTTTTCCGCACCGAAGGAGCGCTCGACGTGTTCGAACTCACTGAGCATAAGGCGCCTCCGCTTTCCGGAGCCTGCCGGACCGCCTGACCAGGAAGTTCGCGCAACGAAGCCATTCGCTGTCGTGTGGCGGCGTGTCTGGGCGCGGCTCCAGATCGAATCCGGCCGCGACCTGCGGCGGAACCTCGCCCGTCAGCGCATAGCGGCGGGCGCAATCGAAGGCGAGGAAGTCGTCCACGGTGTCGATTTCCATGAAGCGAGCTTCCTTGGTCGCGAATGGCGGCACCTGGCCCTCAAGGAATCGTCTGACATCCTCGGGCCGGGGCGCGATGCGAGCGATGTACTCGAGACGGAGCTTCTTCCTCAGCTCGTACAACGGGTCCGAGGGCGGGCCGGCGAGCTCCCTCGCCTCGACCGGGCGGCGCGGCTGCCTGGCCGGCGCCTGATGGTGCTCCGACCAGGGCGACCGCAGCGGCTCGATGCTCCACTCGACGGCCGCCCTGTCGTGCCTGCCGTCTCGCAGCAGAGCGTCCAGCCGCCGCACCAGGTCGCCGGCCCGGCCGACGAGTCCTTGCCCGCCGCGCTCGGCGTACTTGATGGTGTTGCGGACCCGGGCCTCGAGCTGCCTGCGGAAGGCCTCGATCCGTTCGAACATCTCGCCGATCTGTTCGAAGATGTTTTCGATTGCAAGCAGATCGTCGGCCGCCGCCATTCGACCGTCCTCGACGTCGGCGGCCATGCTGGAAGCGGTGTACTCCTCGGCGAGGACTTGCATGGTGTCCGGTGTATAGGAGATCCGCCGTGCGAGATCGACGATGGCATCGCGGAAGCGGTACGGATGGTTGACGGTGAGGATGGACTCGAAATCCTTCAGCAGGAGCTGGTCGACGAACTCCTCGAAGAAGGCTTCCAGCCGGGTAGCCACCGTCTTCGATTCCATGACGGTCCGTCGGATCCGCTTCAGGTCGGCCAGAATGGCCCGCAGGCTCTTGGTAAACTGGTCGGCCTGGTTTCGTGCTTCGCGGACGGCGAGCGCGGCTTCGCGCTGCTTGCGGTCGGTGATCTCGGGCCTCAGCTTTTCGACGGCCTCGAGATTGAGGCGGATCTGCACGATCAAGCCGCCGAACCGCTGCGAGAGATCCTTATTGAGGCTCGCGAGCCGCTGGATCACGAGCAGCGGTCCCATAGCCATGTCGACCGTGACACGGAGCCCGTATTCCTCCTCCTCAAGCCAACCCCAGGCGAGCAGCCGCGCGTAGAGTTGCCGCGCCAGACCGAGCGCCTTGTCGCCCTTCTCGGACGCGAGCGCGACGTCGGCCTTCCGGATACGACGGCGACCTGCCGAGATCATTTCCGGCAAGGTGCCGAAGTCGTCGCCTTCGCTCCAGAGGGCCGGGTTGGCGCGCATGACGTCATAGATGGCGTGGACGACCTGCTGCGGAGTCGGGAACGACGGCGCGCCTGAAAAGAAGCGTTCAAGGAGGTCGAGCAGACAGGCCGCGTACAGGTGCTTGTGATCGCGCGAGAAGGCCAAAAAAGCCTCATCATGCAAATGACGGAACAAGGACAATCGCTAAGACTCCTGAATCGGCGTCATCCAGAGAAGGGGCGAGCTGCCCTGCCCCTAACCTTATGATCTACTGGGGAAATACTTCAGTCGAGGTGCATCGCGAGGACTCGCAACCAGAAGGGCTTTGTTCGCTGTATGTTCCTGTATAGCTTGCCGAAGGGAAGCTGTCGAGCCTCAGGGCTCCGTGCCGGCGCTCAGTGTGCGTGTTCTTCGATACCCAGCACCCATAATAGAGTGTTCAAGGGAGAGTCCGGAATCGCGCTCGCGATGTCCGATCCCACGTTTTTTCCTGGCCCTCCACGCCGCGCTTCTGCCGCCTCTATCTCGTTTGCCGACGGAGGAGGGCTTGAGGATTGAGCCCACCGTTCGATGCCCCGAGCAATGAGACCCCACACGCTCATGGCCTTTCATGCCATTGCCGTTCTGATTTTGGCCCTGCTAAGTAATATCAAGCAGTAGCTAAGTTGTTGATTTTTATTGTTTATTTAGATAAGCCTTGCGTTTTGTCAGAAATTGACTTATGTTTCTGACAGCGGAGGGAAGCCATGCAAACCGTCGCCGAGCGTATTTTGAGTTATGCCCAAGCACTTCCAGAAGGCACTTTGATCGGTGCTAAGGAAGTTTTGCATTTGGGAAGCCGTGCTGCGGTCGATCAAGCTTTGAAGCGTCTCGCCAAACGCAACGAGTTGATGCGTCTTGCCCATGGGCTCTACGCTCTGCCAGTGAAAACACGTTTTGGCATACGCGCGCCGGCTGCCGAAAAGGTCATCGAAGCGCTGGCTTCCACGCACGCGGAAACGATCGTTCCACACGGAGCCGCGGCCGCGAATAAACTTGGTCTCACTACGCAAGTGCCGACGAAGCTCGTCTATTTGACCTCCGGTCCCGATCGTCAGTTTCGTCTCGGAGCACAGACGGTTGAGATGCGGCATGCACCGCACTGGATGCTTCTGCCGACAGACTCGATTGCTGGACAGGCTATCCGGGCTCTTGCCTGGCTCGGCGAGCGAGAGGCGGGCGAGGCTCTTAAGGTATTGAAGCGCAAGCTGCCCGACGACACTTTGCAGGATCTCGTCGCGCTGCGTCGCGCGATGCCTCCGTGGATGTCGAAATCCGTCAGCCAATCCCTTCTAAATCATGGCTGAACTTTACCTGACGCTCTCTTGTGACGAGAGGCTTGAGGCACTTGGCGTCGCCGCCACCGCCTCAGGTCGTCCGGTCCATCTTTTGGAGAAGGACATCTGGGCCGTTTGGGCCCTGCAAGGACTCTTTGACTCTGAATTGGGTGAGCATCTTGTCTTTAAGGGAGGTACGTCCCTCTCCAAAGGTTACGACGTCATCGAACGGTTCTCGGAGGATATCGATCTCACCTACGATGTCCGCCGGATCATTCCTGAGCTTGCCACGGGCGACCCACCCATACCCGCTTCGCGAAGCCAGGCCGACAAGTGGACAAAGCTTGCGCGCGAGCGGCTCACCGCCTGGGTCAAAGACAAGACACTTCCTGTCCTACAGAAACACGCAGCAGCTATAGGAGTTGACGTCACGTTCCGTGTTGAGAACGATGTCATCTATGTCGACTATGAAAAGCTGACCCAGGGCTTCGACTATGTTCCGCCCTGGATCAAGCTCGAATTCGGTGCGCGCTCGACCGGTGAGCCGTCCGAGACGAGAGAGATCACCTGCGATGCGGCGAAATCCCTGCCCGAGCTCGAGTTTCCTGTAGCGACCCCAAAAATCATGCTTCCCAAGCGCACCGTTTGGGAGAAAGCAACGGCCGTCCACGTTCTTTGCGCTCAGGGTATCGCGGGCAATCGTGTGTCGCGCCATTGGTACGATCTCGTGAAGCTCCATGATAAGGGATTTGCGCAAGCTGCCTTCGATGACAAAGTGCTGGCGCAGGAAGTCGCCGATTGGAAGAGCAAGTTCTTCCGGGAGAAAGATCGCGACGGCAATGTCATCGACTATCACGCCGCGATATCCGGCAAGCTTCAGTTAGTTCCTGACGAAAAGATGCGTAAGGACCTTGAGGCCGATTATCAAAAGACGATAGACGCTGGATTACTTCTCGGCGAACCTGAGCCGTTTGAGCAGCTCATGAAGCGCTGTGAAGCTCTGCAGCGGCGCGCAAATAGTAAGTAAGGCCGGTTGCTGGAACGGACGCTTCGAAAGATTTCCGACGTATAGAAGCTGTGCTGAGGATTGCCGAAGATGAGCCCTAGCACGCGCTGCTGCACGTTGGAAAAATAGCGCATTCGCCACGCTATAGCGGGCCTTGCTTGTTTACAGCGCTGTTAATTTTGAGCGGTGCCGTCTCCGGCATCATGAGCATGGCAAGGAGCCCAGCCGCGCTAGCGATAAGCATGTACCAGGCGGGCGCCAGCGCACTCCCGGTAAGATAGATCAGCCAGGTGACGACTGGTTGAGCTGTGCCTCCGAAGATCGCTATCGCAAAAGCGTAGATGATCGCGAAGGCGCCACCACGAATGTTCTTAGGCAAACCTTCGGCCATGCTCACATAGAAGGCGCTATACGGAATCGTTCCGATAAGTGTGAGCGCGCCGAGACCCCCGAGAAGTGCGAGGGCACTGCGGCTCTCTGAGATCCAGAAGAACACCGGATAGGTCATCAACAACGCAGCGATCTGCGGCCATATCATGATGTGCCGGCGGCCCGCGCGGTCTGCGAGCCAGCCGCCCAGCAGCGCGGCAGCAATTCCTACCGTATTGCTAACGAGCGTGGTGCCAAAGGCGAGAGGCGCGGAAACTTGTAGGGTGTTCAGTGCATAGGTGGTCATATATCCCGTGATGTAGGTGATGATCGTGCAACTGGCCAGGACGACGAATCCCAAGCTGATGATACGGCGAGTGGCAGGCAATCTTCTTACAGGGTGAACGCCCGGAGCCGGCGCTTGGGGCCGGTGCAACGTTTCGGGCAAGCCGCTCCGCAGCCAAAATCCGAACGGCAGCGTAGCGGCGCCGAGCAAGAGCGCGATCCGCCATCCGTACGCGTTGAGTGCCTCGCTTGTCATGGTCAGGGAGAGTATTTCTCCAACAAGCGCCCCGGCCGTTGCAGCGATCTGTTGGCTGGCAGGCTGAAACGAGACAGCAAGACCGCGCCCCTCGGCCGGCGCTGCTTCCAGCAAATAGGCAGTTGTCGGACCAACCTCACCGCCGAGCGCGAAGCCTTGCACCAAACGCGCGACAATGACCAGGAGCGGAGCAGCAGCTCCTATTGTCCCGTATGAGGGGGTGAGCGCTAACACAAGGATCGCGGCGCTCATTAGGACAAAGCTGGCGGTCATCGCGGGCCGGCGCCCGGCCCGATCCGAATACGAGCCGAGCACGATGGCCCCGATCGGCCTGGTCACAAAACCCGCGCCGAAGGTTGCGAGTGACAGCATGAGGCTGGCGAACGGATCGCTTGCCGGGAAAAACGCTTGTCCGATCTGGATCGCGAAAAAGCTATAGGTCCCAAAGTCGTAGAATTCGAGAATATTGCCGATGGTTGCTCCCCACACGGCGCGGCCGGTCAAGCGTTCGTCTGCCGGAACGAGGACCGGCTCCGGTTTCCGCCGAGTAGATTGCTTGCCCATCCTCGATCCGTCTGAGGCACGATCGCCGGCCTGAGCATTTCGACCAGTGAGGTCGAGCGCATTGCACTTCACTTGCTCTGCACGTCATCTAGCTTGAGGTGGGCTGGGCCCGCGTCCCGGTGTTCTACATTCCTGACGCATGCCAGGACGAAGCTCACGACGATGAGTGCAATAAGAATGCCTGCCTCTTGCGGCCCGTTTCAAAGCTTGAACTGATCGCGGTAATCGCCGGCAAAGATGAACAGGCGCGCTGCAATTGTCGGGCGCGGCACTCGTTGTGCTTCTGTGCATGGCGAGTTTGCGACAATGTTGGTGGGCACCGAACAGAAGGTGCCTGTTTTCACACAGATGACCGCGCATGCACGCAGTGGTCAGCCGGCTGCGCGTATGCGCAAAGCGTCAGGCAATTGGCCCGGCTTTTGCTCCACTGCTTACCAATTGTGTGCGGCCACCTACTTTGTCGGGATTGTCGCTGCAGAACCCAGGGATCTTCCTACGATCACAGGTAGCATGAGCTCGCATTGTTGACGACACAATTTAAAGGACGGATCGCAGCCTGCGCTGCAGACGTCGAGGATATCCGCTCATGGCGGGCCGCGTTCAGCCGGACGCACATGGCGAACCTCATGCACCGGACACTGAGCTCCAGGAAATGGAAGTAAACGTCATCAGCGAGTGCGCCTCTGTGAGTTGACCCGGATTCATCAGGTCACCTCCACGGGAGGAGCCTTCCTTTGATATTGCGGCGCGGCCGTCAGGTTGTCGCCGCGAATGCGCACAGCCAGTGTTTGATCAACGGCAGGCGCGCTTTGCTCAAGCGCATCACGCGTGCGCATGGTCGAACGTGTGATGGCAACCACGCTGCAATCAACGCCTCGAATAGAATGGGTAGTATGACTACGAAGACAATCGCCGCCGTCGTGCTTACGGTTATGGCGGTGCTGGGGTCGCCCAGTAGGGCCGTCGAAATTTACGATGTCGCTGATTCGAACGGTGTGCCGTTCATGCGGGTCCGCATACTCAGTGCCGACGAGGCCGATCCGGGATCTTCATCGCGCAATTTGTCTCGTTGGGAGATAGATCAGGTGCTTACCGGGATTCAGTATTGGGCTGAAATCATCAAGGTTATCCCTGGTCAATCGCCAGCGATTATTAGTATCAGCGCGGACTACGATAACAACGCCTGGGGCGTGTCCCCTTCTCATGGAGCCGGCACGAAGGTGCAGGCTGCGCTCACCGGTCAGGATCCGGGCGAACTTGAATCTGGTGCTCATGGCGCGATCGGCATCGGCCAGATGGGATTTTCACCGCACACCTACGTTCCGTCCCAAGTGTCTATGACACCGAGCACAAACCTTTCAGCCGTTAGCGTGCACGAGAACGCGCATCTGCTCGGTATGACTGGTGCTGACTTCATTGGTCGTGCCGGCGGGCTGTATTTTTCCGAAACGATAAATCGGTGGACGAGTCATTTGTACGATGACAATGGCAAACAGGCTCAGCCGGGGCAGGCGATTTATTGTTCCCAATGCCTGAACCAGCCAGCTGCCGACGTTTTCGATCTGCGACGTGATCAAGGCTATTTCAGAGGCGAGCATGTGAGCGAAGTGCTGGCCGGTGCCATGCCAGGTATTCCGCTGCGATCGACGGACTTTATGGCGCACAGCGAACTGAAGAACAGTTTGATGAGCCATCAGCGATACCGGAACTACACCGCCCCGATGGAAGCGGAGATCGCCGCGTTTCAAGATGTAGGTTACAGTATCGATCGACGCAGTTTGTTCGGGTACTCCATCTACGGAAACGGCCAGAATCTGGTCAACGACAATCCCTTCTTCGCTCGCAGTGCTGAGGGTACCGCCTATCTGCCAAATACGTACAATATAGCTACGCTCGGACTGGGACTGCACGTCTATGGCAGCCACAACACTGTGCTCCAGCGCGCCGACCTGCTTTCGAAAGGAGCAGGGGGCGCCGGCATCCGCGTCGACGGCGAAAACAATCACATCATGGTCCCGCCCGGAACCCGCGTGTACGCCGACGGCGCCTATGGGCGCGGCGTCATGTTCGCCTATGGCAAGGATCACACGCTGACTCAGCGTGGCGACGTGCAGGCTCTCGGCGAACATGGCATCGCGGCAAGTTTCGACTTTGGCAACAATGTGGTGGGCAATGACCGTGAATATCGTGGCTCGTATATTCGCACGATTGGCAATAACGCGGCCCCGATGCTGAATGAGATCGACGGTCCGCTTGTCAGCAAGTTCGATCTGACCGGGCGACTGGCTGGCAGTCATGCAGCGATGTACATGTCGAACAATGGTTACATCGGCGAGATCAATGTGATGCGTGGCGCAATCCTGTCAGGGGACATCCTGTCTGATTACAACCAGCTTGACGAGAACGGTTCTCCGCGGCTGACCAAATTAACGTTCGGTTTGACGCCTGACGCAAACGGTCACTCGACGGAACAGCCGGATACAAACTTTGCAACCCGGTATGAAGGGAGCATCGTTGGACGCAACAACTTGTCACTGCAGTTGTCCGGCGGCGTCGTCTTGCTTACCGGCAATCACGAGGTGTACGACGCAACGGTTGCGCAAGGCGCAACCTTATCAGGTAACGGCAGTTATCTGCTCAATACCAACGGCCGCTTCGCCAATAGCGGTGTTGTCGCTCCCCTCATCAACGGTCTGGGCAACAGCATCAAGGTGAATGGCGACTATCTACAAACCTCGACCGGTCGCTTGCAGGTCGCCGTAAACGATGCTGGCGCGTTCAGCCATCTCATCGTGAATGGCAATGCGACGCTCGACGGTACGCTCACGATCACCCCGCAGCGTGGCTGGTATGGTAATGGCTTTAACGTCTCCTCCGATCAGTGGCTAAATGCAACAAATCTTACGGGCTCGTTCGCGAACGTGACGACAGCCCTGCAATCGCCAACCTTGCTGGCGAGTGCAACGGCTCAAGGCGACAACACCTACGCCTTGACACTCTCCCGCCCATCCGATGCCTATTCGCGTTATGGGACCGACGCCAACAGCCGCCAGGTGGGCGCGGCGCTCGATCGAGTAGCTGGCAGCGCGGCTGTAGGGCTGCACCCGCTCGTCGCGGCGCTCGACTTTTCCGCGCCGGACGGCACGGCGGTGACATCTGGGCTGCGTCAACTTTCTCCGTCCATCTATGCGTCGGAGCAGGGCAGACGTGTCAATGACAGCTACTATGCGCGTTCGGCAGTCTACAACCGTCTCGAACAGGCGTTTGGCGGTGCGTCAACCTCAGCGATGGCGGTGATGGGTTATGGTCCTGAGCAGAACAGGTCGCGCGGCAATTCTGCCTCTGCCACAGGCCTGGTCGGCCCGGCTTCTTCCGGCCTGCCCTCTTATGACCTGCAGGGGTATGCAACCTGGGCTTCTGCCTTTGGCGGATGGACGACCCAATCGGGCGATAGCAATGGTGCGAGCACCAGATCCACCATCAGCGGCCTCATGACCGGGATCGACACGCCGGTATTTGATGACTGGCGCGTCGGTGTGCTTGCGGGCTATAGCCGTTCCACTTTCAAGGTTGGCGCTGCTTCCTCGTCAGGCCGCAGCGACAATTACACGTTCGGGACCTATGCCGGCACCGAGTGGATCGTGCCAGAAGGGGCCATCGCCTTCCGCTCAGGCCTTGCCTATACATGGCACGATCTTGAGATGAGCCGCAACGTTCGGTTCCCGGGCTTCAACGACAACTTGATCTCGGATTACGATGCAGGCACGTTCCAGATTTTTGGAGAACTTGGCTATAAAGTCCATCTCGGCAAGTATTCGGTGATCGAGCCCTATGCCAGTCTCGCCCATGTTCGCGCGGCGACGGATAGCTTTAGCGAGAGGGGACTGAACGGAGCGGCGCTTAGTGTTCACGCTGACACGATGGATACGACGCTCTCCACTCTCGGCGTCTACGCGAGCGCCCGTTTTCAACTTGGCCAGATAGCCACGATTGCGCGAGCCGATATTGGTTGGCGTCATGCCATAGGCGACCTCATTCCGCTGTCGACAGCCGGCTTTGCTGCTGGATCCAGCCCTTTTGCAGCTTCAGGCCTATCCATTGGCAAGGACGTGGCACTCGTCGAATCCGGTTTGGACTTCCAGCTTTCGAGCAACGGCAGCCTTGGCATCGCCTACCAGGGTCAGTTCGGTTCAGGCATTACCCAGAACGGACTGAATGCCACCTTCAACGTGAAGTTCTGATGAATGGGGATGCGTGGCTCCGGCGCCGCTGTGCAGTGAACCATGTTGATTTCCGTCCGCATCTCGTCGGCCAAAACTCGGCCGGCCATTGAGCTCACCTGAACGCCGCCGCCGGCGTCCCGCAGCGGTCCACCAGCCGAAGACATGCCGCGATGTCGCGGCGCCGCGCCCGCCTGAGGTGGCGCGAAGTAAGATCATTTGCCGCCGAAAAGCTTAGGCCGGATCGGGGGTCCAAACTCGAACTTCGCCGGCTAATGCAACGTCTGCTGTCGATGATGCCGCTGCATATGCTCGTTCAATTCGGCGTTCAAACAGTTCAGAATGTGCTCCAACTGCTCATGGCGAGCAAGAGGACCTTGAGGGCGCTGCGCAGATCGCCATTATACGCAGCGACGACCTCGTCTATGCTCCAGCTCACCGAGCATGCTGTCTCGGCCCTTCGGGTCGCGATCACTCGCGAAGACATTAGGTTCTCCTCGCCGGGGGCACTCGCTGAAGAGGGCCGGCGGCCAGCCGCCGTCGCTATCGCTGCCGCGTTAGACGGGTGCCGCTCAAAGGCCGGTGCCGCCGGAGCACCACTCTCCCCGAGGCTTTGGAAATACTTCTATTCTCAAGCCCTGCGCGCCTTTAGTACTCTAAAGCACTGTATCGCCGCTGCCGCGGCAGCAGCTTAGGGGCGCGGCCCTTCCGGCGCGGCGCAGGCCTTCGGTTTTGGCTCCCCCACGCTCCGCGCGGTGACCTAAAAAAGTTGTTCCAACTTCCTTCAGCCCTTGCGCCTTGCACACCTCGCTACGCGCTGCGAGGCAGGGGTTATGGCGGCTTTTTGCCGCGCACAACTCAGTCTTAAGGAGAAAAACAACAGAACCAAGACCTCCGCCGCAGCCCGTCGTGATGGTGCCGCGGGGCAAACTGAAGAAGTCGCCCAAGAATGCTCGTAAGATGCCAAATTCGAAAGGCTGAAGTCGAAGCTCTCGCCGCCAGTATCGCATCCTCGGCATGCTGCAATTTCCTGTCGTCGAACCCGAACGCGGCCCCAAGGACAAACCGACCGGCCACTTTCTGGTCAATGCGGGTGAGGGACGCTGTCTTGCTCAGTTGCTTCGGGCCAAGCGCAAGGAGATCAAGAAGGACGAGCAAGCCGCATTTTTCGATCCCAACAGCGGATGCGTCTTTGCGACCATCTGGCACGACGGATAAGCACGCCTCGAGTACGGCAGCATTGATGGCGGCGATCGATGACATTTTGGAATGTTGCCGAACACTGACTTGCCAAGCACCACCCCGCACGGCCCGCAATCGAGAATAGCCGATACGCGATCGCGTATATCTGTGTTATATACGCATACGCGTATACAGCTATAATATACGGGTTCGCGTATATTGACAATCTATACGGATTCGCGTATATTGAACGCGGAGATTCACATGACGCAGCATATTGCTCGTACGGAAAAGCAACTCGGCGCTATTCTACGGCGGGCCCGCCGACAGGCCGGACTTACCCAGTCAGGCTTAGGAAAGCAGATCCATCTGCGTCAGGGCACCGTATCCCGACTGGAAGCGGGCGAGCCTGCCATTCAGCTCCACACCCTCATGGAGGCGTTGGCCGCGCTCAATCTTGAACTGGTGGTCCGTACCCGCAGCAAGGCCACCTCGACTGACATCGAGGACATTTTCTGATGGGCCGGCCTCCAGCAAACGCGCCCCTGAATGTGTTCGTCAACGCACGCCTGGCAGGCATGCTCCGGCGCGAGTCCAGCGGTGCGATCGACTTTCGTTACGCTCCGCAATGGCTCTCCTGGAAATCGACCTTCCCAATCTCGCTATCGCTGCCCTTGCGCGAAGACCGCTATATCGGCGCACCTGTAATCGCCGTGTTTGACAACCTGTTGCCCGATAGCGAACAGATACGCAAACGAGTCGCGGAGCGGGTGGGGGCAAAAGGTACCGACGCCTACAGCATGCTCTTTGCACTCGGGCATGATTGCGTTGGTGCGCTCCAGTTTCTTCCACAGCGTGTCGATCCTGGACCTGCCGGTACGATCGAAGGGAAGGCTGTCACCGACCGCGATGTCGCCGCCATCATCAAGAACCTTGCGAGCGCTCCACTTGGGATGGGGGAAGACGACGATTTCCGGATTTCCATCGCTGGTGCCCAGGAGAAGACCGCCCTGCTGCGGCGAGATGGCAAATGGTACAAGCCGACTGGTACCACGGCGACGACGCACATTCTCAAACCGCAAATCGGTCGTTTGCCGAACGGGATCGATCTCTCGAACAGCGTCGAGAACGAATATTTCTGCCTTAAGCTGCTGGCCGCGCTTGGCGTACCAACGGCGAACGTCGAGATCGCTGATTTTGGTGGTCGCCGCACGTTGATTGTCGAGCGCTTCGATAGGCGCTGGACCAATGATAAAAGGTTGCTGCGCCTTCCTCAGGAAGATTGCTGCCAGGCTCTATCCGTACCCACCACCCGGAAATATCAATCGGATGGCGGCCCCGGCATGAAAGACATCCTGCAACTGCTCAAGGGTAGCGATGAACCGACCGAAGACATCGCGACATTTTTGCGGGCCAGCATCGTGTTCTGGCTCATCGGCGCAACCGACGGACACGCTAAGAATTTTAGCCTATTCCTGAGCCCCGGCGGGCGCTTTCGGCTCACGCCGCTTTATGATGTCTTGAGCGCGCAACCAAGCCTCGACGCCGGACAAATTCAGCGCAAAGCTTTTAAACTTGCAATGTCGGTCGGCAAAAATCGCCACTATGGAATGACTGATATTTTGCCGCGTCATTTCCTACAGACCGCCGAAATCTCCGGCGTTGGGCCGGCCGTAGTCCACGCAATCTTTGAGGATCTCGTCGAAAACTTCGAGGCAGCCTTTGCGAAAGTGATAAAGGACCTCCCCAAGGGCTTTCCCAAAGAATTGGCAGACTCGATAAGAGTCGCCGCTATTCGCCGCATCGGTCTTATAAACGACCGTTGACACTTTCAGCCTAAGGGGCTGCGTGCGAGCGGGCCAGCGCTGGCGGCACCAACACCGGCACCAGCAGGATGAGGATCGTCGGCGTCGGTATCAATGTCGACAGCGCGATCATCGCGCCCATGATCGCCGTCGGCGGCGCCGGCGCCAGAATTGCCGGAACGCGATGATCGGCGCGCCGATGATGATCATGGTCACCAGCAACGCCAGCCCCGCGCGCTCCAGGGTGTTCCCGCTATGATGGCCCGATCGCTCCAGAGGAGCTCGATTCGGGCCGCACTTGAGATATTCAACGAACGGGCTGAGTCTCGCTATTACGGGCTCGGTTTCCGAACATCCAGGCCGACTTGCAAGCTGAAATCGGCGACATCTCCGATCACATCGCAGACCAGCTTAAGGCCGCGAACAGGCTGAGAGCAAACGGCGCAAGCGTTGAATAGGTAGCTGCGATGCAGCAGGCTATACTTCCTCAATCGGTAAACATCGCCGAGCTTGACGTTAAGTTCCTCGAACGTTCGTCGCTGTTTGTCCGTCAATTCCATGTCCACAACCACCGATGTCCAACCTTCGGGGGGCAGCGGTGAGCACTAATCTCGAAGCCTGGCTCGGTTTGGCGAATGCGATCCAGATTCGCCGCTCTGGCCCGTCCGCCGAGACATTGTCTGCCGTCACGGCGACAACAGTAAAGGAGTTGCCAAAGGACTCTGCCATGCTCGTACAAGACAATGGCGGACGGCTTTGTTCTATTGGAAGCGCCGGCGAGCCGAGCAGGATGCCCCGATCGGCGTGGTCACAAATCAGCGCCGAAGGTTGCGAGCGGCAGCATGAGGCTGGCAACGGGTCGCTTGCCGGGAAGAATGCATGACCGATCTGGATGGCGAAACAGCTATAGGTTCCGAAGTCGTATAACTCGAGAATATTGCCGATGGTTGCTCCCCACACAGCGCGGCCGGTCAAGCGTTCGTCTGCCGGAAAGAGGACGGGCTCCGGCTTCTTCCCAGTAAACTGCCTAGCCATCCTCGATCCGTCTGGAGCTCGATCGCCGGCCGAGCATTTCGACCAGTCAGGTCGCGCACGCTGCATTTCAGTTGCCCTACACGTCGTCTAGCTTGAGGTGGCCGGGCTTACGTCCCGGTGCTCTACATCTGCCTGACGCATGCCAGGGCGAAGCTCGCGACGATGAGTGCAACAAAAATGCCTGCCTCTTACGCCCCATTCAAACCTTGAACCGATCACGGCGATCGCCAGCAAAGATGAACAGGGCGCGCTGCAATTGTCGGGCGTGGCAGTCCTTTTGCTCCTGTGCAATGGCGAGTTTGCGACAACATTGGCGGGCGACGCACAGGCATCGCCCGTTTTCACGCGAAGGGCCGCCGCGCGGCGTTGCTGCGTTCATCTGTTTGCGCACGGCGAAGGCATCAGGCGATTTGGCCCGGCTTTTGCTCCGCTGCTTGTTAGTTGCGTGCAGTCGCCTGCTTTTGTCGGGATTGGCGCTGCAGAATGCAGGATCTGTCTGCGATCAAAAGACAATAGGAGCTCGCATTGTTAACGGGGCCCATGAAAACGCTCGACATCGGCCACGGCCGCGAAGCATCGGGCGGTCATCTTCGCTCGGGCGAGCCGCGGCTCGGCGGATCGCAAATGGCAAGCGTGAAGTGCCAGAGCTTGAGCTTGAGGAAGTTGAAATCAAAGTCACCAGCAATGAGGGACATATTTGTGAGTTGACTTGACTTCATCAAGGCTGGCTTCCCTGCAGAGAGCTAGCCTTCCTTTTGAATTGAAGTTCTGCCTTCAGACTCGGGCTACGAAGGCGCAAGGCCGATGTCCGATCAATGACGGCTGCGCTTCGCTGGCGCATCTGCGTGCACGCGCGCTCCAAGTTGGACGGCGAAGCACGCCGGCAATCAAGACCTCGAACAGAATCTGTAAATGAAGACGAAGACAATTACGACCATCGTGCTTGCGGCTAGTGCCTTGCTGGATTCTCCCAGTAGAGCGGTTGAAACTTACGATGTTAGGGATTCGAACGGCGTGTCCTTTATCCGAGCACGGATATTCGGTCCCGGAGATGGCCCTTTCTGTTGTGGCGGAGGTAGCGAGCCGGCGTATTCAGCTCGGGATCTAGCGCAATGGGAAACGGACCATTCGCTCGCAGCGATCCGCTATTGGGCCGAAATCATAAGGGTCAAACCCGGGCAGTCGCCGGCCGTCGTCAACATCGGCGGAATTCAGGGCAACACGGCATGGGCCTCAGTCCAGAGCTCGCCTGATGGCGAGAACAAGGTGCAGGCGGCAGTCACCGGTCAGAATCCGGGCGAGTTGAACCATGGCGCACATGGTATGATTGCGATCGGCGAAATGGGATTTTCATCCGAAGCATACATTCCTTCGCAATTGCCAATGACGCCGAAGATCGGCCTGGCACCTGTTATGATTCATGAGTTCGCTCATCAGCTGGGAATGACCGGTACCATTGATGGCTATGATGGTTGGCGCACCGAGCCGATATCACCGTACTTCCCTATGGCGATAAATGCCTGGACTAACCATTTGTATGACGACAACGGCAAACAAGCCAGGCCGGGGCAGGTGATCTATTGCTCGTTGTGCGTGAACCCGCCAGCTGGGGACGTTTTCGACCTGCGCCACGATCGGGGCTATTTTGCCGGGAAGCATGTGAGTGAAGTGCTGGCCGGTGCCATGCCAGGTATTCCGGTTCGAGTGATGACTGAGGACGGCCGGCTGGATGTCCCCTTTGTCTCGCATAGCGAGCTTAAGAACAGCCTGTTGAGCCACCAGCAATACCGGAACTACACCGCCCCGATGGAGGCGGAGATCGCCGCCTTCCAGGACATCGGCCAAAGCATTGATCGGCGTGGTCTATTTGGTTACTCCATCTATGGCACCGGTCGCGATCTGATAAACGACAATCCGTTCTTCGCTCGGAATGCTGAGGGTACCGCCTATCTGCCAAATACGTACAATACGGCTACTCTCGGACTGGGACTGCACGTCTATGGCAGCGGCAACACTGTGGTCCAGCGCGCCGACCTGCTTTCGAAAGGAGCAGGGGGCTCCGGCATCCGCGTCGACGGCGAAAACAATCAGATCGCTATTCCGCCCGGGA
Source organism: Bradyrhizobium sp. KZN70725 (assembly GCF_055264925.1). Classification (NCBI taxonomy): domain Bacteria; kingdom Pseudomonadati; phylum Pseudomonadota; class Alphaproteobacteria; order Hyphomicrobiales; family Nitrobacteraceae; genus Bradyrhizobium; species Bradyrhizobium sp. KZN70725. Next base: position 27,146 of record NZ_JBUYWT010000067.1, read on the forward strand.
CCCGTGTGTACGCCGACGGCGCGTATGGGCGCGGTGTTATGTTCGCCTATGGCAAGGATCACACACTGACTCAGCGTGGCGATGTGCAGGCTCTCGGTGAGCATGGCATCGCGGCAAGTTTCGACTTTGGCAACAATGCGATGGGCAACTACTATGAATATCGTGGCTCGTATATTCGCACGATTGGCGATAACCAAGCCCCGATGCTGAGCGAAATCGCAGGTCCGCTCGTCAGCAAGTTCGATCTGACCGGGCGCCTGGCCGGCAATCATGCAGCGATGTACATGTCGAAAAACGGTTACGTCGGCGAGATCAATGTGATGCGTGGCTCTGCATTGTCGGGGGACATCTTGTCTGACTACAACCAGCTTGACGAGAACGGTGCTCCGCGTCTGACCAAATTAACGTTCGGGTTGAAGCCTGATGCGAACGGTCACTCAACGCAGGAGCCAGACGCAAATTTTGTAACCCGCTACGACGGTAATATCGTCGGACGTAACAATCTTTCGCTGCAGTTCGCCGGTGGCGCCACGACATTGGCTGGCAATCACGAGGTGTACGACGCAAGTGTCGCGCAAGGTGCAACCCTATCAGGCAACGGCAGTTATCTGCTCAATGCCAGTGGTCGCTTCACCAATAGCGGTGCTGTCGCGCCCCTCATCAACGGTCTGGACAACAGCATCAAGGTGAATGGCGACTATCTGCAAACCTCGACCGGTCGCTTGCAGGTCGCCGTAAACGATACTGGCGCGTTCAGCCGCCTCATCGTGAACGGCAATGCAACGCTCGACGGTACACTCACGATCACCCCGCAGCGTGGCTGGTATGGTAGCGGCTTTAACGTCTCCTCCGATCAGTGGCTGAATGCAACAAATCTCACAGGCTCGTTCGCGAACGTGACGACAGCCCTGCAATCGCCAACCTTGCTGGCGAGTGCAACGGCTCAAGGCGACAACACCTACGCCTTGACGCTCTCCCGCCCATCCGATGCCTATTCGCGTTATGGAGCCGACGCCAACAGCCGCCAGGTGGGCGCGGCGCTCGATCGAGTAGCTGGCAACGCGGCTATAGGGCTGCACCCGCTCGTCGCGGCGTTCGACTTTTCCGCGCCGGACGGCACGGCGGTGACATCTGGGCTGCGTCAACTTTCTCCGTCCATCTATGCGTCGGAGCAGGGCAGACGTGTCAATGACAGCTACTATGCGCGTTCGGCAGTCTACAACCGTCTCGAACAGGCGTTTGGCGGCGCGCCAACCTCAGCGATGGCGGTGATGGGTTATGGTCCTGAGCCGAGGCGAGACGGCAGTTCTGCCTCTGCCACCGGCCTGGTCGGCCCGGTTTCTTCTGGCCTGCCCTCTTATGACCTGCAGGGGTATGCAGCCTGGGCTTCTGCCTTTGGCGGATGGACGACCCAATCGGGTGATAGCAATGGTGCGAGCACCAGATCCACCATCAGCGGCCTCATGACCGGGATCGACACGCCGGTATTTGATGACTGGCGCGTCGGTGTCCTTGCGGGCTATAGCCGTTCCACTTTCAAGGTTGGCGCTGCTTCCTCGTCAGGCCGCAGCGACAATTACACGTTCGGGACCTATGCCGGCACCGAGTGGACCGTGCCGGAAGGGGCCATCGCCTTCCGCTCAGGCCTTGCCTATACATGGCACGATCTTGAGATGAGCCGCAACGTTCGGTTCCCGGGCTTCAACGACAACTTGATCTCGGATTACGATGCAGGCACGTTCCAGATTTTTGGAGAACTCGGGTACAAAGTCGCTCTCGGCAAGTCTTCCGTCATCGAGCCCTATGCCAATCTCGCCCATCTTCGAGTCGCGACCGATGGGATTTTCGAAAGGGGGTTGAACGGGGCGGCGCTTAATGTTCGCGCTGGCACGATGGATACGACGCTCTCCACGCTCGGCGTCTACGCGACCACCCGTTTTCAACTTGGCCAGATCGCCACGACTGCGCGAGCCGATATTGGCTGGCGTCATGCCATAGGCGACCTCATTCCGCTGTCGACCGCGAGCTTTGTTGCTGGTTCCAGCGCTTTTGCAGCTTCAGGCGTATCGATTGGCAAGGATCTCGCACTCGTCGAATCCGGCCTGGATTTCCGCCTTTCGAACAACAGCACCCTTGGCATCGCCTACCAGGGTCAGTTCGGTTCAGGCATCACCCAGAACGGACTGAATGCCACCTTCAATGTGAAGTTCTGATGCAATGCATTTCGCCCGCGTGCTACACAGCAATGAGATCTCGTTATTTCAATCCAGGTTTCCTCGACGAGAGGCTGGCGCTTACGATCGAGGCTAGCCTGCTTGAACGCCGGTGCTGACTTCCGCGCGGGATGTCGGAGCGAACTCTCTCGAGGGCAAGCAGCATTTGCATCAACGCTGACGATCTTCCGACATCGTCTAGAGCGCCTCAAGCGTCGGGTGGGATCGAGCGGCCGTCCGACTCCGGCTCGCATGATCACCGAGCGTGAGCCGGAGATCCAGCTGAATTCCAAAGGAACATTGGGGGCCCAAGGACCGAGCGCCTGCGGGAAGGAAGCCTCGACGCAACGGGTCGCGAACGGCGCGACAAGTCAATGGCTTCGGGCAGGCAGCGCTGGACAAAGCCATGCGCGAATGCGCGCAACGGATTCGGCCATCCTGGCGAGGCCGAGGCTCTGGAGAAACGCTCGCGCGCTGCGGACGAGCTCTGGAAAAGCAGCGGCAGTGGCTGGAGCCCCTTTGCGGCGTGCCCTGGGAATAGGCCGGCGGGACCATGCGAACCATCGTCCAATACGGCGTTGAGATAACCTCGTCTTAAGGCGGCTTAAACTTCGAAGTCAACCATCGGGCCGTGACCTTGAAGTGACTCTTTTCCCAGTGTTCACGCGAAGTGAGGTGTCACTCGACGCGGTCGGCCGCTTCAGTAGTCTTAGGGTGGCTATGCACTGTGCTTCCGAGCCGGTTTAGTCCTGCGACCTTGCACAAAAACGCTGCTGGTTCGTCGAGCAGCTCGCACGTTAAATCGCTTACATCAAGTGTCGAAAGAGGCTGAGTGTAGGGGACGCAGCGCGATGTGAGGTCGTCAGACATAATAGATTGTACTGCGCATCTGCGGCGTGCCGCTTCGTCGCCTCTGCCGTAGAACGTTGGTGTGGTTCTTGCTCATGCACAACCCGCTCAGTCGAAATACTCCGTTGTGACGATGCGAATTCTTAATACAAAACAAGGGCTAGCTTTGATGTCGAATGTGCGATTCAGTAGATTGCTATGGTGTTCTTTTGGAGCTGCAATCACGCTCTGTTCGCCGCGGCCCGCGCTCGCTGCCGACGTACCTCGCTCGCCGGAAACAGAGATCACTAACAGGTTCGTTGTGACTTCCACCGTGAATGATTTTCGGCTTGTTGAGTGGAACGACATTTGTGCCGATCCCGCCCAGTTCATTGGGCAGCCTATCGAGCTTCGAAAGATGAGATGCGTCTACGGCATGGATGGCTTCCGCTGCGTTGCATTTCCACGCAAGATTACAGCCTCTGCAAAAACAGTTACGGTTTTTGCAAAGTCTGTCATTCCGGCGGGCGAACGGGCGGTCTTGAAAAACAACTGCACGACGCTTCAGGCGATGCTGCAGTCGGCTGCCTGCCGAAAGAACATTCGGATCATTCCAGTTCAGTTTAGTGAATGGTTTGGCGGCGAGGTTGCAAAAAGCGTCGAGCTGAACACCGATAAAATACAAATACTACCCGGGTCGCAACTGAAGCGTTATGCCGGCAACTGCAGCGCGAGGCGCTGGTGGAAACCGAAGTCAAGGCGCTAGTCTGGCAACGGGCGCAGACACTCGCCACGTTCGGAAGGCTTCACGTTCATGGAATGGTCTCCACAGCGTCTTTGGCCAAGCCGCGGCCTGGGGTTAACGGAAAAAGACGCGCGGGTGTGTGGAGGCACCACCCGCGCCGAGTTTTTCTACGCCAAGCTTGACCTGTCTGGAGACGCGTGAAGATAAACAGCCAAGCCGATGAGCCTCTCAGCAGCTCGCATGCCAAACGTCACTATGCAGGAATAAAGACAAAAAGCGCGGAGCCTGCCTTCTATCCAAGGCAGCTCCTACCCGAGCGCTTGGTGACTGGCGCGACTCCTGTCAAACTACGCAAGGCGGCATAGTCACGTTGCTGCAGGGCATCGAAGGCTTCTGTGAGCAGCGCGGCGAGGACGATCCGTTTCACTCCCGGCAAGGATGCGACGATCTCCTCGTCATGCTGCTTCCTCTGCCTCGGCTCGGCCTTTCGGTCGGAATGAGGCGGGGGGAGCGCCGAGTTTGCACTCAAAGCTCCACATCAACACCTCGCCGATGCCAATAAAGTGCGGTGGCTGCAATGGCGGACCTGTCGCTCACGGGGCGATCGGCGATCGACCGCCGATTTTGCTGCAAAACCAGTCGGCGCAACCGCCCGCCAACGTGACCAAGGCGCAAAACTCTAGTTCTCGGTGGTCCAAACTTCAGTCTCACTGCAAGCCACTTGGCGTACCTAACCGCTGCTGGATGAAACTTCAGTGGCAGGTCACTTGGTGAAGCAAGCATTTGCTTCTCGCAGAAAGCAAGCATGTCCATTTCCTTCCTTCGGCTTTGTCAGCTTGTGGGAAAGCCTCGTCACCTTCGTGGTCGGCGGCTTGTCGGCTCTTGGCTTCGGCCGTGTTTGGCTCAGATAGCGTGCCGCTCTCCTCCAACAGAGCACGCCGTCGCTCCATCTTCGCGCGCGTGAAGTTCCTGTCCGGGTTGTTCGCGGCCTTGAACTTGCTACCGTCGATGGCGACGGCTGGCCGCCGCCAGATGGCCCGTTTCTTGGCAGAGTTCGACGAAGCTCGCACACACCTTGCGCAGCGCCAGGCCGTCGTCCTTGCGGAAGTCCGCAATCGTCTGTGATCGGGAGCGAGCCGAACCAGCAGCCACATCACGTCGACATTGCCCGGCCTCTCGTTCCAGCCGCCGGCCCGACTGCATCCGGGTTTAGATAGCCGTAAATGTAAAGCCTGAGGAGCGCCGAGGGATGGTACGATGGCCAACCGCCGCCGGCTCCGCAACCTCAAAGCCTATCTCAGCCGAGCGCATCGACAAATACGTCGATCACGCGAACCGGGCTGCTCTTGTCAACCAAGTCGTCGAGGCAGTTGGGGCAGCAGCGTCCGCTCCCGCGGTCTGCTTTGCATGAACGCCGCACCAATTCCCTTAAAGACTCACGGGGGGAATCGTAACAGCAGCCCAGTGTTTTCGCTGCCAGGACGCGTTGCGGACATTAGCGAGTAAAAAAGCGAGTCAGTAACGAAGCCTTAGGTTGGCACAACAGATGTAGTGAACTCCGCGTAGAGGGGACCAACGTCATCGAAAGCGCGTTCGTGCGCGGCCGAGGGACGTCGAACAAGACCGCGCTCACGATGATCTTCAACTCGGGTCGTCTCGATGGGGACAAGAGCTGCCGAAACTCTCCCCGGTGTAAATTTGCCGACGGAATCAACGTCGCCAGACCGCAAACTCAATCCAACGCCACCTGGCGCCTTCCGGCTCCAGGATTCGGCGCTAGCTCTTTAACCCACGATAAGTCGCACCTTGGATCGAAAGACAGGTAATCGCAGGTCAGTTCTTCACCGGGTTGTACGTCACGGGCTGTGAAAATTCGGCAATGATCGCCTTGATATGTGTTTGGCTGACTGCTGTGATTCATGAAACGGGCATTGTCAGCATTGTACTCTACAACACCATCATCAACATCGCGATCTCTTGGATAGGCATGCTTGTCAAGTAAAGCTTGAAATGTTGGAGGGAGGGCTTCGTACTGTTCAGGCGTCACGGCAATGTCAACGATTGGATTATGAATCCAAACTAATGTGCCTTTAGGTAAAAGAGTAGCAGAGAAAAGTCCGATGCCGCCAAAGCGGTCTGGCTTCAAAATGGTTTCAACAATCAACACTGAAATATCCCCAAAAGCGACTAACACCCAGCAAGCTAACTGACCTAAGTCCCGCAAATCATCTGCAAGAATCGGTAGGGTCGTCTAATCGCGCATCCACCACGATTTCGATTTTTCTTCGATCTCTGCATTGTTTTCGGTGCTGCTGCTGCTGTCGGATCAGGATCTCAGCGAACCGAGCGAGCGTCGGTGGCGTAGTCGGGAGGATCTATGCACTGCTCTCAGAGGTTTCAGCGAGTATCTGCCTCAAAGAAATAGGAAGGGCATTGCTGGCCGGCTTTCCGCGGAGGCGCTGGATGCTGATGTCAAGAACTATAACCAGGACACTGGCGTTGGCGGCAACGTCGGCGCAGCACGGGCTCAGCTGCGGAAGTCGTCGGTCGGCGCTAAAGCGATGGCGATCGCGCTCGGTATTCCGGCCATTGCCGATCCCGAAGATACGCCACCGATAGACTAGAGGCGGATCGACAACGCCGCAGCAGGGCGTTGGCCAGAAGAGTTGCGGAAGGCCACAACCAAGATGTGCATCTGGGGTTGCTGCACCATCAGACCCGTCGTCATCAGTTGGCACCAGTGCAATCGACCGGGGTTTCAATGGGAGGCAGGAAGCAGCCTCTTTACTCCGAGGATGCTTCCTTTATTTCGGGGCTTGAGGAAGGCCTTACGAAGGGCAATGCCGCCAAACGTTCCGTCAAGAACACCGTAGGTTTTTTCTTCGCAGCTTTGACGGCCGGCTCTTCAATAACAAGAGGCGATGGCCGTTCGGCTGAACGAGGAGACGCTGAGCGATGACGCGCGCAAGTTCATCGGGACGGGTAGCGCTCATCTACACCGCCCACAAAGGTCGCCAATTGGACGGGCTGCTAGCGTCGGGAGTGTCTGTCGGCGTCTCCATTCGTGGGGTGATGGATGAGCCGAACGTCATTGGGCCCTCCCGGGCCCAAGAGGGCGGTGTAGCGCTCGCCACGAATGTCGTACTGTTTTGACGGCTGCGCCGCGTCCGGCAAGAGGCCCCAGCGGCCGAGCTTCGAGAGCATCGTGTCCGGGGCGGGTTGGGTGCCGTGCGAAAAGCCCTCGGGAGCGGCCCATGATGCAGCATAAATCTCGCGGACCGCAGGGGACGTCGTCTCAGCCCTGGAGGACGCCGGAGCGGCATTTTCCGTCGACCGTCCAAGCTGCGCTTGCGAGGCCCGATTCGCCGGTTGCGCACTGGGGTTCGGAAGGCCTTCCGGTCGAAAGCCGGGACGCATGGCAGCGCCTGGCGGATTGAGTGGGCTGCTTCGCCTCATCGTCGCCGCGGGCACGAACAGCGCGGTGTAGCGGTCAGTGTGAACCACGAAACTGTTAGGTCGGCTGTCCTGGCTCGGCGGGATGCTGCTACCGTCAAGCGCAGCCGACGCGTGCTGGTCGCCCTGCCGGAAGTTGAAGGGACGAACGACCGCTCCTAAATCCAGGGTCTGCTGATGGCGCGCGGTTGGCTCGAGAGACGATGATGGGCCGGCGTCTTCCGCCATCGCCCACAGCTGATCCTGATCGTAACCTTCCTCAGGAAGGACCAATGGCGAACCGACCGCTGGCCCGAAAGGCGACGGTGCTCCGGCGCTTTCCATCAGCACACGAGCCATTGAATTGCCCGGCTCGCTCAGCTGGCGCTCAATAGCATCCAGTTCCGCATGGCTTAGCGTCCTCTGCCTCTTCGCAGGACTCAACTGCCCGCTGAAATCCTCACCCATGAGGGCCGCGTGACTTGAAAGGGAGGCGCTCCCCGTCCGTTCATTCGCAGCCGGCTGGTAACCGTCGCTCCAGTTGAAGTGACGAACGGCTTCTCCGGGATCCGATGCCTGGTGATCGCGCGCGGTTGGGTTGAGAGACGGTGCTGGGATTGCTTCGCCCATCATCCCTCGCAGCGGATCCTGATCGTGATGTTCCGCAGTCAGCTCCTTCGGCCAACTTAAAGCTTCTCGCGGCGCGCTGTGCTGCGCGGCGGCGCCCCCGAGGCGTCTGGCAACTGCGTCTTCGGGATGAGGACCTTGGGCCCTATGGTGCACAAGTTCCAACGCCTCGGTGAGTCTACGGTCTTCGTCGAACAAACGAGGATAGTAGTGATCTGGTGAAACAGGAACCCTTGCGACGGCACGGGTATCAAGCTGCGGCACTTCATCCAAGTACGGCTCAAACTCCGCTTGCTGCTGCTGCGGTTGTGGCTCCGCGGCGTTGTGAGCAGCGCGATCTTGGTTGAATGGGTTGATGCTGTTGAATGGGTCCATGTCACCTCCCGTTTGAGTCGGTCGCAATCCCGAGCAGATAGTGTCGCTCTTTGTTCTCGCTCTATTAGGTTCAGCTGTCGACAAGCTGACGCACTTAGAGACTTGAGAGAGAGCCAAATTGGCCAGCCCGCTGCCACACTCACCAGAGGGACGCGCCAAGGATGCCGGATTGCATTTTTCGGGAACACTGGCTGGGCTGAGTCGGGGCCGGCACGAACAGATTCTATTTTGAGTAGCATCATGGGACCTACAAAATCGTCCCAAATGAAGTGTGTACTGAGCTGGGATGTGCTCTGACGATGCCGACCGGATGGTGCCCAAACTGAGGCGGACCTCTTCGTTGAAGGCATGCTTTGCCGAGAAGGCCTGGACTCTGGCCGCAAAGGATGAATCGGATCCAGCAATCTTGGCACGTGTCGCGGTGCGGACAGTGCAGGAATTTCTGCGTGCGACTGATGTGAAGGTGGACGTGATGTGCGACATGTTGCGTGTCGCCAGGAGCGGGCTTGAATTATTGCACTCGCAAGGCGTCATCCATCGAACGGACGAGTACCTGAAAATCGAGCAAAAGCGCTTTCCGGTCTTCAAGGCCATCAGGGCGGTGCATGAGCGACTAGACCGTGACGAAGATTCGAAATTGATCAAATCGGCGTCTGAGGTTACCTAACAGGGGACAGCCAGATCGGTTCAGGAGCGATGCTGTAACTGCAAGCGGTCTCGCGGACGCTGCTGGGTACCGTTGAGCAGACCTGACCAGCGGCAGCATCTCGGGCGCGCGAGCGCTCGACAGCACCAAGCGAACAGTTTAGTGATGCCGATCACGACTAGGCAAACCGCTGCAATTGGTTGCCCGGCGGCTCGAGGTGGACGGGCTTTGGCTGTGCTGCTTCCGTGTTAGCCCATTTCAGTAGCGTCAGTTCGGCTGAGAAGCCTGGCCCGAAGGCGCCTAAGATACCGTATGATCCAGCCGCTTGCTCCTCATGCGCTAGCACGTGTTCCAGCACGAATAGCACAGTTGCGCTCGACATATTTCCATGAAGTCGAAGTGTCTCATAGCTGGAAAAAAAGCTCTCAGAGGACCTGCCAAGGCCCCGCTCACAAACTTCCAATACTTTTCTCCCGCCAGGATGAAAGATAAAGCTCCTTACTTGGCCAGGAAGGACGCCAGCCTCCGCGAGCAACGAGCTCATTGCACGTGGCATCAATTCGCTAATCATCGACGGAATGCGCTCGGAGACCACGACTTCAAATCCGGAGTCGCCAAAATGCCAGCCCATTAGGGAAGTCGAGTCCGGGTGAAGCAAACTCGTACTTCTCACGATATCCAGCTTGCCAGTACCGCTTTCAGGTGGCCCGATTAATAAGGCGGCAGCGCCATCTCCAAAGAGGCTTGAGGCGACAACGTTCTTTGGCGTGAGATCATTCGGTTGGAATGTAAGGGAAGTCAGCTCCACAGCAACGAGGAGAATACGTTCGTTGGTTGCTCGGCAAAGGGCTCCTGCTAAACTAACTCCTGATGCTCCCCCAGCGCATCCGAGGCCAAAAATCGGCGTCCGTCCCACGTCTGGTCGCAACCCGACTTTGAAGATCAGGTCCACGTCGAGACTGGGGGTCGCTATCCCTGTCGTCGAGACGAACAAAACCCGATCGACTTGCTCGGGCTTAACCCCAGCCCGGTCGAGACAGAGCACGGTCGCTTTGCACGCGAGCTCCTTCGCCCAATCCAAATATACCTGGTTGGTCTCACTTATGCGATGCTCCCCGAGAAGCCATTCGGGCGTAACACAAAAGAACCGCTGATCGACTAGAGCCTGTCCTCAGTTGAGCAAGATGAAAGCTGAGGCCAAGTGGATGCCGGCGAGAAAGTTTCTGGCGAGTTTGTCGTAGCGGGTCGCGATAGCGCGAAAGTGCTTG